>NZ_JAFMTB010000001.1:0-300000 GCF_017916475.1 Patulibacter sp. SYSU D01012
GCACCCCGTGGTGCTCCGCGCCCTCCTGGTTCGCCCGCCCACGTCCCCCCCCCCCCCCCCCCCCCCCCCAACCCCGACCCCGCCCCGGCCGTCTCGCCTCGCCCCGCCGCCGCCCCGCCCGGCGGATCCGGGTCGTAGCGCCGCACCGATCCGCCACGCGTCACGGGCCGCCGCCCGCCGGTTGCTACGTTCGCCGTTCCCCGCCGCGTCCCGCGCACCCGCTCCGCGGGCGTCCCGGCGCGGCGACCGCGCCAGCCATCCCCGTCCCTCCCGGAGGACCCCGCATGACCCACGTCCTGATCGTCCTCACCGCCGCCGACCACCTGACCCTCGTCGACGGCACGAAGCACCCGACCGGGTTCTGGGCCGAGGAGCTCGTCGCGCCGTACCGGGCGTTCCACGAGGCCGGCTACGACATCACCATCGCCACGCCCGGCGGCGCCGAGCCGAAGGTCGACGAGGGCAGCCTGGCGCCCGAGGCCAACGACGGCGACGAGGAGAAGGTCCGCGAGCTGCGCGACGAGCTCAACGCGATCGGCCTGCAGCTGACGGCGCCCGCCAAGCTCGAGGGGATCGATCCGCACGAGTTCGACGTCGTCTTCGTCCCCGGCGGCCACGGGCCGATGGAGGACCTGGCGGTCGACGACACGACCGGCCGGATCCTCACCACGATGCTCGACGACGACGCGAAGATCGTCGCGTCCGTCTGCCACGGCCCCGCCGCGCTCCTCGCCGCGCGTCGCGGCGACGGCTCCTGGCCCTTCGCCGACCGCACCCTCACCGCGTTCACGAACGAGGAGGAGCACCAGGCCGGCCTGGGCGAGACCGTCGTCTGGCTGCTCGAGGATCGCCTGCGCGACGGCGGTGCGAAGTTCGAGTACGGCGAGCCGTGGGCCCCCTTCGTGATCGAGGACCGCAACCTGATCACCGGCCAGAATCCCGCGTCCTCGCAGCCCGTCGCCGACCGCATCGTCGCGCTGCTGGAGGAGCGCCGCCGCGCCGAGGAGGAGGCGGCCGAGGCCGCCGACGCCGAGGAGTAGCCCGCGCGGCGCGACGCCCTCCGCCCGCCATCGGGTCGTCCGACCGCAGGCGTGCCGCGGCACGCGCCGGCCTCGCCCGGCACCGGCCCGGCGACCTGCGGCGGCGGGCGACCGCACGCCGGCTACCCGGCGCCCGCCCCGTCCGACATACCGTCCACCCGTCCGCCGGCGCCCGAACCGGCGTTCGGCGGCGGTACCCTTCCTGGTCGCTCATCGGACCGCGGCCGCACGCCCCCGTGCCGCTCCGCCGCCGGTCCCCGATCGACCGCCCTCTCCCATGAACCCATCCCGTGCGCTCGCCGCGCTGCTCCTCGTCCCCGCCGCTCTCGCCGTCAGCGCGTGCGGCGAGCCGAAGGACGAGTCCTCCTCCACGCCGACGACCACCGCGTCGGCGCAGGCCTGCCAGAAGGACCAGCTCGACCTGGTCACCGGCGGCAAGCTGACGATCGCGACCGACAAGCCGGCGTACCCGCCGTACTTCGAGGACGACGACCCGAGCAACGGCAAGGGCTTCGAGAGCGCCGTCGGCTACGCGATCGCGGACGAGCTCGGCTTCGCGAAGAACGAGGTCACGTGGAAGACGGAGTCGTTCAACTCCTCCTACGCCCCGGGCCCGAAGCGCTTCGACTTCGACCTCAACCAGATCTCGATCACGCCCGAGCGCCAGAAGGCCGTCGACTTCTCGGACGAGTACTTCACCGCCCCGCAGGCCGTCGTCGTGCCGAAGGGCTCGAAGCTGAAGGACGCGACGTTCGCCGCGCTGCGCCAGGCGCAGCTGGGCGTGCAGATCGGCACCACCAGCCTGAAGGCGGTCTCGGCGTCGGTGAAGCCGACGAAGGACCCGAAGGTGTTCGACACCTCCAACGATGTCGTCACCGCGCTGAAGCAGGGCCAGGTCGACGCGGTCGTGGTCGACCTGCCGACGGCGTTCTACCTGACGGGCGCGCAGGTCGAGGGCGCGTCGATCCTGGGCCAGTTCGAGGCCCCGGGCGGCGACCGCTGGGGCGCCGTGCTGAAGAAGGGCTCGTCGCTGACCGCCTGCGTGTCGGACGCCATCGAGTCGCTGCGGCAGAACGGCGAGCTCGAGAAGATCACCGACCGCTGGCTCGGCGGCGGCGCGGACGTCCCCACCCTGCAGTAGGCGGCCGCGCCCCGGATGTCGACCACCCCGAGCCCCGCCGGCGCGCCGGACGCCGCGACGGCCCCGTCGCGGCGCGAGGTGCGCGCCGCCGCCAAGCGCCGGCGCGCCCGCCGCGACGTCCTCGTCGCCGTCGTCGCGACGATCGTCGTGCTCGGCGGCCTCGCGGCCGTCCTGCTCACCAGCCCGGGGTGGCCGAACGTCCGCGAGACGTTCTTCGACACGGACCAGTTCTCGAAGCACTTCCCCGACGTGCTCGGGGGCTTCTGGCTCGACGTCAAGCTGTTCGTGATCATCGAGCTCGGGGTGCTGGTCCTGGGCCTGCTGATCGCGGTCCTGCGCAGCACCCGCGCGCCGGTGCTCTTCCCGCTGCGGCTCGTCGCGACGGTCTTCACCGACGTGCTGCGCGGCATCCCGACGATCCTGCTCGTCTACCTGTTCGGCTTCGGCCTGCCCGCCCTGGAGCTGACCGGCGTGCCGACCGACCCGCTCGTCTGCGGGGCGATCGCCCTGACGCTGTCGTACTCCGCGTACGTCGCCGAGGTCTTCCGCTCGGGCATCGACTCGATCCACCCCGCGCAGCGCTCCGCCGCGCTCGCCCTCGGCCTGTCCGAGTCGCAGGCGCTGCGCCACGTCGTGCTGCCGCAGGCCGTGCGCCGCGTGGTGCCGCCGCTGCTCAACGACTTCATCGCCCTGCAGAAGGACGTGGCGATCGTCGGCATCCTCGGCCCGCAGGAGGCGTTCCGCATCGCGCAGATCTCGGCCGCCGAGCAGTTCAACTACACGCCGCTGATCGCCGCCGCCCTGCTCTACCTGTGCGTGACGATCCCGCTGGCCCGGCTGGTGGACTACATGCAGCACCGCAGCCGGGTGCGCCAGAACGCGGGGGCCCCGGCGTGAGCACCGACCCGACCGTCCCGCCCGCCGACGGCACGCCCGTCCTGGAGCTGCGCGGCGTCACGAAGCGCTACGGCGAGACGCCCGTGCTGCGCGGCGTCGACCTGGCCGTCCACGAGCACCGGGCGGTCGTGCTGATCGGCGCGTCCGGGTCGGGCAAGTCGACGCTGCTGCGCTGCGTGGACCTGCTCGAGGAGATCGACGACGGCGACGTCCTCGTCGACGGGCAGGTCATCACCGACCCGTCCGTGCGGGTCGTCGACGCACGCCGCCGGCTCGGCCTGGTCTTCCAGAGCTTCAACCTGTTCCCGCACCTGTCCGTCCTGGACAACGTCGTGCTCGCGCCCGCGAAGGTGCACGGCGTGGCGCGGCGCGAGGCCGAGGAGCGGGCGCGCGAGCTGCTGACGCGGTTCGGTCTGGGCGGCCGCGAGGGCGAGTTCCCCGACCGCCTGTCCGGCGGCCAGCAGCAGCGCGTGGCGATCGTCCGCGCGCTCGCCACGCGGCCCCGCGCGCTGCTGCTCGACGAGATCACCAGCGCGCTGGATCCGCTCCTCGTCGGCGAGGTGCTCGAGGTGGTGCGCGAGCTCAAGCGCGAGGGGATGACGATGGTCATCACCACGCACGAGATGAGCTTCGCCCGCGAGGTCGCCGACGAGGTCTGCTTCCTCCACGAGGGCCGCATCGTCGAGCGCGGGACGCCGGAGCAGCTGTTCACCGCGCCGCAGCAGGAGGAGACGAAGCGCTTCCTCCAGCGGCTGCTGTCCGCGCAGCAGCCGTAGCCGCCCGCACGACCGGCGCAAAGCGGCCACGATGTGGCCGCAGGCCGGCCTACGGTGTCCGCACCGGCCGCCCATCGGGGGCGGCCCGTCCCGGAGCAGCACCATGGAGATGAAGCTCGAGCTCGTCGCCGTCCCCGTCACGGACGTCGACCGCGCCAAGGCCTTCTACGAGCGGGCCGGCTTCCACGCCGACCACGACCACGTGATCTCGGACGACCTGCGGTTCGTGCAGCTGACCCCGCCGGGGTCGGCGTGCTCGATCGCGCTCGGCCGCGGGATCACGGACGCCGAGCCCGGATCGATCCGTGGCCTGCAGGTCGTCGTGGCCGACGCGGACGCCACGCGGGCGTGGCTGGTCGACCGCGGCGTCGACGCGTCCCCCGTCGAGGACTTCCCGTGGGGACGCTTCGTCTTCTTCGCCGACCCCGACGGCAACCGCTGGGCGGCGCAGCAGCTGCCGCCGCGCTGACGCGGGCGGCTACCGGCCGGGCGACGGCTTGCTCGGCTCGAGCAGGCCGTGGTCCAGGGCGTAGCGGACGAGCTCGGCGCGCGAGGACCGGCGCAGCTTCTGCTGGATGTGCGCGCGGTGGGACTCGACCGTGCGGACGGAGAGGAAGAGCTGCTCGCCGATCGCCGTGTTCGTGTGGCCCAGGGCGATCAGGCGCAGGACCTCCATCTCGCGCGGCGTCAGGTCGTCCGGCGGGCCGGTCTCGACCGGCGCGGCGGCGATGCGGGCGCCGAGCGAGGGGTGCAGGTACGTCTGGCCCTCGAGCGCCATGCGCACGGCCTGCACCAGCTCCGCGTCGGCGGCCTCCTTCAGCACGTAGCCGAGAGCGCCGTTGCGCAGGGCCTCGCGGGCGAACGCCGGGTCCTGCTGCATCGTCAGCACGACGATGCGCAGCCCGGGCGCGGCCTCGAGCAGCTGCGGGATGGCCGGCAGGCTGGGCTCGCCGGGCATGTTCAGGTCGAGCACGAGCACGTCGGGCTTGTGGGCGCGGACGGCGCGCAGCGCGGCCGGGACGTCGCCGGCCTCGGCGACGACCTCCAGATCCGGCTCGGCGTCCAGGACGAGCCGCAGCCCGCTGCGGACGATCGCGTGATCGTCGGCCAGGGCGACGCGCGTGACGGGGCCGGCAGAGGAGGACATCCCTCCACACGCTACCCGCCGCGTCGCCCCGTCCGCCACCGGAGCGGCCCGCGAGGGTCGTCCGGGGAAACTACGGTGCGGGATCCCGCGGGGATCGGTCTGCGGGAAACGCCCGATGCCCCGGGCGCGTGGGACGCCTACCTTCGGATCATCCCTTCTGCGAGGAGCGTCATGTTCACCCGGGTTCTGGTCGGCTTCGACGGCACGCCCGCATCGGTCAGCGCACTGCGCCTGGCCCACCGCCTGGCGGGACCGGGCGCCGATCTCATCGTCGCGAGCGTCGTGCCCGCGACGCGTCGCGGTCTGGGCGTCGCCGCGCCGGCCGACGCCACCGCGCACCTCGATCACGCCCGCGCGCTGCTGGGCCACCGCGGCCACGTCGAGTACGTGGCCCCGGCCGCGTCCTCGGTCTCGCGCGGCCTGCACCGGATCGCCGCCGAGACGATGTGCGACCTGATCGTCGTCGGCTCGAGCCGGCGGCGCGGGGCCGGCCACGTGCTGCTGGGCTCGAACTCCGAGGCGACCCTGCACGGCGCGCCCTGCGCCGTGGCGGTCGCGCCGGACGAGCCCCCGGCGCGCCTCGACCGCCTGGGCGTCATGTTCGACGGCACGCCCGCCGGCGAGCGCGTCGTGCGCGGCGCGGCGGAGCTGGCGCAGGGCCACGACGCGGCGCTGACCGTCCTGGCCGTCGTCGACACCCGGCACGACCGCGCCGCCTTCGCCGACGCCGGCCTGTCGGGGGACGCGCGGGCCGGAGCGCGGGCGGCCCTGGCCGCCGCCACCGCCGACCTGCCGGCCGTGCGGCGCGTGCACCGCCAGCTGCACCAGGGCGACCCGGTGCACGAGGCGCTGTCGCTCGGCCGCGACGTCGACCTGCTCGTCCTGGGCTCGCGCGGCCAGGGGGCCGTGCTGCGCCTGCTGCTGGGCAGCGTGAGCACGAAGGTCGTGCGCCGCGCCCGCTGCGCCGTGCTCGTCATGCCCGAGGGCGCGCGCGTGCCGGTCGCCGCGCCGGGCCTGCGCCCCGAGCCCGCGGCCGCCTAGGCCCCGCCCGGGAGCGGACGGCGTCCGCTCCCCGGCGCCGTCGGCGCCCCGCGACGGCGGTCCCGCCCGCGCCCCCGACGCCCCGTCCCGAGCCCCCGCGGCGCGCCGCGCCTCCGACGGCGTAAACGCCGTGCACGTGCCCGCGCGATCCGTCACACTGCCTGCGTCGGCCACGTCCCCCCTCCGGGGCCGACCCCCCCAATGGCTGTCCAGGAGCTCGACGACCACCGCCTACGCCGCCTGATCGCGGTCGGCCGATCCTTCGTGTCCGAGCTGGACCCGGAGACGCTGCTGGACGAGATCCTCGTCGCCGCGCAGGAGCTGACGGGCGCCCGCTACGCCGCCCTCGGCATCCTGGACGAGCGCCGCGAGCTGCTGGCCCGCTTCCTCACCCGCGGCGTGGACGACACGACCCACCGCGCGATCGGCGACCTGCCGCACGGGCGCGGCATCCTCGGCGTGCTCATCAACGAGCCCGAGCCGCTGCGCCTGGACGACCTGCAGTCGCACCCGCGGTCGTTCGGCTTCCCCGCCGGCCACCCGCCGATGACGACGTTCCTGGGCGTGCCGATCGTCGTGCGCGGCGCCGCGTGGGGCAACATCTACCTGACGGAGAAGGAGGGCGGCGAGCCGTTCGACGCCGCCGACGAGGAGGCGCTCGTCATCCTGGCCGACTGGGCCGCCGTCGCCGTCGAGAACTCCAACCTGTACGCGCGCCTGCGCAGCCGCCACGACGAGCTCGAGCAGCTCAACGAGGGGCTGGCCGCGACGACCGCCATCGCGCGGGCCATCGGCGCCGAGACCGAGCTCGAGCGCGTGCTCGAGCTGATCGTCAAGCGCGGCCGGGCGCTCGTCGACGCGCGGACGATGGTGATCTCGCTGCCCGACGGGGAGGACCTGGTCGTCGCCGCGGCCGCCGGCGTCTCCGACGGCGCCGCGTCCGGCAAGCGCCTGCCGATCGCGGGCTCGACGCAGGGCGCCGTGCTGCGCGACGGACAGCCGCGCCGCGTCACCACGCAGGCCCTCGAGCGCGACCCGTCGACGTTCGGCATCGGCGACGCCCGCACCGCCCTGCTCGTCCCGCTCGTCTTCCGCGGCCGCAACCTCGGCGTGCTGTCGGCGTTCGACCGCCTGGACAGCGACGACGGCTTCACGCCGAAGGACGAGGAGCTGCTGCGCGCGTTCGCCGCGAGCGCCGCGACGGCCGTCGCCACCGCCCAGACCGTCGGCGAGCAGCGGCTGCGCGACGCGCTGGACAGCGCCGAGCAGGAGCGCCGCCGGTGGGCCCGCGAGCTGCACGACGAGACGCTGCAGGGCCTCGCCGGCCTGCAGGTGCGCCTGTCGACGGCGCTGCGCCAGGGCGCCGACGCCCATCTGGCCGACGCCGTCCACGACGTCCTCGACCAGGTCGGCCTCGAGATCCGCAAGCTCCGCACCCTGATCACCGAGCTGCGCCCCGCGGCGCTGGACGAGCTCGGCCTGCAGCCGGCGCTCGAGAGCCTCGCGCGGGACGTCGGCGCCACGAGCGGCCTGCAGATCGACGTCGCCATCGAGCTGCCCGGCGGCGAGGGCGCGCGGACGCTCGGCCCCGAGTCCGAGACGACGGTGTACCGGCTGGTGCAGGAGGCGCTGACGAACGTCGTCAAGCACGCCGAGGCGCAGCGCGTCGTCGTCGAGGTGCGGCCCGAGGACCCGGACCTGGTCGTGGCCGTCCGGGACGACGGGCGCGGCGTCGACGCGGCGCGGCTGAAGGCGCGCGCCGGGTTCGGCGTCACCGGCATGCGCGAGCGGGCGCGTCTGGCCGGCGGCGAGCTGACGCTGGAGCCCGGCGCGACCGTCGGCACGGTGCTGCGGGCGCGGCTGCCGCTCGCGCGCCTGGCCCGCTGACGCCGGCGCCGGCCCGGTCGGGCCCGTCCCCGCGTCCTTCCGTCGTCGCGCCGCGCACGGCCGCGGACGTCGGCGGAACGCGACGAGGGGCGCGCCCCCCGGCACGCCCCTCGCAAGCTCGATGCGCGGTGCGGGATCTCCGAGGATCCCCCGCACCCGCACCGCCCGTGGTCGGCCCCCCGACCGACCACGGGGCCTCCTCACCGATCAGCCCTCGTGGGCGGCCCTCTGCTTCAGGGCGTCGAGCGGCGACTTCGCCGTCGAGAACCCGTCCGAGGTGATGCGGTGACGGAAGATCCAGTACGACCAGCCCTGGTAGAGGAAGACGACCGGCGCGATGAGGACCGCGACCCAGGTCATGACCTTCAGGGTGTAGTGCGACGAGGCGGCCTCGGCGACGGTCAGCGTGCCGGCCGGGTCGCCCGTCGAGGGCAGGACGTTGGGCCACAGCTGGGCGAAGAGCAGGACCGCGGCGCCGACGATCGTCAGCACGGTGCCGGCGAACGCGATGGCCTCGTTGTCCTTCAGCAGGGCCAGGCCCGAGCCGACGAGGCCCGCGACCGCCATCAGGACCCCGACGACGCCCAGGACGGCGATGCCGTCGCCCTGGCCGAGCAGCGACCACAGGCCGAAGGCGGCGACGAGGACGGTCGCGACCGGCCAGATCCCGAGGGCGAAGCGGCGGCTGCGCTCACGGAGCACGCCCTCCGTCCGCAGGCCCAGGAACGTGGCGCCGTGGAGCAGGAACAGGGCGAGGACCGCGACGACGCCGAGCAGCGCGTAGGGGCTGAGCAGGTCGAAGAACGAGCCGGTGTAGTCCGAGTTGGCGTCCATCTTGATCCCGCGGACCACGTTGGCCAGCGCGGCGGCGACCATGGCCGGGGCGAGCAGCGACGAGATCGCCAGCGCCCAGTCCCAGCGGGCGGTCCAGACGGGGTCGTTCTCCTGCTTGCGGCGGTACTCGATGGCGAGCACCCGCACGATCAGGGACACGAGGAGGATCAGCAGCGGCAGGTAGAGCGCGCTGAACATCGACGCGTACCAGTTGGGGAAGGCGGCGAAGGTGGCGCCGCCGGCGACGAGCAGCCACACCTCGTTCCCGTCCCAGACGGGGCCGAAGGTGCGCACCATCGCGTCGCGCTCCTCGGGCTTCTTGGCCAGCACCGGCAGCAGCATGCCGACGCCGAAGTCGAAGCCCTCGAGGACGAGGTAGCCGGCCCAGAAGACGGCGATGAGGAGGAACCAGAGAGTCGGGAGATCCATGAGGAGATCCGGTCGCGTTCGCGGGTCGGGGGGTCAGTAGGCGAGGGCGGGGACGCGCTCGCGCTCGGGGTTGGGGTTGGTGGAGTCCGCGCCGTCGGTCGGCGGGGCGTCGCTGCCCTCGGGGCCCTTGACGGCCAGGCGGGCGAAGAGCCGGAACTCGATGAAGCAGATGATCAGGTAGAGCCCCACGAACACCGAGAGCGAGATGACCATGGTCGAGACGCCGAGCTTCGACACCGCGTCCTCGGTCTTCAGCAGGCCGGTGACGACCCACGGCTGGCGGCCGACCTCGGTGAAGATCCAGCCGAACGCGTGGCCGAGGAAGCCGGCGGCCAGGCCGAACAGCGCCAGGCGACGGAACCAGGTCTTCTGCGTCAGGCCCTCGATGCCGGCCTTCGAGCGGTGCATGACCCACAGGCCCGCGGCGGCGAAGGCGAACATGAAGATGCCGAAGCCCATCATCAGGCGGAAGGACCAGTACGTGATGCCGACGGTCGGGTAGTACTCGCCCGGGCCGTACTTCGCGACGGCCTCGCGCTGCAGGTCGTTGATGCCCTTGACGGTGCCGTTCGGGTCGTTCGTCGCCATGAAGGACGTGAGCTTCGGGATCTTGATCTCGAAGTGCGTGCGCTCCGGCTTCTTCTCGAACGGCGAGATGTTCATGAGCGACAGGCCGGCGCCCTTCTCCGTGTCGTACAGCGCCTCGGCGGCGGCCATCTTCATGGGCTGCTTCTCGGTCATGTACTGGCCGAAGAAGTGGCCGACGACCATCGTCAGGACCGCGGTGACGAGCATCGTGCGCAGGCCCCAGTCGAGCGAGCGACGGAAGAACGCCGTCTCGTGGCCGGGCTTGCGGGACAGGTGCCAGATCGAGATGCCGGCGATCAGGCCCGCGGCGGTCAGGATCGCGGCCGGGATCGTGTGCAGGTAGGCGAAGAGCGCGGTCGGGCTGGAGAGGACGGCCCAGATCGAGGTCAGGACGGCGTTGCCGGTCTCGGGGTCGATCTTGTAGCCGACCGGGTTCTGCATCCAGCCGTTGGCGGCGAGGATGAAGAAGGCCGACAGGTTCGTGCCGATGAAGACGAGCCAGATCGAGGCGAGGTGCAGCTTCTTCGGCAGGTGGTCCCAGCCGAAGATCCACAGGCCGAGGAACGTCGACTCCAGGAAGAACGCCGCCAGGCCCTCCATCGCGAGCGGGGCGCCGAAGACGTCACCGACGTAGCGCGAGTACGCGCTCCAGGCCATCCCGAACTGGAACTCCTGGACGATGCCGGTCGCGATGCCGATCGCGAAGTTGACGAGCAGCAGCTTGCCCCAGAAGCGGGTCATGCGCTTGTACTGCTCGTCGCCTGTACGGACCCACTTGGTCTGCATGACCGCGACGATCCCCGAGAGGCCGATCGTCAGCGGGACGAAGATGAAGTGGATGACGGTGGTGAAGGCGAATTGCCAGCGTGCGAGTTCGAGGAGCATGGGCAGCGTTCCCGGAAGGGGGGGCGAGAAGGGGTCGGACCCGGCGTACGTCGGGCGTCATCCACGGTACGAACGGGCCGTCTCGGTTCCATCGGGGGCGTGCCGTGCGCCGGTGCGGGGAACTACGGGACCGGGTCGCGGGGGTTCTGCGGTCCAGCCCGGAGGGGGCCGGACGAGCGGCGTCCGGCGCCGGGGCGGGGCGCCGTGCGGCGGGTGGCCGGCACGGGTCCGCGGTCCGCGGCGCCCGTCGGGGGCGCCGCGACGGGCGGCTCAGTCCTCGTCGCCGCCGAGCAGCTCGACGCCCGGGTCGCCCTCGGACGCGAGGATGCGGTGCTCGGCCTCCGGGTCGGCGACGCCCGCCGGGATGCGGGCGACGGCCTGCTCCAGCCCGAGCTCGTCCACGTCCGCCAGGAAGGGGGCCAGGCGCGCGCCCGCGACCTTCTGGGCCGGCCACCACGGGGAGCGGTGCGAGACCTGCGTGTCGACGATCTCGCCGCCCTCGACGCGCCCGGACAGGTAGAGCGGGGCCTCGCCCGTCCACAGGGTCGCGCGCAGGCGCCCGGCGAAGGCCAGCTCGGGCACGTCCAGCCCGGCGCGGCGGGCGATGACGGTCGCCACGGCGTCCGCCTGCTGCGTCGCCAGTCCGCCCTGCTTGAGCGGGTAGGCGGCGCCGTCCCCGATGGCGTGGACGTCGGCGACCCCCTCGACCGCGAACGACGGGTCCACGCGCACGAAGCCGTGCTCGTCGAGCGGCAGGCCCTGGATGGGCGGGCCGTACAGCCGCGGCAGCGCGACCACGCGGTCGGCGGGCAGGCGCTCGTCCCCGTGCAGCACGAGCGCGTGGCTCTCGCGGCTGGCGACGGTGCGGCCGGTCAGCACGCGCACGCCGGCGTCCTCGAGCAGCGACGCGACGGCGGCGGAGCCCGCGCCCCGGAAGACCTCGAGCGGGGCGCTCTCGTGGGTGACCACGGTGACGGCGCCCCCCTCGGCGTCCATCCCCGCGGCGCGCCGGGCGCTCATCAGCGCCAGCTCGTACAGCGGCAGGGTCCAGTACGAGCCGGGCGGGGCGACGAACACGACGTGGCGAACCGTGCCGTCCTCGAGCTCGCGGACCGTCCAGTGCAGGTCGTCCGCGTGCTCGGCGGTGAACGTCGTGGCGTGCGCGACCGCCGCCTCGGTGCGGGCGCCCGGGGCCAGGACCAGCTCGTCGTACGGCAGCTCGCGCTCGCCCAGGTCGACGACCTTCTCGCCCGGCTTCACGGCCCGCACGGCGCCGGTGACGAGCTCGGCCCCCAGGGCGGTGGTCAGCGCCTGCAGGTCGTAGTGGCGCGACGCCTGGGTGAACGGCTCGGACACCGACTCGGGCCGCAGGTGCAGCGAGGGCCGCGGCGAGACGACCGTCGCCCGGACGGCGTCGCGCGCGACGGAGCGCAGCGCGAGCAGCAGCTCCACCGCGGCGATCCCGCCGCCGGCGACCACGACACGGACAGGGCGAGCGTCGGCCATGTCCGCCAGGCTACGCGTCCCGGCCGGGGAGGGCCAGGAACGGCGGTCTGCGCCCGCTCAGCCGGCGTGGTCGCCGTCCGCCGCGACGTGCTCGCGGGGGTCGACGTCGTCGTCGACGGGGATGCCGGCGAGGACCGCGGCGCGCTTCATCGCCTGGTCGAGCCCCTCGGGGGTCTGCAGGTCGATCTCGTCGAACAGCCCGGCGCGCATCGCGATGCCGCGGGTGGCGCGCATCTTGGCGTTCTCGAGGTTCATCAGGGCGATCTCGAACTCGCGGTTGGCGCGATCGTCGACGCCCTCGCGGAACGCCTCGATGGCGGCGATCGCCTCGTCGATGGTGTGCTTGATCGTGACCATGGGTGAGCGGCCGGCGGGCGACTGCGCGCGCCGACGAGGGGCGATGGTGTCACCTAGGACGACCGGCCGCATCCCGAACGCCGTTCCTCCCAACGGGTGATCGACCCGGAGCGGTCGCGCGCGGACGCGATCGGTCCGCGAGGGTGCGACGCGTCACGCGTCGGGCTCGCGCAGCACGCCCGCGAGGGCGCGGAACGCCCGCTCCAGGCGCTCCAGGTCGCGGGCGCGCAGCGCCGAGCGCAGGTCCTCGCGGGCGGCCGCGACGGCCGGGCGCGACGGACGCCGACGGACGCGGTCGGTGCGGACGGCCGGCGGCCCGGGCAGCCCCTCGCCGAGCGGCGAGGGCACCCACGCCAGGCCGGCGGCGCGCGCCCGGGCCACGAAGGCCGCCGCGTCGTCGGCGCAGGCGGCCAGCTCGGCGTCGGCCGCGCCGTCGGGCGTGCGCCGCCGCCGCTCGAGCGCGCGCTGCCACCGGGCGGCCAGCTCCTGCCCGGCCGTCCACGTCTCGTGCCGCGACCGGGTGGCGGCCGCCGGCGTCGGGTCTGCGCGCTGCTGCACCGCTGCTCCTCGCCCGCGGCCCGTCCGGACCGCGCGGCGGCACCCTACGGGCGCCGCCGGGGCGGGTCAAGCGCGGGACGGCCGCCCGCCCCGCGGGGTCGCCGGATCAGCCGGGCAGCGGCGCCGACGCGGGGCCGTCGACCCGGGCGTTCGGGTCGATCGGCAGCTCGAAGTGCGCCACCCCGTCCACGGTGCTGCGCTGCACGAGCAGCCCGGACGTCGAGAGCATGTCGATCATGTCGCGGTTGCTCGGCTGCACCTCGGCGACCAGACGGACGATGCCGCGATGGCGCGCCTCGTCGACGAGCTGCCGCAGGAGCGCCGTCCCGATGCCCAGGCGGTGGTGCCCGTCGGCCACCTCGAAGGCGATCTCGGCGGCGCCCGCGCCGAGCGGCACGTACGTCCCGTGCCCGATGAGCTCCTCGGTCTCCGGCCGCAGCGCCAGCACGCCGAAGCCCCCGTGGTCGCCCGCGTGGGCGTCGTTGCGCGCCGCCGCCGTCAGGTTGGGCCCGGCGGTGAAGAAGCGCAGCCAGCGGGACTCGCCGGTGACGTGCCGCAGCAGCTCGAGCAGCCGCGGCTCGTCGTCCGGGCGCACCGGGCGGAGCACCGCCCGGCTGCCGTCGCGGAGGATGATCGGGGCGTCCACGCTCATGGTGCCCGGCAGGCTAGAACAGCCCGCGCGGCCCGTCGTCGTATGAGACGAGCAGGCACTTCGTCTGCGTGTAGTGGTCGAGCATCATCTTGTGCGTCTCGCGCCCGACGCCGGACGCCTTGTAGCCGCCGAACGCCGCGCCCGCCGGGTACACGTGGTAGCAGTTCGTCCACACGCGTCCGGCCTGGATCGCCCGGCCGACGCGGAACGCGCGCGAGCCGTCGCGGGTCCAGACGCCGGCGCCCAGGCCGAAGATCGTGTCGTTGGCGATGCGGATCGCGTCCGCCTCGTCCTCGAACGTCGTGACCGCCAGCACGGGCCCGAAGATCTCCTCCTGGAAGACCCGCATGCCGTTGTCGCCCTTCAGCACGGTCGGGGCGTAGAACGCGCCGTCCGCCAGCGGGCCGTCGAGCTGCGGGCGCTCGCCGCCGATGAGCACCTCGGCGCCCTCGTCCCGGCCGATCGCCACGTAGCGCTCGATCGTCTCGCGCTGGTGGTCGGACACCTGCGGGCCGATCTGCGTGGCCGGGTCGAGCGGGTCGCCCTGCACGATCGCGGCGATGCGCTCCAGGCAGCGGGCCATGAAGCGGTCGTAGATCGACGCCTGGATCAGCGCGCGGGACGGGCAGGTGCAGACCTCGCCCTTGTTGAACGCGTAGAGGACCAGGCCCTCGATCGCCTTGTCGAGGAACGCGTCGTCGGCGTCCATCACGTCGGCGAAGAAGACGTTCGGCGACTTGCCGCCCAGCTCGGTCGTCGACGGGATCAGGCGGTCCGCCGCGTAGCGCATGATCCGCTGGCCGATCTCGGTCGAGCCCGTGAACGCGATCTTCGCGATGCGCGGATTCGTCGCGAGCGCCTCGCCGATCGACCCGCCGGGGCCGTTGACGACGTTGAGCACGCCCTTCGGGACGACGTCGCCGATGATCTCGCAGAGCTTCAGGATCGACCACGGCGTCGGGCTCGCCGGCTTGACCACCGTGCAGTTGCCGGCGGCCAGGGCCGGGGCGATCTTCCACGCCGCCATCAGGAGCGGGAAGTTGAACGGGATGATCTGCCCGACGACGCCCAGCGGCTCCTTGAAGTGGTACGCGTACGTCTGCGCGTCGATCTCGCTGATCGACCCCTCCTCCGCGCGGATCACGCCGGCGAAGTAGCGGAAGTGGTCGATCGCCA
This sequence comes from Patulibacter sp. SYSU D01012, assembly GCF_017916475.1. GTDB lineage: Bacteria > Actinomycetota > Thermoleophilia > Solirubrobacterales > Solirubrobacteraceae > Patulibacter. The sequence goes on from NZ_JAFMTB010000001.1 coordinate 14,915, forward strand.
GGGGCACGTCGGCGGCGAGCGTCTCGCGGACCGGCTTGCCGTTGTCCCAGCTCTCGGCCACCGCGAGCTCCTCGAGGTGCGCCTCCATCGCGTCGGCGACGGCGTTCAGCACGGCGGAGCGCTCCGCCGGCGACCGGCGGGCCCAGTCGTCCTTCGCCGCGTGCGCGGCGTCGAGCGCCACCTCGACGTCCGCGGGCGTCGAGTCGGCGACCTCGCAGATCACCTCGCCGGTGACGGGCGTGCGGTTGGCGCGGTAGCGCCCGTCGACCGGCGGCACGAACGCGCCGCCGATGTAGTTGCCGTAGCGCTCCCGCACCGTGACGGGGCTCCCGGGGGTGCCCGGCGCGGCGAAGGCGGTGCGCTCGACGGTGGCCATGGTGTGCTCCTTCGGATCGATCCCCGCGGCTACGCGGTCGCGGCCGCGGCGGTGGTGGCGGCGGCGCGCCCGTCCGCGTCGCGCAGGTCGAAGACCGTGCGGGCCGCGCCGGCGCTGCCGTCCAGGACGGACGCGATCGCCTCGTTGACGTCGTCGAGGTGGCACTCGGTGCGCTCGACCTTCGTCAGGCCGCGGCGGTGCAGCTCGAAGACCTCGACGAGGTCCTGGTGCGTGCCGACGATCGAGCCCTTGACGCTCAGGCCGCCGAGGACGGTCTCGAAGATCGGGATCTCCATGCCGTTGTCGGCGGGCAGGCCGACGCACACGAGCGTGCCGCCACGGGCGAGGGAGCCGAGCGCCTGCTCGAACGCCTTCGGGCTGACCGCGGTGGCGATCGCCGCGTCCGCGCCGCCGAGGGCCTGGATCGCCTCGATCGGGTCCTCCTTGCGCGGGTTGACGACGTGCTCGGCGCCGAGGGCCTTCGCCGTCTCCAGGCGCTCGTCGTTCAGGTCGACCGCGATCACGGACGCGCCGGTGATGCGGGCGTACTGCAGCGCCATGTGGCCCAGGCCGCCGACGCCGAAGATCGCGACGCGGCTGGAGGACGTGCAGCCGGACTCCTTCACGGCCTTGTACGTCGTCACGCCGGCGCACGTGAGCGGGGCCGCGTCGAGCGGGTCGATGCCGTCGGGCACGATCACCGCGTGGCGGGCGTAGGCGACGAGGTGCTCGGCGAACCCGCCGTCGATGGCGTAGCCCGTGTTCAGCTGCTGCTCGCAGAGCGTCTCGCGCCCGGAGTTGCAGTAGCGGCAGTCGCCGCAGGCGTAGCCCAGCCACGGGACGGCGATGCGCATGCCGACCTCGAGGCCGTGCGCGTTGCCCGGCCCGACCTTCTCGACGATGCCGACCGCCTCGTGGCCCGGGATGAACGGCGGCTCGGGCTTGACCGGCCAGTCGCCGTGGGCGGCGTGGATGTCCGTGTGGCACAGGCCGGACGCCTCGACCCGGACGAGGACCTGCTCGGCCCCGGGCTCGGGGACGGGCACGTCCTCGACGACGAGGGGCTCGGTGAAGCTGTGGACGACGGCGGCCTTCATGGCGGACTCCAGGGGTGGGCTCGATGACGAGGAGCCCCAGCCTCCCGCGCCGAGCGCGTCGCGGCATCCGGGCGGGCTGCGCGACCGGCATCCGTAGTTCGCGCGGGTGGGGCCGGCCGCGGCGGCCGGCCCCGGCGGGGACTAGCCCAGCACCCCGTGCCGGACGGTGTCCTCGCTGACCGAGCGCGCCTCGACGAACTGCAGCAGGTAGTCCGGGCCGCCGGCCTTCGGCCCCGTGCCGGACAGGCGTCCGCCGCCGAACGGCTGGCGGCCGACCATGGCGCCCGTGCACGGCTGGTTGACGTACAGGTTGCCCACGGGCGCGCGGCGCTCGACCGCCGCGATCGTCGCGGGGCTGCGCGAGTACAGGCCGCCGGTCAGGGCGAACCGCGAGCGCTCCATCTCCTGCAGGCCGTGGTCGACGTCGCGCACGCGCTCGACGGAGAGGACCGGCCCGAAGATCTCGTCCGTGACGACGGGCGAGTCCTTCGGCAGGTCGACGAAGAGCGCCGGCGCGGCGTAGAAGCCCTCCTCGGGCACGTCGACGGTAGCGGCCGGGGTGCCGCCGAGCTGCGTGTAGCGGGCGATCCGCTCCTGCGCCTCGGGGTCGATGACCGGCGGGACGTCGGTGCCGAACGCCTCGGGCGGTCCGACGACGAGCGTGTCGACCGCGCCCTTCAGGCGCGCGACCAGCTCGTCCGCGATCGCCTCGTGGACGAGCACCCGCGACGCCGCCGAGCACTTCTGGCCGGCGAACGCGAACGCGGACTTCAGGATGCCCGGCACCGCGTCGTCGAGGTCCGCGTCGGCGTCCACGATGATGCAGTTCTTGCCGCCCATCTCGGCGACGACCTTCTTCAGGTGCCCCTGCTCGGGCCCGACCTTCGCGGCCTCGGAGAGGATGGAGAGGCCCGCGGCGCACGAGCCCGTGAACGCGATGGTGTGGACGAGCGGGTGGGCGACGAGCGCGCGCCCCGGCTCGTCACCGCCGGGCAGCAGGTGCAGCACGTCGCGCGGCACGCCGGCGTCGTGCAGGGTGCGGACGATCAGGTCGCCGCAGGCCGGCGACTGCTCGGCCGGCTTGAGCACGACGGCGTTGCCGGTGACGAGCGCGGCCGAGACCATGCCCGTCGGGATCGCGAGCGGGAAGTTCCACGGCGCGATGACGGCGGCGACGCCGCGGCCGACGTAGCGCAGCGCGTTGCGCTCGCCCGGCATCTGCAGCAGCGGGCGGCCGTCGTCCAGCGCCGCGGCGGACAGGGCGTAGTACTCGAGGAAGTCGATCGCCTCGCCGACGTCGGCGTCCGCCTCGGCCCACGGCTTGCCGCACTCGCGCAGAGCGAGCGCCGCGGCCTCGAGCCGGCGCGAGCGCAGCAGGGCGGCGGCCCGGCGGACGATCTCGGCGCGCTCGTGGTGCGTGCGCTCGGCCCACGCCGGCTGCGCGGCGGTCGCGACGCGGACGGCCTCGTCGGCCTGCGCCGCGGACGCGCCCTGCACGCGGGCGACGACGCGCGACGGCTGCGCCGGGTCGACGGAGTCGAACGCCTCGCCGGCGCGCTCGTCGGCCCCGATCAGGACGGGGACGTCGAGCGGCAGACGGGCGTCGAGGGCCTCGAGCGCCGCGGTCGCGCGGGCGCGCACCTCGGCGCGGCGCAGCTCGAGGGCGGGCTCGTTCATGAACGGCGTGATGCTCACGGCGCCTCCAGGAGGGTGTCGATGTCGGCGCCGCTGGCCTGGGCGCTCAGGAAGGAGTCGTTGCTCGTGTTCTCGAGCAGGCGGCGGACGAGGTAGGACATGCCCGCGACGATGTCGCCGAGCGGGCAGTAGCAGCGCACGCGCCGGCCGTCGGCCACCAGGGCCTTCAGCGTGTCGTCGCCCAGGCCGCGCAGCACCTGGAACTCGATGTCCGCCCCGCGCGCGTCGGCGTAGGCCGCGGCGTGCGCGATCGAGCGCAGGTTGTGCGACGCGATCGCCGCGCGGACCTTGCCGGTGGCGGTCGCGTCGATGAGCCGCCGCGAGAGCGCCTCGTAGTTGCGGTCGCAGGCGCGGCGGCCGTCGATGACGGGCGAGGACCAGCCGTGGCGCGCGGCCTCGATCATCTCGTGGTCCCAGTAGGCGCCCTTGACCAGGCGGATCGTGAACGGCTGCTCGGCGTCGCGCGCCTGCGCCCAGTCCAGCAGCCGCTCGAGGTGGTCGGGGGACTCCACGAGGTAGCCCTGCAGCACGATGCCCGCGGACGGCCCGGCGCGGAACTCGGGCTCGGACAGCAGGCGCAGCGTCAGCTCGGTGATCGCCTCGCGGGTGTCGAACGACTCCATGTCGACGTGCAGGTGCGCGCCGGTGTCGCGGGCCACGCGCAGCAGGCCGCGCAGGCGGTCGGCGGCGCCGGCGATGCCGCGCTCGGGGTCGTTGGGGTGCAGGTGCGGCGTGAGCGCCGAGACCTTCACGGACAGGTTGACCCGCGGGATCGGGCCGGCGGCGTCGCGCTCGAGCAGCGGCTGCGACGGCCAGCGCGCCGCGGCGGCCTGCAGCGTGCGCAGCGTCTCGGCGCACCGTGCGGCGTACGAGTCCGCCTCGGCCTCGGTCACCGTCGTCTCGCCGAGCAGGTCGACGGTCGCCGCCGCGCCGGAGCGCCACAGCTTCTCGACCCCGGGCACGGACGACGCCGCGTCCTCGCCGACGATGAAGCGGTGCGCCATGCCGCGCACGCCGAGCGCCGCGACGCCGGCCGTGGCCGCGCGGGTGGTGCGGCGCGTGGCCATGCGGGCGCCGCGCTGCCCGAGGGCCGAGCCCTCGGCCTGCGCCAGCAGCTCGCCCAGGTGCCGGGCCACGTCGCGCTCGTCGCGGCACGCGGGGCGCACGTCGACGAAGCGGAAGATCGCGGCGCGCAGCGCGGGATCGTCCATCAGCCGGCCCATCAGGGCGCGCTCGGCCAGCGCCTTGGGGGTGCGGCCCGAGGGCAGCGCGGCCGCCAGCCGACGGCCGACGCGGTCGATCGCCGGCGCCAGGTCGGGCGCGGGTTCGAGGGTGGTCGCCATGGCGGCATGATCCTCGGGCGGCGGGCGGCGATCTGCGGCCGTGCGGCGCGTCTGGGGGGACCGCGCTGCGACAGCTGTCGCAGGGAGCGCGGCTCAGTCGCCGCCGGCGGTCGCGAGCGCGACGGCGTGGAGCGTCCACGCGTCCGCCAGGTCGTACGGGTCGCCCGGCGCCGCGCGGGATCGGGCCTCGGCGGGGGCGCGGTGTCCCGTGCCGACGAGCGCGGCGACGGCGCGCTCGTGCCCGCCCAGCCAGGCGCACACGCGCGACAGGCCCCGCGCGCCGCACGGGCGGGCCGCCTGGCGGACGGCGTGGAGCCCGTCGAGATCGTGCACGTCGGGGCGCGCGGCCAGGGGCGACCACGACGCGCGTCCGCGCCGCGGCACGAGGACGGTGCCGTCGCCGTCGGCGACGCAGAGCGCGAACGGCCACAGCGCCACGACGTCGTCCGGGCCCGAGCGCACGTACCGCGTGACCGCACGGCGGCGGCCGGGCGGCGCGGCCTCGCGGCGGAAGCCGAGCCGGCGCAGGACGTTGCCGTCCGGATGCGCGGCGTCCCGCCCCAGGTGGTGGAACTGCGCCTCGAGCAGCGCGGCGACGGCGGCCCGGCCGCCCGGGTCGGCGCGCGCGGCGGCGAGCGCCCGGGCACGGCTGACGGGAGCACGGGCGCTCATCGCGGGCCGGCCGTCGTCGGGGCCTGGCGGGAGGACGACCACCGGCGTCGCCGCCGGTCCGGCCCCCGGCCCGCCCGGGCCTCCGCCACCACGCCGGCCAGCGCCGCGAGACCGAGCGCGGCGCCGAGGGCGACGACGGGGCGCCTCCACGTCGGCACGGCCGTCGCGTCGGCGCCCGTCACGGCGTCCTCGCTGGCGGGGCGTGCGACGGAGGCGTCCGGGGGCGCGGCCGCACCCGCGGACGCTCCGGCCGCGTCGGGGCCCGCGAGCACGGTCCCGCTCACGGTGCCCGGTCCCGAGCGCGCTGCGCCGTCCCCTCGGGATGCGGCTCGCGGCCCGCCGCCGCGCTGCCCCGGCCGATGATCCGGTGCCGGCGTCGGCCCACCGCCGCGCCGCCACCCCGCGGACGGCCGAGCCGACGCGGCGGGCGCCCGCCCGTTCGGCGCGGCGGACCCGTCGCGGCCGGAGCCTCCGGTCGACGATCCGTCGCCGGCTCGCGCTCGTGCTCCGCCGCGGCCCCGACGCCGCGCGCCGGCCGGGCCCCCGCCCGGTCCCGCGGAACCCGCGCTCGCGGGCCGCTCGTCCCGCGGCGCCGGGGTCGCCGGCACGGCGCCGACGGTCACGGTCCGTGCCGCCGAGGCGCCGGAGAGCGCGCCGGCCGTGACGGTCACGAACACCTCGTGGCGGCCGGCCCGCCGGAACCGGTGCGTCAGCTCGCGGCCGTCCCGGTGGACGCCGTCGCCGAGGTGCCAGCGGAAGCGGGCCCCCGGCGGCGCGGCGTCCGCGCGGGCGACGAGGCGCACGTCCTCCCCCACCGCGACGCGGCGCGGCGTCACGTCGGCGGTGACGGCGATCCGCTCGCCGCCTGCGACCACCACCCGGACGGCCGCGCCGGCGGGGGCGTCGAGTCGCGCCGTGGCCGTGCCGGCGCCGGCCGCCCGCAGCGCGTGCACGCCGTCGTCGTCGGCCCAGACGACAGGCGGGACGGCCGGGCCGCGACCGAACGGCGGCGGCTCGCCGAGGTCGTCGCCGTCCAGCGTCAGCACCCCGGACGGGGCATGCGCCGTCACCGTCCGCACGCCGTCCGGGTCGCCCCCGGCCAGCACGACGAGCTTGCGGAACGAGAGGCCGTCGCGGCGCACGCCGAGCGCCGGGCCGCCCCAGTCGGCGCTGGCGACGTCGGCCTCGACGGCGATCCTCTCGGGGGCGATCGTCGCGGTGCGCCCACCGACCTCGACGACGACCTGCGCGCCGGCCGGGGCCGGCGTCGCGGTCGCGGCGGCGACCAGGGCCGCCGCCGCGGCGAGGGTCCGCGGCCGCACGCCGTCACCCGGCCGTGCCGGCCGGGACGGCGACGGGGTCGGGGTCGGACGCCGCCGACGTGCGCCGTCGGCGTCCGACCAGGCCGTGGCGCGGCCCGAGGACGGCGCAGAGGACGAAGACGCCGGTCGCCACGAGCACGATCAGGCCGCCGGCGGCCAGGTTCAGCCCGTAGGACAGGTACAGCCCGACGAGGGACGAGCCGGCGCCGATCGCCGGGGCCAGGAGCGTCATGACCCACAGGCGATCGGTCAGCAGGCGCGCGCACGCCGCCGGCGTGATCAGCAGCGCGAGCACCAGGATGTTGCCGACGGCCTGCAGCGAGATGACGATCGCCACGGTGACCATCGCGTAGAGCGCCAGGTCGAGCGCCATCACCGGCAGGCCGGCGGCCCGCGCCGTCTCGCGGTCGAGCGTCACGGCCACGAGCGGGCGGTGCAGCGCCCCCGTGGCGAGCAGCAGCAGCGCGCCCGCGACGGCGACCGTCCACACGTCCCGCGTCGAGATGCCGAGGATCTGCCCGAACAGGAACGACTCGAGGGAGCCGCTGTACCCGGGGGCGCTGCTGAGGACGACGATTCCCAGGCCGAACGCCGCGGCGAAGAAGACGCCGATGACGGTGTCCTCCTTCAGCCGCCGGTTCTGCGCGACGAGCGCGATCGCCAGCGCCGTCGCCAGACCCGCGACGGCCCCGCCGAGGACGAGGTCCACGTGCAGCACGAACGCGATCGCGACTCCGGGGAAGACGGCGTGCGCCACGGCGTCGCCGATGAACGCCATCCCGCGCAGCACGACGAAGACGCCGACGACGCCGCAGACGACGCCCGACATCACGGACACGAGCAGCGCCCGCACCATGAACGCGTGGTCCCACGGCTCCGCGAGGAAGCCCGCCACGGACGCCACGGCGCTCACGCCCCCGCCCCCAGCGCGTGGAGCAGCTGCTCGGAGCGCGCGACGCCGAACGCCCGCAGCCACAGGGCCGGGTCGCGCAGCTCGGCCGGCGGCCCGTCCGCGACGACGGTCCGGTTGAGGAGCACGATCCGGCCGCACAGCTCCGCCGCGGCGCCCAGGTCGTGGGTGGTCATGAGCAGCGTGGTCCCCTCGTCGCGCAGCCGGCGGAAGAGCGCCGTCAGGAGCTCCTGCGTCGGCACGTCCAGGCCGGTGAACGGCTCGTCGAGCAACAGCAGCGGGGGCCGAAGCGCGAGCGCCCGGGCGACGAGCACGCGTTGCCGCTGGCCCCCGGAGAGCTCGCCCACCGGCCGCCCCGCCAGATCGGTCAACCCCGCGAGCGCCAGCGCGTCCGCGACGGCCCGGTGGTCCTCGGCGCGCGGCCGGCGGAGCCAGCCCGTCCGATGGGTGCGGCCCGTGAGGACCGCGCCGCGCACCGAGATCGGGAAGTCCCACGCGAACTCGTGGCGCTGCGGGACGTACCCGAGCGTGCCGCGGGCCGCCGCCGGCGTGCGGCCGTCGACGCGCACGGCGCCCGCCGCGACCGGCAGCAGGCCGAGCACCGCGCGGAGCAGCGTCGTCTTGCCGGCGCCGTTGGGCCCGATGAGCCCGGTCAGCTCGCCGCGGCCGAGCCGCAGGTCGACGTCGTGCAGCGCCCGCCGACCACCGAGCTCGACCCCCACGCCGCGCAGGTCCACGAGGGCGGCGGCGCTCACGCCTGCCCCCGGACGCGGCGCAGCCGCAGCCCCGTGGCGACGACCACGACCGCGAGCACGAGGAGCGCACCGAGCAGGATCGGCACCCCGGCGTCCGTGCCGGCCGCGGCCCGGCCCGCGTCGTCCGCCCCCTCGTGGTCGCCGCCGACGGCGAAGGCCGCGTCGGGGTCCGCGCCGCCGACGGCGAAGCGCAGCAGCCGGCGATCGGCGACGCGCGTGCCGTCGCGCAGCACCGCCGACATCTCGACGTCGAGCGCGTAGGCGCCGGGCCGCGGGAACGCCCAGTTGCCGTGGACGTGGGTGTCCACGGCGACCGTCGACCGCTGGGGGAACGGCCGGGCGCCGGCGAAGACGACCTCGGGCGTGCCGAACCCGTCGTTGAGGAAGAGCGCGAACCCCCGCGCCGCCGCGGCGTCCGGGCCGCGGACCCCGTGCAGCGTCCAGGTGACGGGGCGCCGCACGCGCGCGGTCACCCCCGGGTCCTGGGTGTTCCAGCCGGGCCAGACGACCCCGGGCCGCTGCGTCTGCGGCAGCACCCACACGCGATCGCCCGGCCGACCGAGGAAGCGGTACGCCGGATCGGCGGGGAGCGTGGTCCGCGCGGCGGTCCCGACCTCGAGCACGAGCTCGTCGAGCGCGTGCCACGCCGAGCGGCCGTCGTGGTCGACGTGCGCCTGCAGGGCCCACCGTCCGTCGACGAGCCGCGGCCCCACGTCCACGTGCCCGTCCCGCGCGACGTGCCGGCCGGCGGGCGCGTCGCGCTCCGCGGCCGCGGACCGGGCGGCCGTCGGCGCCGCCCCGGCGAGGAGCGCCAGCACCAGGAGCGGGGCGAGCAGGCGCCGCGCGCCGCCGCGGCCGCTCACGAGCGGCCCCCGAGGCAGCGCCGCAGCTCGAGCGCGTTGTGGCGCATCATCGCCACGTAGTTCGTGACCTGCGCGTCGAACGCGTCGCCGTAGAGCTTGCAGACGCGCACGCCCCGGTCCCGCGCCACCTGGCGCAGCACGGTGGCGCGCTGCGCCAGGTTCGGCTCGAGGAAGACCGCCGGCACGTCGAGCCGGTCGATCGTGTCGTTCAGGGTGCGCAGCTGCTCCACGCTCGGCTCCTGGGCCGGGTTCGGCACCACGAAGCCGGCGACGGACAGGTCGTACGCGTCGGCGAGGTACCCGAAGGCGTCGTGCGTGGTGATGAGCTGCCGGCGGCCGCGCGGGACCTCGGCGACCGTGCGGCGGACGAAGGCGTCGAGGTCGTCCAGGCGCCGGACGTAGGCGGCGGCCCGCCGGTCGAACTCCGCGGCGTGCTGGGGCGCCCGCTCCTTCAGCGTGTCGCGGATGATCAGCGCGTAGGCCTTGGCGTTGCGCACGTCGGCCCACAGGTGCGGGTCGATCTCGCCGTGGACGTGCTTGCCCAGGACGGCCTGCGGCAGCTGGTGGATGCGGGCGCCGGGCGGGCCGAGGAAGCGGAAGCGCGCCTCCTTCGGCACCGTGTCGACCGCCCGGTCGGGCACCTCGATCACGGCCTCTGCGGGCGCGATCTCGCGCTGCGCGCCGCCGGGGCGGCCGGCGTCCGCGTAGGCGTACATCCGCCCGTGGTCCAGGTCGACGGTCAGGTCGGTGTGCCCGTCGCCCAGGACGGTCCGCCGGCCGGCCGTCCGCACCCTCTGCGGGTCGACGCCGACGGCGAAGCGGAACGTGCCCCGCGCGATCGGCGGGCCGGGGCGACCTCCCACGTGGCGCACGCGCGCCTCCAGCGTGAGCGTGTGCACGCCGGGCCGCGAGAACGCCCAGTTCAGGTGGGTGTGCGCCGCCGGCGGCAGCGTCGTCGTGTCGGCGTCCGCCGTGAAGCCGTCGCGGGACGAGAACGCGATCTCGGGCCGGCCGAGCGATCCGGTCAGGTACGCCGTGACGTCACCCGGGCCGGTCGCCCGCGTCGCCGTCAGCAGCACCTCGGACGCGCGCGTCGCGCCGAGCCCGCGCCCGCTGCCGCGCACGCGCAGGCCGAGCCACAGGACGTCCAGCCCGACGTCCTCGACGAGCGGGATGACGTTGGCGCCGTAGGCCTCGGACTCCTCGGCGAGGGACACGTTGGGCGCGCCCTTCGGGGCGTTGGCGTCGATCGTCTTGATGAGCGCGTGCTCCTCGAGGAGCAGGTGGTTGGTGAACGTCGCGTCGGCGCGGGACACGCGGGCCGCGTCGGCGGGCGTGGGCTCGTAGGAGTGCGGGTCGCCGCTCGTCGGCACGATGGACCCCGCGCTCACCCGATCGCCCCCGACCTGCCGCACGAGGTCCGCGAGGATCGGGGTGGTGGCGACGACCGTCAGGCGCCCGTCCGCATCGGCGGCCTCGCCGTCGTCGCGGATGCCCGCGGCTCCGCACCCGCCGGCGCCCGTGACCGCGAGCAGCACGAGCGCGGCGACGAGACGACGGTGCACCGGTCGTGCGTGGCGCACGCTCAGCCGACCCGCAGCCGCAGGGTCGAGGTGGCGCGCAGCGCGGCGCCCGACCGCGATGTGCCGGACAGCGCGAACGTCAGGCGGTAGCTGCCCCGCCGGGTGAACGCCCAGTTGCCGTGCGCGTGCACGCCCGCCGGCAGGGCGCGACGCTGCGGCAGGCGCTTCGCCGACGTGAAGAGGACGTCGGGTCGGCCGAACGCCCCGTTCTGGAAGAGCACGAAGCGGCCGGGCCCGCTGACCGTCGTCAGGCGCCACGTCAGGTCGCCGCGGAGGCGCCCGGCGTCGATCGCCTCGGTGTTCCAGCCGGCCCACACGACGCCCCGACGCTGCACCTGGGGCAGCAGCCACGCCGTGGTGCCGGCGGGACCGACGGCCCCGAGGCCCGACGGCAGGGTGACGCGCGCGGCCCCGCCGACGCGGACCAGCACCGACGCGGTCGAGCGCCAGCGCGCCCGGCCGCCCGCCGTGGCGTCCTTCACGCCCAGCCGCAGTCGTCCGCCCGACAGGCGGGCCGCCACGGCGTCCAGGTGGCCGGCGCGCACCTCGGTGCGGCGGGCCGCGTCGGCGGGAGCGGGCACCGCCAGCGCGACGGTGGCGAGCGCCGCGCCGGCCAGGGCGGCGGGGCGTCCGGTGGGGACGCTGCGGAGGGGGAGGGACGGCACGGGGATCGGTCTCTTCTCGGACGACGGGGCGGACGGACGCGGCGGCGCCGAAGCGGCGGCCGACGAGCGGCGAGACGCCATTATAAGAACGATTCTCGTTATTGTGCGGCGCGCCGAACCCGGCATCCCGACCCCGGAGAGACCCCATGTCCCCCATCCCCATCGCCCCACGGGCCGCCGCCGCGGTGCTGCGCGCACCGCTGCTGGCGCTCGCCGTCCTCCTCGCCCTGGCGCTGCCCGCCGCCGCCCGCGCCGCCGATCCGGCGCTGACGATCGACGGCCTCGCCGGCCATTACCACTCCGGCTCGCCCGTGAGCCTGTCGGTCACCCAGGACCCGCCGTCCGACAACGACCACTACCACTGGTACCACCGGTGCGCGGGGGCCCCGGACTGGACCGTCGTGTCGGGGGCCAAGACGAGCCTGTCGCTCGTCGCCGCCCCCGAGCTGCACGACTGCCAGGTCGTCGTGCGGCTGTTCGGCGAGAACCACGCGGTCGTCGCCGAGTCGGCGCCCGCGACGATCGAGATCGACGACCACGGTCACGGCCCGGCGCCGCTCGCGCTGACCGTCGACGGCCTGCGCGACCACTACCACTCGGGCGACGCCATCGAGCTGACCGCGACGCCGAGCCGCACCGCCGACAACGCCGCGGCGCACCGCGGCTGGTACCAGCGCTGCACCGCCGACGGGCCGTGGGAGCGCACGGCCGGCACCGTGGACGCCGAGGGCCGCCTGACCCTCGTCGCCGCGCCCGAGCTCGACGGCTGCGAGATCGTCGCGCGGCACTTCGGCGCGGCGTCCACGCCCGTCGTCGTGCACGTGGAGGACCACGGGGCCGGCACGCCGGCGCCCGCGCTCACCGTCACCGGGGCGCGCGACCACTACCACCCGGGCGACGCCATCGCGCTCACCGCCGTGCAGGAGCCCGCGACCGAGCTGGACCACTACCACTGGTTCGTGCGCTGCGGCGACGGCGACTGGACCGTCGAGCCCGGCGCCTTCGCCGCGGCCTGGAGGACGACGGCCGACGCCCGCCACGACGGCTGCGCGGTGCAGGCCCGCCTGTACGACCACGACCACGCCGTCGTCGCGGAGTCGGCGCCCGTGACGCTGCACGTCACCGACCACGCCCACGACCAGCCGGCCGTGCCGGTCGCCCCGGCGCCGGTCGCGCCGCAGGCCCCGGCCCTGCCCGTCGCCCCGACGCCCGTCGCGCCGACCAGCGCGCCGGCGGCCCGGCTGACCGCCCCCGCCGGCACGCGGGCCGCCGCGCTGCGACGCGCGGGCCACCTGCGCACCGTGGTCCGCCTGGACCGCGCCGCCCGGGTGACCGTCCGCGCCACGATCCGCGCGGCCGCCGCCCGGCGCCTCGGGCTGCGCGTGCCCCGCGGTGCCCGCACCGTCGCGCTCGGCAGCGCGCGGACGACGCGGGCCAAGGCCGGCCCCGCCGTGCTGCGCGTGCGCCTGGCGGCGAAGCACCGCCGCGCGCTGCGCGCCGTCCGCGGCACCCTGCGCATCACCGTCGCCGCCACGGTCCGCGACGCGGACGGCCGGACGACCACGGTCCGCCGCACCGTCAAGGTGCGCCGCTGATGCGCCCCGGGAGCCGGTGGACCGGCCGGCTCCCGTCCGGCCGCCGGGCCGGGCGGGCCGCCGCGGCGACCCTGGGGGCCGCTCTCGCCGCCGGGGCGATCGCCCCGGCGGCCGCCGGCGGCGTCGAGATCGCCGACGGCCACGTCGACTACGCCGCCCGCGCGGCGGGAGGCACGCTGCGCAGCGAGATCCACCACGGGTCCGCGTGGCACGCGGTCGGCGACGTGACGCTGCGGGTGGCGGCGTCCGCCCGGACGACCGTCCCGGCGGGCCCCGGCCACGCGTTCCTCGGTCCGGCAGGATCGCCCGTGTGGCTGCTGCCGCAGACGCAGCGGGCGGGCCTGCCGTGGCTGGGCTGGAGCGCCGAGGCGCTGCCCGGCGCGGACGGGCCGCTGACGTGGAGCCTGGACGCCGTGGACGGTCCGGGCACGGTCGCGCTGTTCCAGGAGAACGCGTTCGGCGACGCGACGCGGCGCTTCGACAGCGCCGACGGCCTGCCGGACGCGCTGCCGCTCGCGGCCGGGGAGCACGCCCACGGCGCCTGGTCCTTCACCCGTCCCGGGACCTACCGCCTGACGATGACCCACCGCGCATCGGTCGGCGGGACGCCGCAGGCCGACACGCGGACGCTCACCGTCGTCGTGGACGGGGCGCTGCCCGGCCCGCCCGGCGACGCGCCGCCGGCCGCGAGCCCCCCGGCCACCGTGCCCGCCCCCGGGGGAAGCGGCGCCCGGCCCGTGCCGCGCTCGCGCCTCGCCGTCCGCTCCGGCGCGCTGCGGATGGACGCCGGGCGCCGGATCGCCGTGCGGCTGCGCTGCGTCGGCCCGCGGGCCTGCCGGGGTCGCCTGGCCGTGCGGTCCGTCGGCCGCGTCCGTCACGGCCACGCGCGCCGCCGGCTCGCCGTGGCCACCGGGCGCTACGCCGTCGCGGCCGGGACGACGCGGACGGTGCGGCTGCGGGCCACGGCGTCCGTCGCCCGCACCCTGCGCCGCCGGACCGGCGCGCGCCTGGCGGTGCGCGCCGTCGCCACGCCGTCCGACGGCGGCCCGCGCACCGTCCGCCGCCTGCGGCTCGCCGTGCGCTGAGGGACCGTCGGTCCGCCGCCCGCCCGCTACGGTGGGCGGGTGGCGGCGGACGTCCAGGACCTCGTCGACGACCTCGCCGCCCTGCTCGGCCGGCCCGTCTCGCTCGAGGACCGCCGGTGGCGCCTGCTGGCGTACTCCGCGCTCAGCGGCCCCGAGGACCGGGTGCGCCAGGCGTCGATCCTCACCCGGGTGGCGCCACCCGAGGTGGCCGCGTGGCTGGAGACGCTCGGGCTGCCGACGGCCGGGCCGCTCGTCGCCACGCCTGCCAACGCCGCGATCGGGATGGGCCCGCGCGCGTGCGCGCCCGTCCGCCACGACGGGGTGCTGCTCGGCTTCCTGTGGGTGATCCCCGGGGACCGCCCGCTCGACGACCGCGAGCAGGCCGCGACGGTGGACGCCGCCGCGACGGTCGGCGCGCTGCTGCGCCGCCGGCAGGGTGCGGCCGCGGCGGAGCGGCGCGAGACCGAGCGCCTCGTCGCCGGGGTGCTCGACCCCGACGACCCCGCGGCGCGCGAGGCCGCGGCCGAGGCGTTGCGTGCCCGACGGGGCTGGGACCGCGGCGCGCGGATCGCCGTCGCCGTCGCCGCCGTGCCGCCCGGCGGCCCCGACGACCCCGCCGACGTCGGCGCCCGCGCCGAGCGCCGCTGGCACGCGGGCGAGCTGGCGTGGCGGGCGGCCGGCGAGCGCGTCGTGGCGCTGGCCCCGACGACGGACGCCGGCGCCTTGGCCCGCGCCCTGCAGCGGGCGGGGGCGCGGCACGCGGGCGCGGCGTCCGCGACCGGGCTGGGGGCGGCGCACACCGCCCGCGCCGCGGCGGAGGACGCGCTGCTGGTGTGCGCCGCGCTGCCGTCCCGGGGCCCCGCGGCCGCCGACGCCGAGCTGGGCGCGTGGCCCGCGGCCGCGCGCCTGTGGGACGCCGCGGGCCGGCCGGCCCAGCCCGCGCTGCTCGCGCCGCTTCGCGACCACCGCGACGCCGCCGAGCTGGTCGCCGCGCTCGAGGCCGTGCTGGAGCGGGCGGGCGACGTGGCCGGCGCCGCCCGCGCCCTCCACGTCCACCGCGCGACGCTCTACCGCCGCCTCGCCCGCGCCGAGGGACTGCTGGGGATCGACCTGCGGCGCGGCGACGACGTCCTGCGCGCGCACCTGGCGGTCCGCGCGTGGCGGCTGGCGCAGGGTCTCCGCGGGGGCACGGCGCCCGCGCCCGAGGCGCCTCCGCCGCCGCGGACGGCGTCCACGAATCCGTAGAAACCCCGGACGGGCCGTGTGGCATCGGGCCGTCGTCGGGCGCCCGCGACGGTTCTACGGTCGGGGTACCGCAGTCACCCGCCCCCCGGAAGCCCCGCATGCCCGACACGATCATCGCCGCCTACGACGGGTCCGCCGGCGCCCGCGACGCCCTGGCCCTCGCCACCGTCCTGGCCGACGCCGACCCCGCGCGGCCCACGCACATCACCGTCACCTCCGTCTACCGCTACACCCCCGTCGGCGACCCCAGCGTGGCCGGCGAGTACGAGCGGCTCTTCCGCGACGCCGCGCAGGAGCGTCTGGCCGAGGCGCAGAAGGCGCTCGAGGGCCGGGAGGACACGAGCTTCCGCGTCGTCCGCGGCACGTCGGCCGCCGAGGGGCTGCACCGCGTCGCGGCGGCCGAGGGCGCCCGGGCGATCATCGTCGGCGGCAGCCACACGGGCACGCTGGGCCGCGTGCTGCCCGGCAGCGTCACGGAGCAGACGCTGCACGGCGCCCCGTGCAGCGTCGCCGTAGCCCCCGCCGGCTACGCCGACGCCGACCACCGCATCCGCACCGTCGGCGTGGCGTTCGACGACTCGACCGAGGCGCGCCACGCCCTCGGCATCGCGGCCGACCTGGCGTCGCGCTTCGGCGCCGCGCTGCGGATCGTCCGCGTGCTCGACGAGCAGATCGTCTGGTACGGCGGCTACGCCGGGCCGGGGGCCATGGCGGACATCCGCGACTACGTGCGCGAGACGGTGCGCGAGGCCGAGGCCTCCGTGCAGGGCGTCGACGACGTCTCCGGCGTCCTGCTCGAGGGCAGCGTGCCGGTGCGGCTGGCCGAGGCCAGCCGCTCCCTCGACCTGCTCGTCGTCGGGTCGCGCGGCCACGGCCCGATCCGCCGGGTGCTGCTCGGCAGCGTGTCCGCCCGGCTGGCGCGCGAGAGCGCCTGCCCGCTCGTCGCCGTCCCGCACTCCGACGTGCCGGGCGAGGGGGACGCCCCGGACGCGGACCGCGCCGACGCGCCGGCGACGGCCTGAGCCGGGCGCCGGGCGCCGGCCGGGGCCCGACCGGTCCGCTCCCGGTCCCCGCCCGGCGGGCGCGTGTGCCGCCGGGCGGGGACCGGAAGCGCGCCTACCGCTCGATGCCGGAGCGCTCCGCGATCGCGCGGTAGACGACGGAGAAGTCCTTGCCCGCCGTCTCGCCCTCGTTCAGCGCCCGGTACACCTCGCCGGCGTGGCGGCCCAGCTCGGCGTGCACGCCGGTCTTCTCGACCGCCGCGAGCGCCAGGCCCAGGTCCTTGTTCATCAGGCTGACCGCGAAGCCGGGCTGGTACTCGCGGTTGGCGGGGCTCGTCGGGACGGGCCCGGGCACGGGGCAGTTGACGTTGAGCGCCCAGCACTGCCCGGTCGCGACGGACGAGACGTCGTAGAGCGCCTGGTCCTCCACGCCGAGCTTCTCGGCCAGGGCGAACGCCTCCGCCACGCCGATCTGGTGGATCGCGAGCAGCATGTTGTTGCAGAGCTTCACCGCCTGGCCGGCGCCCGAGTCGCCGCAGCGCACGGCGCGCGCGCCGAGCACGTCCAGGACGGGCCGCGCGGCCTCGACGTCGGCCTCGGGGCCGCCAACCATGAACGCCAGCGTGCCGGCCTCGGCGCCGACGACGCCGCCGGAGACGGGCGCGTCCAGGGCACGCAGACCCGCCGCCCGCGCCTCGTCGGCGGCGGCGCGGGCGTCGTCGACGTCGACGGTCGAGGTGTCGACGAGCAGCGCGCCGGGCTGCGCGTGCGCCAGGATCCCGTCCTCGCCGCGGTAGCAGCCCAGCAGCAGCGCGCCGTTGGGCAGCGACGTCATCACGACGTCCGCGCCGGCAACGGCCTCGGCGATCGACGCGGCGCCCGTCACGCCGGCCTCCTCCGCCTTCGCCACCGCCTCGGGGACGACGTCGAAGCCGCGGACCGCGTAGCCGGCCTTCGCCAGGTTGGCGGCCATCGGGCCGCCCATGTGGCCCAGGCCGACGAACGCGACCGTGGTGCCGTCGGGGGTGAGCGCGCTCATGCGGATGCCTCCTGCGCCAGGCCCAGGTCGCCGGCCGGCGAGGGCGCGAAGTAGCGGTCCAGCTCGGCGTCGTCGACCCCGTCCAGCGTCGCGGGCGACCACTGCGGGTTGCGGTCCTTGTCCACGACCTGCGCGCGGATGCCCTCGACGAAGTCGGGGGTCGACAGGAACGCGGTCGAGACGCGGAACTCCTGGTCGAGCGCGGCCTCCAGGCTCGGCAGCTCGCGCGCCCGCCGCAGCGCCCGCAGGGTGACCTTGAGCGAAGTCGGCGACTTGCCCTCCATCCACGCCAGCGCCTGCTGCGCGTCGGGCTCGTCGCGGTCCCGCAGGTCGGCGACGATCTCCTCCACGGTCCCGTGCGCGAAGGCCTGGTTGATCCAGCGGCGCGACTGCGAGAGGGTGCCGCGCTTGATCTCGACCTCGACGTCCTCGGCGCGCTCGATGGCGCCGTCGACGTCGCCCGTCCGCAGCTCCTCGAGCAGCGTCGGCAGGGCGGCCGCCGCCACGATGCGGTCGGCCAGGCCGGCGGCGATGGCGTCGTGGGCGCCGAGCCGCGCGCCGGTCAGCGCCAGGTAGGTGCCGAGCTCGCCGTCGCCGCGCGAGAGCAGCCACGTCCCGCCGACGTCGGGGGTGAAGCCGATGCCGACCTCGGGCATCGCCGAGATCAGCCGCTCCGTCGCCAGGCGGTGGCTGGCGTGGCCGGCCAGGCCGATGCCGCCGCCCATCACGACGCCGTCCATCAGGGCAACGATCGGCTTGGGGTACGACGCGATCCGAGCGTTCAGCTCGTACTCCTCGCGCCAGAACGTGGCGGCGGCGTCCGTGCCCTGCTTCGCGGAGTCGTGCAGCGCGACGATGTCGCCGCCGGCGCACAGGCCGCGCTCGCCGGCGCCGTCGATCGCCACGACGCGCACGTCGGGGTCGCGCTCGAACGCGTCGAGCGCCGCGGCGAGGGTGCGGATCATCCCGATCGTCAGCGCGTTGATCGCCTTCGGCCGGTTGAGCGTCAGGTGCCCGAGCGCGCCCTCGGTGCGGACGAGGACCTCTTCGGCCTGGGTGGGATCGTCGGTCATGCGGGCCTCCGGGGGACGGGGGTGGGGACGGGGCGCCGGTCGGCGCGGACGGTCGCGGCCATCATGCCCCGCCGGCGGCCGCGCGTGGCGACCGTCATGCGCCCTTCCGCATGACGTCGCGGGAGACGATGAGGCGCATGACCTCGTTGGTGCCTTCGATGATCTGGTGCGCGCGCAGGTCGCGGACGATCTTCTCCATGCCGTACTCGTTCAGGTAGCCGTAGCCGCCGTGCAGCTGCAGGCCCTGGTCGGCGACGCGGATGGCGATGTCGGTGGCGGTGCGCTTGGCCATCGCGCACAGGCGCGTCTTGTCGGGGTCCCCCGCGTCGAGGGCGGCCGCGGCGCGCCACAGGAAGGTGCGGGCCATCTCCAGCTCGGTGGCCATGTCGGCGATCGCGAACTGCACGGTCTGGAAGCCGCCGATCGGCCCGCCGAACTGCTCGCGCTCGCCGACATAGCGGACGGTCTTCTCGATCGCCGCCTGCGCGCCGCCGATCGAGCACGCGCCGATGTTCAGGCGCCCGCCGTCCAGGCCGGCCATCGCGATCGCGAAGCCCGAGCCCTCCTCCCCCAGCCGGTTGGCGGCCGGGACGCGGCAGTCGTCCAGGTTGACCGACGCCGTGGGCTGTGCGCGCCAGCCCATCTTGTGCTCCTGCTTGCCGAACGACAGGCCGGGCGTGCCGTCCTCGACGACGAACGCCGTCACGCCCTTCGGGCCGGCGCCGCCGGTGCGGGCCATGACGACGTAGATCCCGGCGCTGCCGGCGCCCGAGATGAACTGCTTGGCGCCGTTGAGGACGTACTCGTCGCCGTCGCGCACGGCCGTGGTCTTCAGCGCCGCGGCGTCCGACCCGGCGCCCGCCTCGGTCAGGCAGTACGCGCCGAGCGTCTCCATCGTCGCCAGCCCCGGCACCCAGCGCTCGCGCTGCGCGTCGTCGCCGAAGCGGTCGACCATCCACGTGGCCATGTTGTGGATCGACGTGTAGGCGGCGATCGTCGGGCAGCCCGTGCCGAGCGCCTCGAAGATCAGGGCGGCGTCCAGGCGCGTCAGGCCCGAGCCGCCGAAGCGCTCGTCGCAGTAGATGGCGCCCAGGCCCAGCTCGGCGGCCTCGCGCAGCACGTCGACGGGCAGGTGGTGGCGCTCGTCCCAGTCGACGGCGTGCGGGGCGATCCGCTCGTCGGCGAACTGCCGCGCCATCGCCTGGACCTCGCGCTGGTCGTCGTCCAGGTGGAAGGGGGCCGCGGCCCCCGGGGTCGTCGTCGCCATCGGTCAGTCCATCTGCGGCATGACGAAGGACGCGCCGCCGGCGGTCGAGTCGCCGTCCCGGGTCGGCTTCGGCCAGCGCTGCGTGACGGTCTTCGTGCGCGTGTAGAAGCGGATCGCGTCGGGGCCGTGCTGGTTGAGGTCGCCGAAGCCGGAGCGCTTCCAGCCGCCGAACGTGTGGTAGGCGATCGGCACCGGGATCGGCACGTTCACGCCGACCATGCCCGTGTCGACGCGGCGGGCGAACTCGCGGGCGGTGTGGCCGTCGCGGGTGAAGATCGCCACGCCGTTGCCGTAGTCGTGCTCGCTCGGGAAGGCCAGCGCCTCCTCGAACGTGTCGACGCGGGCGATCGACAGGACGGGCCCGAAGATCTCCTCCTGGTAGATCCGCATGTCGCGCGTGACGCCGTCGAAGAGCGTGCCGGCGACGTAGAAGCCGCCCTCGTCGCCCGCGACCTGGCCCTCGCGCCCGTCGACGACGGCGGTGGCGCCCTCGTCGATGCCGATCTGGATGTAGTCCTCCACGCGCTTCTTCGCGTCGGCCGTGACGAGCGGGCCGTAGTCGGCGTCGGGATCCGTCGGCGACGAGATCCTCAGCGCCTCGACCCGCGGCTTGAGGGCCGCGACCAGGCGGTCGGCGGTCTCCTTCCCCACGGGCACCGCGACCGAGATCGCCATGCAGCGCTCGCCGGCCGAGCCGTAGCCGGCGCCGATGAGCGCGTCGACGACGTCGTCCATGTCGGCGTCGGGCATGACGATCGCGTGGTTCTTCGCCCCGCCGAAGCACTGCGCGCGCTTGCCGGTCGCCGCCGCGCGCTCGTAGATGTACTGCGCGATCGGGGTGGAGCCGACGAAGCCGACGGCCTTGATCGTCGGGTGGTCGAGGATCGCGTCGACGGCCTCCTTGTCGCCGTTGACGACGTTGAGGACGCCCTGCGGCAGCCCCGCCTCGAGCGCCAGCTCGGCCAGCCGCAGCGGGACGGAGGGGTCGCGCTCGGAGGGCTTGAGGACGAACGCGTTGCCGCACGCGATGGCGGGCGCGAGCTTCCACAGCGGGATCATCGCCGGGAAGTTGAACGGCGTGATGCCGGCGACGACGCCGAGCGGCTGGCGCATCGAGAACACGTCGATGCCGGTGCCGGCGGCGTCCGAGAACTCGCCCTTGAGCAGATGCGGGACGCCCGTGGCGAACTCGGCGACCTCGAGCCCGCGCTGGATGTCGCCCTTCGCGTCGGGGACCGTCTTGCCGTGCTCGCTCGACAGCAGCTCGGCGAGCTCCTGCATGTGCTCGTTGATCAGGCCGACGAAGCGGTTCAGCACCCGCGCGCGCTTCTGCGGGTTCGTCGCCGCCCACGCGGGCTGGGCGGCCGCGGCGTCGCGGACGGCGGCGTCGACCTCGTCCTTCGACGCGAGCGCGACCTGCGCCTGCACCTGGCCGGTGGACGGGTCGAAGACGTCGGCGAAGCGGCCGGACGTGCCCTCGACGCGGGCGCCCCCGACGAAGTGCGGGATGACGGTGGAGACGGAGCTCATGGCGGGCCTTCCTCTGCGGGCGCCGGGCGGCGCGCGGATCGCATCGTGCGGGTGCCCGGCGTGACGGCGGGCACACGGGCGAATATAGGTGGAAGTCCGACTATCTGCAAGGCGCGCGTCGGCGACCGACGCGCGGAGCGGGCGCGGGGCGCGCCGCGGGCTCAGCGCGCGGCGTCGGCGGAGGCGCCCCGGATCGCCGCGTCGAGGGTGCGCTGGACGCGGCGGCTCGAGGTGCGCACGCTCGTGCGGACGATGGCGACGTTGACGCCGACCAGGACGGCCGCGAGCAGCAGCGTCCACGCGAGGGACATCACGCGCGGCCCCCGGTCGGGACGCGCCGGACGGCGGCGCGCGAGCGGTGGGCGGTGGCGGCGGAGCGGGTGGGGCGCATGGCGACGAGCGGGTCGGTGCGGCCGCCGGGCGCGACCGCTTCACCCCTATGTCGGAGGAGGCGGCGCCCTCCCCCCCCCTGGAATCTCGCGCCGGCCTAGGGCGCGTCCTCCACGTCGAACTCCTGGGCGCCGTCCGTCGTCTCCCGCGACGACGCGGCGGCCGCGGCGATCGCCGCGGCCACGGGCGACGTCGGGGTGGCGGACGACGACGCGGCGGCGGCAGGCGGTCGCGCGGCGACGGCGGGCGCGGCGACGGTCCCGGTGGCCGACGCCGGCTGGCCGGCGGGCGGGACCGCGGCGGCCGGGGTCGCGGCGGCGACGGTCGCGGCCGCCTCCGCGGCGACCGCCGCCGCGGACGCGGCGCGCTCCCGGGCGCGCGCGGCGCGGGCGCGCTCGCGGGCCGCGCGGCGGGCGGCCGTGCGCCGGGCCGCGCGGGCGTCGGCGCGGGCCTGCGCGGCCGCGCGCTCGCCGGCGTCCGCCGCCGCCTGCACCGCGGCGCTGGCGACGGCCCCCACGGACGCCGAGGCCGTCGCGGGGCCCGCGTCGGTCGCCGGCGATCGCCCGCTCTGCAGGGCGGCGACCGCGACGGCCGCCGCGACCACGCCGGCGACCGCCCCGCCCGCGACCAGCCGCGTGCTGCGCTGCGCCGCGCGGCCGCCGCTGCGGGCGGCGCGCGATCCCCCGGCCGACGCCGAGGTGGCGGCGGCGGTGCCGCCGGCGCCCAGCCCCAGCGCGGTCGCCAGCCACGGCAGCCCGACGGGCGGGACGAGCGCGGACAGGCCGCGCAGCTGCCGCACGAGCGCCCGGCAGCCGGGGCAGCCGCGCAGGTGCGCGAGCGCCAAGGGCATGCGCTCGCCCTCCGGGTCCAGCACGTCGAGCGCGTAGGCGGTGACGAGCGAGCGCTGCTCCTCGCACCAGCGACCCGCCGTCACCTGGCCGACGAGCCCGGCCAGCGTGCGCGAGACGCCGTCCATGATCTTCTCCATCCGCGGCGGCGAGACGCCGAGCGCGGCGGCCGCCTCGCGGCGCGTCAGGCCGTGCAGGTAGCAGAGCGCGGCGGCCTTCCGCTCGCGCTCGCCCAGGCGCTCGCGCAGCCCCTGGACGACCTCGCGCAGGCGCCGCTCGTCGTCCAGCCGATCGACGACGTCGGGCGCCGCGTCGGGCAGCGCCGCGTCGGGGTCCAGGTCGGCGTGGCGGTCGGGGTGCATCCGCCGGTACTCGTCGACGGAGCGGTAGTAGGCCGCCTGCGTCAGGAAGCCGCCGAGGCTGTCGATCCGCTCGCCGCCCGCCAGCTTCGCGTGCAGCGTGTGCCACGCCTGGTTGTACGCCGCGTCCAGATCCGCGTCGTCCAGCGTCATCCCGCCGCGGGCGAGCTTGGCGGCGAGCGCGGCGCGCACGGTCGGACGCAGCCGGTCGTACTCGGCCGCGATCGCCTCGTCGGCCCGGCGGCGAGCGCGCCGCGAGTCCCGCGAGACCGCGGCGTCCTCGCGCAGGCCGGGGCGCTCGAGCGTCGTCACGGGCGCACCCGCACGATCGCGGTGCGGCTCTCGGCCCGCGCCCACGGACGGTCGCGGGCGGCGGCGACGACCAGGCGGAAGCGGTAGGCGGCCGGCTGCAGCGTGCGGACGAAGCGGTGCTTCCAGACGACGGTGCCGTCCTCGCCCGTCTCGACGGTGCCCACGGTGGTCCACCGGCCCCGGACGATCGCCTGGACGTCGACGGACAGCGACGTGCCGCCGGCGCCGTCGACCGTGCCGCGGAAGCTGGCGATCCCGCCGTTGCGCAGCGGGCGCGACGGGGCGTCCAGGCTGACCCGCAGCGGCGCGACCACGTCGGTCTCCTCGGCGTCGCCGAACGCCGCGTCGTCGACCACGGTGGCGCGCAGCACGCGCGAGGTCGTCGAGGCCGGCAGGGCGAACGACCCGTCGGCGCCCGTCGTGACGCGCGCGACCAGGCGCCCGCGCCGGACGGCGGTGCCGATCGCGCGGGCGCGGACCTCGAGCGTCACGCCGGCCGCCGGCGTCCCGTCGGACCAGCGCGCGGTGCCCGTCGGGCGGCGGCGGGGCGACGCCGGGACCTCGTCGGGCAGGCGCAGGACCACGCGGCGGGCGCCCGGCGCGGGCGCGGCCGGCGTGGCCGGCGCGGCGGGCAGCGGCACGACCGAGGTGGGCGTGGGATCGGCGGGCGTCGGAGCCGGCGTCGGGTCGACGGGCGTAGGGGTCGGGTCGATCGGGGTCGGCGTGGGGGTCGGGGTCGGGGTCGGGGTCGGGGTCGGGGTCGGGGTCGGGGTCGGGGTCGGGTCGACCGGGGTCGGCGTCGGCGTCGGCGTGGTGGGCGTCGCGACGAAGAACATCGCGTCGCCGCCGTCGCGGGTGTTGCCGGCGGCGTCGGTCACCCGGACGTCCGCGGTGTGCGCACCGGGCCCGTAGGCGTCGACGTCGATCCCGAAGGTGCGCTCGGCGGCGAGCGGGCAGGGCGCCGCCACGACGTACGGCACGACGCAGGTGCCGGTGCCGACGGCCGACTGCACCACGGTGCCGTCGATCCGCAGATCGACGCGGGCGACGCCGCCGCCGACGTCCCCCACGGGCACGGTCATCGTGCGGCGGCCGGTGACCGGGTCGGCGGCGTGGATCGTGCCGGACGACAGGCCGACGGTCGGCGGGTCGGCGTCCCGGACGTCGACGGCGCTGCGGTGCAGCGCGACGCTCGCCGGGGCGTCGTCGGCCGGCGCGCAGCCCGCCCGGGTCTCGCAGCCGGCGGTCACCGCCAGCCCGGGCAGGGCGAGCGGGGACGCCTGCAGGAGGTTGTCGTCGTGGTCGAACGGGGTCACGCCCCCGAACGCGCAGCCGAGCGGGCTGTTCCGGCACCCCTGGCGCACGGGGCCGGGCCCGAGGCCGTCGCCCTCGGCGACGCCGGCGCCGAACGTGGAGCCGTCGCCGGTGGGGCCCGTGCGGGCGTCGAGCCACAGCCGGTAGCCGCTGACGACGCCGCCCGGGGGCAGCACGAACGCGTAGCCGCTGCGCGCGCCGGGGCCGGTGTCGTCGCCCATCCCCAGCGCGGCGGTCAGGTCGCCGCCGGCGGCGCAGTCGTCGGTCCGCACGCCGCTGGTCCCGCCCGGCCGCCACGCGGTGGTGGGCAGCGGCTGGCCCTGCGGCCCCCGGCAGGACCACACGGTGTAGAAGGGGCTGTTCGTCGACGCGGACGCGGGCGCGGGCAGCAGCGCGGCGAGGGCGAGCAGGACGGGCAGGACGAGCGCGGCTGGTCGGGACCGGGGCATGCCCCGAGTCCACCACGGCCGCCGCGCCGTTCCGAGCGGTCTGGACGGCGACGGACGCCCGAACCGCGATCCTGGACGATCGGGCGAGGCGTCGCCCTGGACGTCCTTCCGCTCAAGACCTGGGCGCTCCGGCCGAAGGGCGGCGTCCGCCGCGGAGCCGCGGGGGGGGCGTTCGGCGGGCTCGGCCGACAGGCGGACGAACGGCCGCGCGCGGCGGCCGCCGACCCGCCGAGGCCCATGCTCCCGTCCGACCGCCCTGCCCCCTGCCGCCCCGCGACCGCCCCGGGGGTCCGCGCATGAGCTGGCTCGCCTGGCTGGCGCTCGGCCTGACGCTGTGGGCGGCGGTGAACGGGGCCGTCGTGGTGGTCGCCGTGCGCGTCGGGCGCCGGCGCCGCGCGGCCCGGTCGCCGCGGCGCGAGCGCGACGACCGCGCGGGCGGGGCCGCGGTCGCGGGCTAGCCGCGCCCCGGAGCGCTCCCGCCCGCCCCCCGCGGGCGGGCGTCGGGGCGCCCGTCCGCGGCGGCCGGAGCCGGTCACGGCCGCCCGTCGAGCCCGTCGACCTCGGCCGCCGTCGGGATCGGGCCGCCGCCGTCGGGGATGAGCCGGCCCTGATCGCGCCAGCGCACCGCGGCGTCGAACCCGTGCTGCTGCGCGAAGTCGACGAACCAGCGGCCCTCGGGCGAGTGCCGCGTGACGCCGTCGAAGAACGTCGCGAGCGTCTGCGTGCTCTGCAGGCCCATGTTGTCGAGCGCCTGGTTGACCATGAGCTTCTGCATCGCGAGCTGGTTGGTCGGCACGCTGGCCATGCGCCCCGCCAGGCGGTCGACGGCGGCGTCGAGCTCGTCCGCCGGGACCGCCTCGATCACGAGCCCCCAGTCGCGGGCCTGCCGGCCGTCGATCGTGTCGCCGGTCAGCAGCATCCGCTTGGCCCGCTCGGCGCCCAGGCGGTACACCCACATCGCGGTCGTCGGGCAGCCCCACACCCGGGCGGGCATGTAGCCGATGCGGGCGTCCTCGGCCATGACGACCAGGTCGCAGCAGAGCGCGATGTCGCTGCCGCCGGCGACGGCGTACCCGTGGACCTTGGCGATCGTCGGCTTGAGCGACCGCCACAGCGAGAAGAACGCGTCGGTGTTCGCCCGCATCTTGCGGTAGTCGCGGATCGGATCCCACACCGCGCCCTGGTGCTCCTCCCCGCCCTCGGCGTAGCGCTTCAGGTCGTAGCCGGCGCTGAACGCCCGCCCGGCCCCCTGCAGGACGATCACGCGCACGTCGTCGTCCTCGTTCGCGTGCGCGACGGCGGCGGCGAGCTCCCGGGCCATCTCCCCGGTGATCGCGTTGAGCCGCTCGGGCCGGTCGAGCGTGATGTAGGCGCGGCGGTCGCGGCGCTCGTAGCGGAGGGTCTCGGCGGTGAACGGCATGCGCGTCTCCTGTCGGGCCGCGGCGGGCGGCGGGGCTGGGCGGCCGCGACCGTTTCACAGTCCGCTTGGACTGTCAACGTCGGGACGGGCCGTCGGCCGCGGCGGGCGGGCCCGCTAACGTGCGGCCGTGATGGCGGGGACGGTCCGGACGGCGCAGCGCGAGCGCACCCACGCCCGGCTGCTGGACGCCGCGATCGCCTGCCTGCTGGAGGACGGCTACGCCGCGACGACGAACCAGCGCATCCAGGAGCGGGCCGGCGTCTCGCGCGGGGCGCTCCTGCACCACTTCCCGCGCAAGTCGGCGCTGCTCGTGGCCGCGGTCCACCGGGTCGCGGACGAGCAGCTCGCGCGCCTGGACGGCATCGGCGCGCCCCCGCCCGGGGCGCCCGGCGCCTTCCGCGCCACCGTCATGGCCGTGCAGCGGGCGATGAGCGGCCCCGCGTTCCTGGCCGCGATGGAGCTGTGGGCCGCCGCCCGCACCGACGAGGAGCTGCGGCAGACGCTGTTGCCGGCGGAGCGGCGCCTGGGCCACGCGCTCCGCGCGCTGCTGGCGCCGCACCTGGGCGGCGAGGACGCCGGCCTGGAGGTCGACGGCCTGCTCGCGCTCCTGCGCGGCCTCGCGCTCACGCAGACGCTCAGCCGCGACCCGGAGCGGGCCACGGCGGTCGTGGGCGCCTGGGTGGATCGCCTGGCGGCCGACGGCGGGGCCGCCGACCCCGGCCGAGCGGACCGGGACTGACGGCGCGTCCGCCCGACCCGCCGCACGGGCGCGCCGGGTCGGTGCGGCCGCGACCGGGGCGGCCCGCCGCTAGCCCTCGGGCTCGAGGCCGAACTCCGCCTGCGCGTCCGTGACCGGCCCCTCCGGCCGCGCGGACCCGCCCGCCGGGGCGGACGTGGACGTGGCCGGCGGGGCGGAGGCGGTCCCGCCCCCGGCGGCGGACGTGGACGTGACCGGCGGGGACGGGGCGGCCGGCGGGGACGCGGCTGCGGCGGGCGTCGTCGGTGCCGGCGACGACGCGGCGCTGCCGCCGGCACCGGCGGACGAGCCGCTCGGCGCCCCCGCGGCGGGGGCCGCGGACGCCCGGGCGGCCGCGGCGCGACGGCGGGCCGCCGCCCGGCGCGCCCGCTCGCGACGCGCGGCGCGCTGCGCCGCGGCCCGCCGCGCCCGCCGGCGCTCGGCGGCGACCGACGACGCGGACGACGACGGCGCGGAGGAGGACGCGGAGGACGCGGAGGACGCGGAGGAGGAGCCGGATCCGGCGGCGGAGGCCGAACCGGACGCGGAGGCGGCCCCGCCGGCCGATCCGCCGGTCGACGCGCCGCCGTCCCCGGATCCGCCCGCGGTCAGGGCGACCGCGCCGCCGGCCAGGGCCAGGCACGCCGCGATCGCGGCGGCGACGAGCACGCCCGTGCGGCGACCCTCGCGCGCCGCGCGCCGCGCGGCGGCGGTGCCGGACGGCGACGCCGTCCCGCCGTCGCTCTGCGCCCCCGCGGCCAGGCCGCCCACGCCCCCGGCGCCCACGCCGAGCGCGGCCCACGGCAGCGCGGTCGGCGGGACGAGCGCCGCGATGCCGCGCAGCTCGCGCACGAGGGCCCGGCAGGCCGCGCAGCCGCGCAGGTGGGCGAGGGCCAGCGGGTAGCGCTCGCCGTCGCGGTCGAGCACGTCCAGGGCGTACGCGGTGATCAGCGAGCGCTGCTCCTCGCACCAGCGGCCCGCGGCGACCTGGGCGGTGATCGCGGCGACGCTCTTGGAGACGCCGTCCATGATCTTCTCCATCCGCGACGCCGAGACGCCGAGGACGGCCGCGGCCTGCGGCCGGGTGTAGCCGTGCAGGTAGCAGAGGGCGGCGGCCTTGCGCTCCCGCTCGCCCAGCCGCAGGCGCAGGCCCTCCATCACCTCGCGCAGGCGGCGCGTGTCGTCCATCCGGTCGTCGACCGCGGGGCCGTCGTCGGCGAACTCGATCTCGGGCGCCACGTCGGCACGCCGGTCGGGGTGCAGCCGCCGGTACTCGTCGACCGACCGGTAGTAGGCCGCCTGGGTCAGGAAGCCCCCGAGGTTGTCGATCGCCTCGCCGCCGGCGAGCTTCGCGTGCAGCGTGTGCCACGCCTGGTTGTAGGCCGCGTCCAGATCCGCGTCGTCCAGCTCGACGCCGGTGCGGCGCAGCTTCGACCGCAGCGACGCCAGCGTCTTCGGCCGCAGCCGCTCGTACTCCTCGGCGATCGCCCGGTCGGCGCGCAGGCGGGCGCGCCGCGACGCGCGGCCGACCTCGGGCGCCTCGCGCAGCCCGGCGCCGCGGGCCCCGGCCGTCACGGCAGCACCCGCACGATCCGCCGGGCGCTGACGGTGCGCCGCCACGGGCGCTGCCGCGACGCGGCGGCGACCAGGCGGAAGCGGTACTCGGCGCGGCGGCGCGTGTTCGTGAAGCGGTACTTCCACACGACCGTGCCGCGGCTCGTCGTCTCGACGGTGCCGACCGTGCTCCAGCGGCCACGGACGATCGCCTGCACGTCGACCGGGATCCCGGCCCCGCCGGCGCCGGTGACCCGGCCGCGGAAGGTGGCGACGCGGCCGTTGCGGACCGCGCGCGACGGGACGGTCAGGCGCAGGCCGAGGCGGGCGACGAGCTCGGTCTCCTCGGCCGCGCCGGTGACGCCGTCGTCGGCGGGCGTGACGCGCAGGATCCGCGACTCGCGGGTGCGCGGCAGGGTGAAGCGGCCGGAGGACGACGTCCGCACCCGCGCCACGCGGGTGCCGCGCGCGACGGGGTCGCCGAACGGCCGGGCGCGCACCTCGAGCGTGACGCCCGCCGCGGGGGTGCCGTCGGCCCAGCGCGCGACGCCGCGGGTGCGGGACCGCTCGGGCAGCGTGATCCGCTCGGGCAGGCGCAGCACCACGCGCCGGGCCGGCTCGGGCGTCGGCGTGGGGACGACGGGCGGCGGGTTCGGGACGGGCGCGGCGACGACGAACGACGTGGGCGCGCCGTCCGTGGCGTTGCCCGCCGGGTCGATCGCCCGGGCGACGAGCTGGTGCGGGCCGGGCGCGAGCGCGGCCGTGTCGACGACGAGGCTGCGCTCGGTGGCCAGCGGGCACGGCGCCGCGGCGGCGTACGGCGGCACGCAGGCGCCGCCGCTGTCGGCGGCGGCGACCAGCCGGCCGTCGACGCGGGCCTCGACGCGGGCGACGCCGCCGCCGACGTCCGACGCCGGCACCGCGACGACCTGACGGCCGGTGACGGGGCCGTCCAGCAGCGGGCCGCCGAGGACCCCGACCGTGGGCGCCTCGTCGTCGCGCACGTCGACGGCGCTGCGGTACAGGTCGACCGTCCCCGCCGGGTCCTGGGTGGCGGAGCACCCGGCCGGCGTGGCGCAGCGGACCGCGATCGCCAGCCCGCGCAGCGTCGTGCCGTCCTGCGTCAGGTTCGCCGGGTCGTCCGGCGCGCCGGGGACGCCCCACGTGCAGCCCGCCGGCGCCGCGAGGCAGCCCGTGCGGAAGCCGTGGACGCCCAGGCCGTCCGTCTCGGAGAGCCCGGCGGCGTACGAGGACTGGTCGGCCGGCAGCGGCGTGGGCGTCGTCGGCGCGACCGTGGCCGCCATCCAGGCGCGGTAGCCCGCGATCGTGGCGCCGGGCGGCAGCACGAACCCGAACCCGCTGATGGCGTCCCCGTCGGCGTCGGCCTGCCCGAGGGTGGCGCGCAGCGCGCCGCCGGCGGCGCAGTCGTCGGCCGTCGTGCCCGCGGTGCCGCCGGCCTGCCAGGCGACGGTCGGCGCGGGCGCGCCCTCGGGGCCGCGGCACGACCACACGGTGAACGTGCCGGCGTCGGCGTCGGCGGCCGGAACGAGCGCCGCCAGGGTCAGCGGCAGCAGGCCGGCGAGCAGGAGTCGGCGGAGGACGGTCATGCGGGGCGCTCCACGCGGACGCCGCGGACGGCGGTGGCGGCGACGCGGCCGGGGGCGGTCGCCCGCGCTCGCACGCGCAGCGTCGCCGGTGCGCGGCGCTCCAGCCGGACGGCGAAGGTCCGCCGGCGGGCGGCGCGCGGGCCGAGCGCGGCCACCGGGACGCACGGTCGGGCGCCGGCGGCGAGCCGCACGCCCCGGGGCAGGACGACGCAGATCCGGGCGCCGCGGACGGTGGCGGCCGTGCGGTTGGTCACCCGCACGGCCAGCCGGGCCCGGCCGCCCGCGCGCACGCGCGCCGGGGCGGCGACGGCGACCCGCAGCGGACGGCGGTCGGCGGTGCGCGCGACGGGCGGCTCCGGGACCGGCGCCGCCGGCCGCGTCCGTGCGGCCGAGCCGACGGCGTCGGTGGCCGCCGGCGGTCCGGCGGGATCCGGGGCCGGCGCCGGGTCGACGGCGCGCAGCGTCGCGTCCGCGGCCGGCGCGTGCAGGCCGTCGACGGTGGCGTCCGCGGCCCGCACGACGAACGTGCCGGCCCGTGCCGGCACGACGGGCACCCGCACGCTGCAGGCGACGTCGCCGGCGCCGGTGGCGCCCGTCACGGACACGCGCGACGGGCTGTCGGCGCGCACCGTGGCGCCCGCGCAGTCCGTGCGCAGCGGCTGCGAGGCGACGGTCAGGCCCGCCGGCAGGTCCTGCGTCAGCCGCCAGGCCGGCTTGGCCTCCACGTCCTCCGAGTTGCGGACGGTCAGCGTCAGGACGGTCGGCCGGCCCACCGGCGCGGACGGGGCGGAGAACGCGGATTCCATCCGCGGGATCCCGATCAGGTGGACGGCGATGTCGTCGACGTAGCCGTCGTGCTGCGGGGCGGTGACGAGCGTCGCGGTGACCGTGACCAGCACCGAGCGCGTCCCGACGGGCACGGCGTCCTCGGCGCGACGCGCCACGAAGCCGGTGACGTTGCCGCGCTCGGCCGGCAGGACCGGCTGGAGCTCCTGCCGCAGCAGCGTGGCGCCGTCGGCGTCCCGCCACTCGGCGACGACGCCCGTGCGGTCCTGCTGCGCGTTGTACCCGCCGAGGAAGGCGCTCAGGCGACCGCGCACCGTGCCGGTGTCGATCGCGGCGACGTCGTCCGCTCCGAGCGCGATCGTCTGCCGCACGACGCTGACGGGGACGCCGTTCGGGCCGTGGAGCAGGTACGCGCCGCCGGCGAACGTGCCGCCGCCGATCAGGACGGGCCCCGGGTACCCGCCGCGGCCGTAGAGCTGCCGGACGAGCCCGCCGGACTGCGCGGTCCACTCCGGTCCGGGCGCGGTCTCGCCGTCCCCGCCGACGACGAGGTTGCCGCCGGTCATCGCTCCGGCCGGCGCGGGCACGGCCGCCAGAAGCACTGCCGCTGCCGCGACCCCGAACAGCCCACCGAGGCCCAGACGCATGGTCCTAGTACACCACGCCGTCGCGCGGGACCGCATCAGTGATCGTCCGGCCGTCGGCTGCGGGGGTTCCCGGGGCACGGGGGTCGCGCGGGGGCCGGCGACGCCCGTCGCCGCGACGGGCGCCGCCGCCCGAGGGCACGGGCGGGTGGTCGGCGCGGGCCGGCGCAGGGGGTCGGCGCGACGGGCCCATCATCGGCTGATCCGCACGACGGTGCCGGGGCCCAGCCGCGCGCGCAGCCAGCGGAGCGTGCGGTTGTCGACGCGCACGCAGCCGTGCGAGCGCGCGGACCCGAGGGGGTCGCCGAGTGCGGCGGGGCCGCGGCCGTGGATGGCGACGACGCCGGGGCCTCCCCCGTAGTCGTCGAGGACGTTCGAGTAGGCGGTCAGGTGCAGCGCCCCCGGGCCGATGAACCCGCCGGGGTCGCGCTGGTGCGTCGTCTCGTAGACGGCGAACGTGCCGCGGGGCGTCGGCGTGGCCGGCGCGCCGACGACGACGCGGGCGCGTCGCACCAGGCGGCCGTCGCGCAGGACGCGCAGCTCGCGGGCCCCCAGGCGGACGCGCACCGCCCACGGGGAGCGCTCGGCCCGCACGGACGCGGCGGGGAGCCAGCCCCGGGTGCCGTTCGGGCGGACCGGCAGCAGCACGCGGACCCACGCGCGGCCACGGTCGTCGTAGCGGGCGCCGTCGATCGTCAGGCGCGTGGCCTGCCCGGCGTAGCGGGTGCGCACGCCGGCGCGCCAGACCGCCCGGCCGCCCGGGCGGGCGCGGGCGACGGCGGGCTCGAGCAGCTTGGCGACGAAGGCCCCGGACGCGCCGGGGCGCCGCACGCGGATCGCGGCGCCCGGCGTGCCGGGGGCCGCGAGCGCCGCGCGCAGCGCCTGCGTCTCCGCGGCCCCGCCGCCGTCCGCGGCCGAGGCCGCGGACGGCGGGACGGCGGCCAGCGCCGCGACCGCGAGGGCCGCGGCGGCCGCCGCGCGCGGGTGCGGGCCGCGGCCCGCACCCGTGCTCAGGGCGCGGCGGATCATCCGGTGACGTACGACCCGGAGAGCGCCGTCGGGGCGACGGCCTGCACGCGGACGGAGCGCCGCGCGCGGGCCGTGCGGACGCCCGTCGCCGACGCCGTCGCGCGGTTGACGACGGTGCCCGTGCGGGCCTCGCGGTCGACGCGCAGCGTCAGGGTGCGGGTGACGGCCTTGCCGGGGGCCAGGCGCCGCGCCGTCCAGCACACCTTGCCGCCGCGCAGGCGGCCACCGCCGCGCGAGACGACGGTCGTGCCCGCCGGGAGCGTGTCGCAGACGCGCACGCGGTTCGCCACGGCGTTGCCGCGGTTCTTCACCGTCAGGCGGTACGTGACGGTGCGCCCGGCACGGACGACCTTCGCGGACGCGCGCTTGACCAGCGACAGGCGGGCGACGCCCTGCTCCTGCTCACCGGCGACGAGCGGCGGCGTCGGCGGGGCCGGCGGCGTCGTCGGCGGGACGGGCGGCTGCTCGGGCGTCGTCGGCGGCTGCACCGGCGGGTCGCCCGGGCCGATCACGATGCCGGCGTCGATCGTCAGGTCCTGACCGTCCTTGCCGGTCGGGGACGGGTCGGGCAGCACGATCTCCTGGCTGCGGCCCGTCGTCGCGTCGGCGTCCGAGTCCTCCGCGGCGCCCACGCCGTCGGCGCGCGTCGTCGTGAAGCGCGTGCCGGTCGGCAGCCCATCCTTGTGGAACGTGACGACGTAGCGGCCGCTGACCAGGTCGTGCACGCCGGCGTCCTGCCCGGCCTGCGTCGAGCTCGTGAACAGGTACTTGCCGTCGGCGTCCGTCCGGGTCTCCAGCGAGATCTCGCGGCCGTGCTTGTCGGTGCCCGTCAGGGTCACGCGCACGTTCGGCAGCGGCTTCTCGTCGGCGTCCTGGCGGCCGTCCTGGTTGGCGTCCTCCCACACGTAGTCGCCGATCGAGCTGGCGACGACGCGGATGGTGCGGACGTTCGAGACGGCCCCGAGCGAGCCGCCGGTGTAGCGGACCGCGGCGGTGTTGGAGTACAGGTCGCCGGACGCGTTGCCGCGCGGCTGCAGGCGGACGTCGAAGTCGACGTCCTCGCCGGCGGCGAGCGGGGTCGTCCGCTGGACGCGGACGGCGGTGGCGTCCTCGAGCGCGTCGGGGCACCCGGCGTCGCCGAGCTCGGACTCCAGGCACCAGTCGTAGCCGGCCGGCAGCGGCCCGTAGCCCGTGCTGGACTGCGGGTCGGTGGCGGCGAAGACGGCCGCGGGCGGCGCGTCGGTGTAGCGGACGGTCTCGCCGTCGGAGACGTCGACGCCGGCGAGCGGGACGGTCCCCGCGAACGCCGTGGCCGGGTCGCGGCCGACGGTCCCGCCGTGCGTCTGGCCGTCACCCGCGAACGGCAGGACGTCGATGACGTCGACGCCGTTGGCCGCGTTCTCGGTCAGGTTGGCGTACGTGACGGTGTAGCGGAGCGCGTCCTCGGGCTCGACGAACAGCTGGCGGGTGCTCTTGGACACCCGCACGCCGCCCGGCGACTGCAGGCGCACGGTCTGGCGCGAGAAGTGCTGG
This sequence comes from Patulibacter sp. SYSU D01012, assembly GCF_017916475.1. Lineage (GTDB taxonomy): Bacteria > Actinomycetota > Thermoleophilia > Solirubrobacterales > Solirubrobacteraceae > Patulibacter. Next base: position 49,012 of record NZ_JAFMTB010000001.1, read on the forward strand.
TCGCCGGTCGTCGTCGGGTTCGTGGGGAACTCGTCCAGGCCGTCGGTGTCCTCGGCGCTGTCGACGATGGCGCCGTTGACCAGGTCGCCGGCCTTCGTCTCGACGGTGGTGGCCCAGTACGTCAGCTGCGGCTCCTCGCCGCGGACCATCTTCGGGATCCGCCAGGTCAGGATCTCGCGGCCGTCGGCGTCGGTGGAGACCGTCGGCGCGATGCCGTCCGGGCCGGTGGGCGCGGAGGCGTCGAACTGCATGCCCTCGGGCAGGCGGTCGCGGACGACGACGTTCGTCGCCGTCGGGTTCGCGATCGCGTCGCTCGGGGTGCTCACGCGGGGCGACAGGCCGAACTGCACGCGGCCGCCCGAGACGATCGACACCGGGCTGCCGGGGTTCGCGGCGGGCGTCAGCGCGACCTTCTGCAGCGACACGGTGATGCCGTTCACGCGGGCGCGGTCGCCCGTGCCGCGGTCACCGTGGGTGGCGGGCGCGTAGCCGCTGGCCTTCCACGCGCCGCCCTCGGCCTGCGTGCCGAGGAAGTTGGCGACCGTCGTGCCGTTCGGCGCGTCGGCGGCGACCTTCATGTTCGCCAGGAAGCTCAGCGAGACGTCGGTGAACTGCTCGGGCAGGTCGCGCAGCAGACGGATGCGGATCTTCGTGACCGTGCCCAGGTCGGCCGGCGGGGTGGTCGTCCAGGTGTCGGACGCGTCCGTGCAGGCGGTGCGGGCGCGGTCGGCGGCCCAACGGGTCTCGTCGTCACCGGTCGGCGCGGCCTCGGTGCCGTACTCGACGACGTAGTCCTCGCCGGCGGTCCAGCCGGACGGGACGGAGGCGGCGCGGACGGGGGCGGCCCCGGCGTCCAGGCCCTCGCGCGTCAGGCTGAGCGTGCGGCGGTCCCACACGTCGCACAGCGCGCCGGTCTGGCGGCGGCCGGTGATCGTCAGGCGCGTGGAGATGCGCTGGCCGGCGAGCACCTGGCCGTTGCCGTCGTCGTCCGCGGTCTGGGTGGCGAGCCGGCCGTCGGTGGCGGTGCGCAGGCGCTTGCCGAAGCGGATGCCGCCGAAGTCGACGCCGCTGTCGGCGGTCAGGTTGTAGGCGCGGGAGTTGTTGCCCGCGTCGTCGCCCTCGAACGGCACGCGGTCGCCGTCGGCGGCCTGCGCCCCGGCGTCGAAGCGGTCGATGACGTTGACCGTGTTGCGCTGGCGCTCGTCGCCCGTGATCACGTCGGTGCGCGGCACCCGGACGCGGAGCGTCAGGTGCGCCACGTTGGGGTTCGTGGACGAGGCGCCGTTGCGGAGCTTCGTGATCGTGATGCGCACGCGCTTGCCGTCGAGCACGCACGTCGCCTCGGTGCCCTCGCGGTTCCCGCAGCCGACGAACTCGACGTTCGGGCTGATGCCGGACAGGTCGTCCTCGAGCGTGATCGGCACGTCCGGCAGGGCGAAGCCGCGCTGGCCGTAGGTGCTGCGCCGCGACTGCGGCACGACGACGTCGATCGGGTAGGCGATGTCGTAGTCGGCGGTGTTCGCGTTGCCCGCGCGCGAGATCGACGGCTGGTTCTTCTGGAAGTCCAGGAACGGCGCCGAGCGGATCGTCACTGGGCGCGGCGTGGCCTTCGCGGCCGGCGACTCGGCGTCGCCGGAGTGCGCGACGACGGACACGGCGTCCGCCGGGGCGGTCGCGACCGTGCCGTCCGCCACGCCGTCGGCCGACGCGGTCAGCGTGAAGTTGAGCGTCGTGCCGGTCTGGCCCTTGCCGCCGGAGGGGACGAACACGCAGGTCAGCGTGCGGCCGTCGATCCCCCAGCCCGGGCCCTTGCAGTAGGCGGGCACGTCGTCGGCGCGCCAGGACAGGCCCTCGGCGAGCGTCTGCTTGAACGTCACCTTGTCGAACGTGCCCTGCTGGCCCGTCGTCTCGTTGACGTTGACGCTCCAGCGGTAGGAGACGGTGTCGTTCGTCCGCACGACGTCGTCGGAAGCGGTCGTGTCGCGGCCCGGGCCGGCGGTCGCGTCCCACGGGGCCGTGCCCGTGACGGACTGATCCAGGGCCACCTGCGTCGACAGCGCGGCGTCCGCGGCGGCGGGCACCGCGGCGAGGGCCGCGACGGCCACGAGCGGGGCAGCGGCCCGCAGCATCCGCCGGCGCCCGCGGGGACGGTCGGATGACGGCACTGTTCGCGGCGTTCGAGGAATCGGGTTCTCCATGCTCTCTTCTCTTGGGACGGGGGATCACGGCGCCGCACGGCGCGACGCCTCCGGGGCCTTGTCGGGGCGGGCGCGGGATCTCCCCCCCCCCTCTGTTTTCGGAGGGGGCGGCGGGGCGGGCGGGGGCGGGCGCCGAGGCGGGGGAGCGGGGCGGGGAGCGGGGCGGCGGAGCGGGGCCGGGGAACGGGGCGGGACGCCGCGGGCCGGGGAGGGCGCGGGCCGGGAGACCAGGGAGGGCGAGACCGCGGCGGGTCCGGGCCGGAACACCAGGGAGGGCGAGACCGCTGCGGGTCCGGGCCGAAACACCAGGGAGGGCGAGACCGCGGCGGGTCGGGGCCGGTCGGGGCCGCACAGAGGCGGGCGGCACGCTGGGTCGGCAGCGCCGGACGAGGCGTCGGCCGGCAGGGCCGGCCCAGGCCCGGCGGGATCAGCTCAGGCCGGGCGGGGCCGGCGAGGCGTCGGCCGGCGAGACCGGTCCCGGGCCCGGCGGGATCAGCTCAGGCCCGGCGGGGCCGACGAGGCGTCGGCCGGCGGAGCCGGTCCCGGGCCCGGCGGGGCCTGCTCAGGCCGGGCGGGGCCGACGAGGCGTCGGCCGGCGGAGCCGGTCCCGGGCCCGGCGGGGCCTGCTCAGGCCGGGCGGGGCCGGCGAGGCGTCGGCCGGCGGGGCCGGCCCAGGCCCGGCGGGCCCTGCTCAGGCCCGGCGGGGCCGACGAGGCGTCGGTTCGCGGGGCGCGGCGGGGTCGATCGGCGTCGCGACCCGGGACGTGGGGCCGATCGGCGTCGACAGCCGACGCACATCGACCCCACCCCTGAACGCCCGACGCACATCGACCCCGCGGCCGCCTCGACGGGACCGTCGGCGTCGCCGCTGACCCCGGGCACCCCGCCAGCCGTCCCGCCGCCCGTCGCCGCCCCGCTGCCCGACGCGCCTCCGCCCCACGCCGCCCCGCCGTCCCGCCAAGCACCCCGTCGCGCGCGTCCGCCCCGTCCCGCCGCCGCCTCCACGCCGTCCCTCCGCTCGACGCGCCTCCTCGGCTCCCTCACGCCCCTCCGCCTGCCGCGCGCCTCCGCCCGCCGCGCCCCTCGGCTCCCTCGCGCCCGCCGCCTGCCGCGCGCCTCCGCCCGCCGGGCCCCTCCGCTCCCTCACGCCCCGCCGCGCGCCGCGCGCCTCCGCCCGCCGCGCCCCTCCGCTCCCTCACGCCCCGCCGCCCGCCGCGCCCCTCCGCCTGCCGCGCGCCTCCGCCCGCCGCGCCCCTCCGCTCCCTCACGCCCCGCCGCCCACCGCGCGCCTCCGCCCGCCGCGCGCTCCGCCCGCCGCACCCTCCGCCCCGTCGCGCCCCGCCGCGACCGCCGCCCCGGCTCGATCGATCGGAAGTTCGAATCGCCGGCGCAGCGCGGCCCTCGGCGGGCGAGACTGGAGCCGTGGACCGGCAGGGAGACGGGGGAAGCGCGGCGTACGAGGACATCCGGCGCCGCATCGAGGGGCGGATCCGGGAGCTGGCGCCGCTCGTCGAGGAGGACGAGCGCCTGCGGGCCGTGCTGCGCGCGTTCGACGACGCGCTCGGCGGCGAACGGCCCGCCCGCGAGCGCGTGCCGCAGCTGGCGGCGCTGGTCGCGGAGCGCCCCGGCATCAGCCAGCGCGACGCCGCCCGCGAGCTGGGCCTGGAGCGCACCGCCATCTATCCCGTCGTACGTCGCGCGGTGGCCCGGGGCCAGGTCGTCAAGCGCGACGGAGCGCTGCACCCCGCGCGGTCGCGGTCGGGGCCGATCGGGACTTCGAATCGACGCGCGGCCGAGGCGGCCTAGTGTCCTGCCGGGTCCCCGTGGAGGGGGAAGCCTCGCCGCCCGGCAGGCCCACGGGACCCCGTTGGACCCGGTTACGGGGGGCGCCGCGCCACGGGTGGCGGCGCCCCTCGGCTGCTCGCCGTCCTCCCGACGCGTCCGGTGCCCCGCCCCGGCCGGCACGGCCTGCGCCCCGGCCAGCGGGACCCGCCGGCCCGCCGGCCAGGGCCTGACGTCCCCGTCAGCGCGGTGCGCCGGCGGCCGGCCAGGGCCCGCCGTCCCCGCCAGCGCGGTCCGCCTGCGGCCCAGCAGGGCCTGCCACCCCCGCTAGCGCGGCCCGCCAGGGCTCGCCGTCACCGCTCGTGCGACCCGCCGTCCGCGTCGGCCTGCCCGGCGGCGAGCGCGTTGAAGCGGTCGGCCTGCGCCAGCAGCTCGCGCGCGTGCGGGAGCAGCGCGGCCCCGGCGGCCGAGAGCGTGACGCGGCCGCCGCCGCGCACGAACAGCTCGACGCCGAGCTCCTCCTCGAGTCGCCGGATCTGCTGGCTGAGCGTCGGCTGGGACACGTGCTGTCGCACCGCCGAACGGCCGAAGTGCAGATCGCGGGCCAGCTCGACGAAGAAGCGCACGCGGCGCAGGTCGGCGGTGCCGCGCGGGGTCACGCGGCGGCGGGGCGGGACGTGGGCGGCGCGACGGCGCGGCCGGACGGGCGGGGTGAACGGAGCGAGCATCGGAACATGAGGCCGGCGCCGGGTCGCGGTGGGCGGCGCCTCCGGGGCCCTGTCGCGGCCGCCCCCGCGCTTCCCCCCCCTCGTGTTCGGCGGCCCGGGCCGCGGGCGGGGACGGCCCGGGGCGCGGCCGCCGGTGCCGGCGGACGCGCCGCTCGGCGCCCCCGCGGCGGCGGTCGCGGCCGCCCGGGCGGCCGCGGCGCGGCGGCGGGCCGCCACCCGGCGCCCGCTCGCGGCGCGCGGCCCCGCCCGCTGCCGCCCGGCGCGTCCGCCGACCCACCGCGGCCGCGCGCCCGTCCCCGCGACGCAGTCCGTGGGGGGGCGTCGCGCACCACGTCGCGACAGGAGGGCGGATGCCCCACACCGAACCTCCACCGGCGCTCGACCACCCCGGCCCCGCGGCGCGCTTCGTGCCCGCGCACCCCGGCAACGCGCGGCTGGCGCTCGAGCTCATCACCCATCCGTCGCTCCCCTACGCCCCCGAGGTGGACCTGGCGCCGCGGCTGCGTCCGCTCGTGCGCGAGGCCGCGCTGCTGCTGCCGCCGCTCGCGGCCGCCGCGCACGGGTTCGGGCTGCAGCAGCGGCTGGAGGAGGACCTGGACCTGCCGACGCTCGACGTCACCCGGGCGCGGCTGCAGGGGCACGCCGCCGGGATCGTGCGCCGCTTGCTGACCGCCGCCGCGCTGCTCGGTCCGCCGCCGGAGCCCGCGACGTGGTTCGACCAGATCGTCGTCGCCGCCCAGCGCGGGGCGCTGCGGGCCCGGATCGCGGTGCGCCCCGCGGCGGAGCGCCTGACGGACGACGTCGCGTCGGCCGTCGTCGACGCGATGGCCCTGGCGAGCGCGGGCGCCCCGTTCCAGCCGGCCGGCGACCCGGCGCTCGGGTGCCTGCTCGTCGCGGGCGCCGGTGACGCGCTGGCGCTGTTCGTCCTCGCCGGCGGCGGGGTGGCCGACCACCCCGCGCCGTAGCGCCGCCGCGGCGGCGCCCCGGCGCGGGCGGGGTCAGACCGTCTCGGGCGCCGCGTCGCCCGCCGGGCGGCGCGCCCAGGCGGGCCGGCCCTCGACGGCGCGCTCGGCGGCCAGGCCGAACCCGAACGCCAGCGTCGCCCACAGGATCGCCTGGGTGCCCAGGTTCGCCAGGCGGAAGTCCCACAGGATCTGGGGCGGGAAGCCGGCCCGGACCTCGTTCTGCGCCGGCAGCGCCAGGTGCGCGACCGCGATCAGCAGCGCGAACAGCACGGCGCCGGCCGTCAGGCCGTTGCCCGCGCCCCAGCGGACCGCGACCTGGCGGCCCAGCCGCACCGCCGCCACCACCGCGACGAGGGCGATGATGATGAGCACGAAGAACCACTCCGTGCGCTCGTTGATCGTGTCGCCCGAGCCGACCGCCGGCGGGTTGGCCGGGTACTTCGTCAGCGGGACGAGGACGGTGGCGAGGAAGCCGAGGCCGCAGATCGCGGCGACGGTGGCGCGGGCGCGCAGCCGGCTCGCGCGGCCGTAGGCGATGCCGAAGACGAGGGACAGGAAGCCCCCGATCGCCACGGAGAAGACGAGGACGCCGACGCCGAGCCCCCACGTCTCCTGGACGCTGCGGGTGACGACGGGCGCCTCCTCGGCGGCGCCGGGATCGGCGGCCGCGGCGGCGGCCTCCTCGACCGCGATGGCGGCGCGGACGGGCGGCTCGCCGACGAAGTGGGCCCAGAGGAACGCGAGCGCGCCGGCCACCAGGCCGGCGATCATCCCGCGCACCAGGAGCGTGCGCATCATGCGGGTGTGCTCCGCTGTCGCTCGAGGATCCCCGCCTAGTGGCAGGGGAAGCCGAGCAGGTGGCGGGCGTCGTGCACGAACTCGTGCACGCTGGAGCCGGCGAAGACGCTGGTCGCGCCCTCCTCGGCCCCGACGAAGTAGATCGCCAGCATCAGGACGACGCCCGCGAAGATCCAGTAGGGCAGCAGGCCCTTGAGCGAGACGACGGGCGCCGGGACGGCGGTCGGCTGCGCGGCGGGCTCGATGGCGGCTGGAGTGCTCATGCTCGGTCCTTTCCGGGATCACGCGTCCCGGTCGTGGGATGGGCAGGCGGGGCGAGTCTCTGGCTCCCGGGCCCGAAGGCTCCGGTCACAGTGGCGCGACCGCGCCGGTCTTCCACCGGCTTCCTCGCGCCCCCCTGCGGACCGCGTCAGCATACCGGGCTCGTGACGCACGTCACGATCGCCGGTCGCGTTGCGGCGGGGTTGCGGGCATCACAGGAGCGCCAGCGCGCCGCCGACGGCGATCGGCGCCCAGGCGAGTGCGCACGCCGCGGCGATGCCCACCGCCACCGGCCCCACCGCCCCGCGCGCGGGGCCCGTCCGCGCGATCTCGCGCAGGAGCCAGGGCGCGTGCACCGCGCCGCACGCCAGCCACGAGAGGCCGGCGCCGACCAGGGCGGCCCACGCCAGCGGCGCCGCGGGGAGCAGTGCCACGGCCGCCAGCATCGTCGCCGCGGCGACGGGCACGCACGCCGCCCGGCGACGGGCGAGCGCCCGGTCCCGGCCGGCACGCGACGCGGACGGCGGACGGACGGGCGCGACGGGCGCCGCCACGGGGCCCCGCGACCGCGGCACGGCCGACCGGGGACGGCCGACGCGCGCCGACGACGGGGCGTCGGCGGCGCCGGTCGCCGGGCGGGCGAAGGTGTCCTCCGGGACCGAGACCTGCATGGCGGCGCGCATCACCCGGCTGTCGGCCGCGAGCCCCGCCATCCCCCCCCCCCACGCGTTCGCCGGGACCGCCGCCGGAAGGGGGAGACCAGAGCTCGGGCCGGCGCCTCAGTCGCGCTCCCGGCGCAGCGCCCCGTAGAGCAGCGCGCCCGCCGTCGCGCCCAGCAGCGGCCCGACGACGAACACCCACAGGTCGTCCCAGTGGCCGGCCACCAGGTCGGGACCGATCGTCCGCGCCGGGTTGACCGACGTGCCGGTGACGGGGATGCCGACGAGGTGGATGGCCGCGAGGGCGAAGCCGATCGCCAGCGGGGCGACGCCGGGCGTCACGCGACGGTCGGTCGCAACGCTGACGATGACGAACAGGAAGATGGCGGAGAGGACGACCTCGACGAGCAGCCCCGACCCCACGCCCACGCCCTCCGCGACCGCGTTGTTGCCGAGCGTCTCGGCGTCCGGGAAGACCCCCTTCAGGGCGAGGGCGGCGAGGATCGCGCCGACGAGCTGCGCGGCGACGTAGTGCGGCAGCTCGCGGACGTCGTGCCGGCCGATCGCGGTCAGGGCGACGCTGACCGCCGGGTTGAGGTGACCGCCCGAGACGTGGGCGGTGGCGTAGATCGCGGCGGCGATGCCCAGGCCGAAGGCGAGCGCGATGCCGGCGACCTGCAGACCCGCGGCGTCCCCCGGGACGGCGCCGGTCAGCGCGACGGCGGCGCCGCAGCCGAGGAAGACGAGGATGAAGGTGCCGATGCCCTCGGCGAGGGCGCGGACCGCGAGCGGTGGCGCGGTCGGCTCGTGCGGGTCGGTGGTGCTCATGGAGCGCTCCTGGTGGTCGTGGTCCCGCGCACCGGGCGCGCGCGGTGACGCCGTACGCGTACCACCGGCGTGGGCGGCCGTGCGCGTGGCGGCCGGTTGCGTCGTTCCCGGCGCCGGGCGGCCACCGTCGAGGGCCGCCCGGCAGTGGAGCCGGCCGCGGAGCCGGCCGCGGAGGGGCCGCGGCCGTGTCGTGTCCGTGCGGGCGGGGCGCTGGCCCCGCCCGGCGTCCGTGCGTGTCTAGCCCGTCACACCTCCCGCCTTCAGGCCCGTGCCGCCGACGCGGACCGTCCGACGGGCGCGGGCGGTCAGGGCGTTCGGGGACGTGGCGGTGACGACGTTCGTCCGCTTGCCGCTCGTGCCGCGCAGGGCGCGCGCGGTGAGCGTGAAGCTGACGCTGCGGCCCGCGCCGAGCGACCGGACGGTCCAGCAGCGCCGGCCGTTCGAGAGCGTGGCGGGCGCCTGCGAGCGCACGTGGACGAGGCCCGACGGGAGCGTGTCGCAGACGCGGACGTCGCGCACGGCGCGCCGCGACGGGTTGCGCACGCGGATCGTGTAGGTGACGGTCCCGCCGGCCGCGACCGCGGCGCGGTTCGCGCGCTTGCTGAGCACGAGCGCGGGCTTCTCCACCCGCACGGTCGCCGTGCCGGTGTTGTTGCCCGGGTCCTCCGTGCTGCCGGGGGGCGGCACGACGGTCGCGGCGTTGCGCGGGGAGCCGGCCTTCACCGCGGTGGCGCGGACCGTCACCGTGACGGCCTGGCCGGGCGCGAGGGTGCCGATCGCGCACCGGACCGCGTTGCCGGTCACCGCGCAGGTGCCCTGCGGCGTGGTGGCGGCGGTGACGTCCAGCGCCGACGGCACGGCGTCGGTGACGAGCACGCCGGGCGCCGCGTCGGGACCGGCGTTGCGGGCCACCAGGCGGTAGGTGACGACGTCACCGATGCGGACCGTCCGGCGCGACGCCGACTTCCGCATCGACAGGTCGAAGCGCGGGACGGCGCGCGGGGTGGCCGGCGGCGGCGGCGTGGTCGTCGTCGACGTGCCCGTGTCGTTGTCGGGGTTCGGGTCCTGCGGACCCTCGACCTTCGCGGTGTTCGTCAGCGCGGCGGCCCACGTCTGCGGGGCCTTGCCGGTGACGGCGATGCGGGTGCGCTCGCCGACGGCCAGGGCGCCGACCGCGCAGGTGACCGTCCGGCCGGCCACGGTGCAGCCGTCCGTCGTCGTCGCCACGTCGGTGACGCCCTCGGGGACCGTGTCGGTGACCGTGGAGCCCGTGCTCGGCGTCGGCCCGTGGTTGGTCACCTCGAGCGTCCAGGCGATCTCGGCGCCGGGCTGCACCGTCGCCGGGCCCGTCTTCGTCAGCCCCAGGTCGGGGGCCGGCGGCGTGGTCGTCGTGTGCTCGTCCGTGTTGTTGCCCGGATCGTGATCGGGGTCGTCCCCGGTCACGGTCGCGCGGTTGGTGAGCGTCGCGTCGTAGAGCGGCGGGGCCGTGCCGGTCACGACGATCTGCGTGGCGTCGCCCGCGGCGAGGGGACCGACGACGCACGTGACCTCCCGCGCGACGACCGTGCAGCCGGGCGTGGTCGTCGCGACGTCCGTGACGCCCTCCGGGATCGTGTCGACGACGGTCGAGCCGCTGCTGGCGCCGGGGCCGGCGTTGCGCACGCCGATCGTCCACGTGATCGCGCCGCTGCGCTCCACCGTGGCGGGGCCCGTCTTCTCGAGGACCAGGTCCGGGTTCTCGACCACGAGGTCGGTCGGCGGCGGCGGGGTCAGGCCGACGACGTCGACGTCCTCGTTCGTGTGCGTGCCCTCGACGTCCGAGGTGACGTTGACGGAGACGGTGCACGACGCCTGGTTCACGCGCAGGTCGCCGCGGACGGCCACGTCGCCGCCGCCCGGGGTGACGTCGACGACGCCGTTCTCGCACGTCGTCGCCGTGGCCGGGGTGTCGGCGACGGTGACGCCGGCGGGCAGGTGGTCGACGAACGACCAGCCGGCCTTGGCGCCCAGCTCGCTCGTGTTCGTGATCGTGAAGGTGGCGCGCGAGACGCTGCCCGTGGTGACCGTCGCGGGCGAGAACGTCTTGTCGAGCGCAGGGGTGGCGTCGAGCACGCGGATGTTGTCGAAGCCGGCGTCGTTGCCGCCGCCGGACGCCTGCCCGTTGCGCATGCGGATGCCGAGCGACGGCCCGTCGAAGAGGACGGCGGCGTTGCCCGCGTACGTGCCCGTCCGGTACTCGCTCGCCCCGGTGACGCCGACGGCCGGGGCGGTCACCGTGCGGCTGCCCGCGTCGTTGCACGGGTCGATCGGCGTGGTGAAGGTGGGGATCTCCTGCGTGCCGTCCAGCAGGTAGAACTTGAACAGCGCGTGGTTGGCGAAGCAGTTCGTCTCGGCCGCGTCGACCGAGAACGTGATGAAGCGGCCCGTGCTCAGCAGCGGGATCGGCGTCGCCGTCTCGAACTGGACGTTGTCCGCGCCGGGGTCGCCCTCGGTGTACGCCGACACGGCGTGGTTGCTCGCGTTGCCGCCGAGCGCGTGGGCGATCTGCCGCACGCGGTCGTAGCTCGTCTGCAGGTCGCAGCCCGCGGCGCCCTGGGCGGCGTCGGGGCTGGAGAAGCGCAGCACCACGCCGTTGCAGCCCGTGAGCCACTCGGGGTCCGCCGTGTAGGCCCGCCCGCCGGCGCCGACGTAGTCGTCGAGCAGCACGGGCGCGTCGCCGACGCCGTTCTCGAAGTTCTCGGTGTAGATCGTCCGCGGGGCCTCCGGGACGCCGGGGGCTGCCTGCGCGGCCTGCGCGGCGCCGCCCGTCAGGGCCACGACGGCGCCGGCCGCCAGCAGCGCGCGCCACCAGCGACGCCGGGAGCTCGCCGCCGTCCGCCGTGATGTCGTGCCGTCGGGTCGCGGGGGTGGTGATGCGGTCATGGGAACCTCGGGGGGATGGGTGGTCGTCGCCGGACGGCGCGATGTGGTCGTGGGCGGGCCCCGCCCGTCGCCCGGAGGGCGGGACGTGGCCCCGCCCGGGGGCGACAGGTGGGCACCCGGCCACGGTGTGTGCTGGTGCGCCGCGGGGTCGACGGGGTGTGCGGGACGCCGCGACCGTAGCCCCGGCCACGACGCGAGCGGAAGGGCCGCGGGCTCCTTCACCCGGGTGATCGCGCACGACCCGGAGGGCGGTCCGACGTGCACGCTGCACACATCCCGAAATCACCCGGGTGAAGTTCGCCCCTCATTGCGTTTTCCGATCACACCGCGACGTGGGGTTGGCAGCATGCCTGCGTGCCCCCCACACGTCCGCTCGCCGTCCGGCGCGCCCCCGCGCGCCCGGTGGGCATTCCTCAGGAGTCCCTCGTCCGGCCGCGGCTGACGGATGCGCTCGACCAGGCCGTCCGTCGCCCCCTGACCGTGGTCCGCGCCCCTGCCGGCCACGGCAAGACGACCGCGCTGGCCCACTGGCGTGCGCGCTCCCGACATCGGGGCACCTGGATCACCGTCGACGAGCGGGACGACGATGCGGCCCACCTCGTGGCGCACGTGCTCGGCGGGCTGGCGGTCGACTTCCCCGACATCGCGGCGCAGGCGCAGCAGGCGCTGGCGCGCGGCGAGGACCCGGTGCGCGAGGTCCTGCCGCGCGCCGCCGAGGCGGTGTGCGCGGCCGGGCCCGGTCCGTTCGTCGTCGTCCTCGACGGGCTGCACCGCCTGGGCGAGGCCGTGGCGCTGCGGATGATCTGCCAGGCGCTGGACGTCCTCCCCGACGCGGTGCGCGTGGTGTGCGCGACCCGCACCCCACCGCCGCTGCACGTGGAGCGGCGCTACGCGGCCGGGACCGTGGCGCAGATCGGCCCGGCGGACCTGGCCTTCCGCCTGCACGAGACGGAGGCGCTGCTCAACCGGCAGCTCGGCCTCGCGCTCGGCGTCGGCACGCTCGCCGGGATCCACCGCGACGCCGGGGCGTGGGCCGCGGGCATCGCGCTCATGGGCGCGGCGCTGCGGGACCACCCCGATCCCGCGCGTCGCGAGGAGGCGCTGCGAGTCGGGCGCGCGCACGTCGCGCGCTACCTCGAGGAGGAGGTCCTGGCAGAGCAGCCGGACGAGATGCGCACGTTCCTGCGCCGGACGTCCGTCCTGGACGAGCTGACGGCCGCCGCCTGCGCGGGGATCCTGCACGACCACCGCGCCGGCCAGACGTTCGCGGAGCTGCGTCGCCGGGAGCTGTTCGTGACCGTCGAGGACGACGGCCGGCTGCGGCACCACCCCGCGTTCGCCCGAGTGCTGCGGCGCGAGCTGGAGGAGCGCGAGGGCTGGCTGCTGCCGGAGCTGCACCGGCGCGCGGCCGTGCACTTCGAGCGCGTCGGCGACGCCGCGGCGGCCGTCCGCCACGCGAGCGCGGCCGGGGACGGCGGACGGGCGGCGCGCCTGCTGGCGGCGCAGTGGCCCGCGCTCGTGGCGTCGGGCCGCACCGCCGAGCTGCAGGCGCTGCTGGCCGGGCTCCCGCCCCACGAGGGCCCCCATGCCGCCACCGTCCGCGCCCTCGACGTGCTGTGCCTGGCGGCCGAGGGCGCCGACGCCCGCCTCGTCACCCAGCGCCTGGACGCCCTGGAGTTGGCCGCGGACGACCCGCGCGTGGCCCCGGTGGTCGACGTGCTGCACGTCAGTCCGCTGTTCGGCGACGTCACGCGGTCGGCCCGTCACGGCCGGGCGCTGTGGCGGCGCCATGCGGCCGATCCGCCGATGCAGACCGTGATCGCGGCGGACCTGGGGTTCGTGCTGTGGCTCGCCGGGGACGGCGACGGCGCGCGCGACGTGCTCGAGCCGCTCGTCGGGGTGCTGCCGGCCCCCGTGCGCGCCGCCGTCCTGGCGGTCCTGGCGCTTGTCGCGGCCACCGACGGCGAGCACGTCACGGCCGAGCGGTACGCGCGCACGGCCGTCGCCGAGGACGCGGCCGCGCCCCGCGCCGGCCGCGCGTGGGCTCCGCTGCCCGACGTGGCGCTGGGCGAGGCGCTCCGCCGGCGCGGCGCGCTGGACGAGGCGGCCGAGGCGCTCGGCCGCGCGCTGCGGCTCACCGGCTACCTGCCGGGCTCCGTGCGCCGGGGCCTGGCGCTCGTGGTGGCGGCCGAGGTGGCGGCCGCAGCCCGCGACCACGCGCGCGGGCGCCGACACGCCGCGGCCGCGCGCCGCATCCTGGGCGGCTACCCCGACGTCGGCGTCCTGGCGACGCGCCTGACCGCCGTGGAGGCGGCGCTCGACGCGCGGGGACCGGAGGAGCTGCTCGGCACGCCGCCGACCGCCGCCGAGCAGCGGGTGCTCGAGCGGCTGCCGAGCGACCTGACGCTGAAGCAGATCGGCGACGAGCTGTACCTGTCGCTCAACACCGTCCGCACGCACGTGCGTCGCCTGTACCGGCGCCTCGGCGTCGGCCGGCGCGAGGACGCCGTGGCGGTCGCCCGCGAGCGGGGGCTGCTGTGAGGGCCTCCGGACGTCTGGTGACCGTCGCCTGGGCCGCGGTCCTGGCCGTCGGCGCCGTGCCGGCCGGCGCCAGCGGCGCGGAGGCCCCCGCCGCGCCGGGCGCTCCGGGCGCCGCGCCGGGGGTGGCCACGCCGCCGGCCGCGGGGTCGCCGGCCGCGCCGGTCGGTCCGGGGTCCGCGCCGGGAGCGGCCGCACCGCCGGCACCGCCGGCACCGCCGTTCGACGTGCCCGCGCCGTCGCGGCGGACCGGCGCCACGACCGCGCGCGTCGTCTCGGCCACGTTCGCCCGCCGCCGGCTGTCCTCCGCCGCCCAAGGGTGGCGCGTGGGCACGCAGACGAGCTGGTCGCGGCAGCCCCTGGTGCTGCTCGTGCTCGACGGCGCCGTCCGCGACGGGCGCGAGTGGCTCAAGGTGCTGCTGCCCGTGCGGCCGAACGGGTCGGCGGGCTGGATCCCCCGCGACCGCGCCGTCCTCGCCCGCACCCCGTGGTGGGTCGACGTGCGCACGCGCACGCGGCGCGTGACGGTCTACCGCCAGGGCCGCCGGGTGCGGTCGTTCCGCGCCGTGGTCGGCGCGCGGCGCACGCCCACCCCGCACGTCCTCGCCGCGATCTACGAGCGCAACCGGCAGCCGGATCCGCGGGCGTTCATCGGCCCGTGGGCGCTGGCGCTCACGAGCCTGTCGAACGTCCTGGAGGACTACGGCGGCGGCCCCGGCCGCATCGCGATCCACGGCCGCGGGCCCGAGAGCCTGAGCGACCACCTGGGCACCGCGCGGTCCCACGGGTGCGTGCGCATCAACGACGCGCACGTGGCGTGGCTGGCGCGGCGACTGCCCCGCGGCACGCCCGTCGACGTGCGGCGGTGAGCGGCGCGGACGCCCGCCGGACGCTCGCGGGCCTGCCCCTAGAAGACCCCGACCGTCCAGGGCGCGCGGTCCGTCCGCAGCGCCGCGTCGAGCGCGGACAGCGTGCCCGCCGTCCGCTCCTCGACCACGCCGGCGTCGTGCAGGGCGGTCAGCGTCGCGTCGCCCAGGTACGCCGCCGCCAGGTCGCGGGCGTGCAGCACGACGTCCGGCGCCGCGTCCGTGCGCTCGGCGGTGCCGCCGTCCGGGCCGACGCGCAGCGCCCAGCGGCCCGCGACGTGGTCGTCCTCGGGGTGCTCGACCTCGACGACCGCCTGCGCGTCCGCGGCCCACGAGCGCCCGGCGACGGCGCCCGGCACGTCCAGGATGCGGAGCCAGAGCGCGTCGTGCGTGGCCTCGGGCTGCACGGCGCGGGCGTCGACCGGGGCGAGCACGAGCGCATCGTCGACGGGCCGCCCGGGCAGGAGGACCTCGTCGGCCAGGTCGATGCGGGTCAGGTAGGTGAGCAGCGTGCGCTCGGCCTCGGCGGTCGCGGCGACGAGCTCCTTCACGTGCACCGTCGTCCAGGCGCTGACGGGCGACGTCTCGGCCCCCTCCTCCACGCGGTACAGCGCGTAGCCGTCGTCCCCGGCCACCACCACCCGCAGCGGCCCCTGCGCGGCGATCTCGTCGGGCGCGTTGCCTAGGACGCGCTTCGTCCACCAGTCGGCGTCGCGCCGGCTCATGATCCCGCCCCGGCGCGCGCGGGCGCGCTCGTAGATCGACGCCACGACCGGGTGCGCGTCCTCCGGCTCGAGCAGCTCGACGCCGAGCGGCTCGGGCACCGGGGCGCGGAGCGGCACGCCACCGCGCGTCTGCACGCGCAGCGTCTGCACGCGCGCCGCGACCCCGTAGCCGAAGCGGCCGTAGATCGCGCCCTCGGACGCCCACAGCGCCGCCAGCGGCTCGCCGGCCGCGCGGGCCTCGTCGGCGATGCGGGCCATCATCGCGCGCAGGATGCCGCGCCGGCGGTGCGTCGGGCGGACGGTGACGATCGTGACGCCGGCGCAGGGCAGCTCGCCGCCGGGCACGGAGACGGTCCAGCGCCACGCCGCGGCGGTGCCGACGATGCGTCCGCCGTCGTCGGCCACCACCGTGTCGGGCTGCACGGTCCACGTCCGCATCCGGTCGCGGCGGGGGCCGCGCGTCGAGCGGTGGAACGCCAGGTCGGTCTGGTCGTGCGCCCGGTCCCACTCCCCCTCGGCGAGCGGGCGGATGACGACGTCGCTCGGGTGGGGCATGCGTCCGACCCTAGCGGCGAACGGCCGTCCGGCACGTTCTCGCGCACGGGGACGCGGCGACGCCCGGAGCGGGCTTCGCAGGCCCCCGGCTGCGCGGTCGTCAGACTGGGGAGCGATGCCGTCCCCGCCGCGCACCGGCCCTCTCGCGACCGCCGCCCGCGTGCTGCTGGCCCTGGGCGTGGCCCTCGCCCTGGCCGACGCGTCCGTGGTGACGCTCGCCCTGCCCGAGGTGCTCACGCACCTGGACACGACGGTCGAGGGCGTCGCCGCGGTCATCGGCGTCTACACCGTCGTCCTGGCCGTCGCGGTGCTCCTGGCCGTGCCGCTGCGGCGGCTGGCGGGGAGCGCGGCGACGGGCGCCGTCGGCATGGCGGTCTTCGCCGGCGCCAGCGTCGTCTGCGGCGAGGCGGACACGCTGACGACGCTCCTCGTCGCCCGCGGCGTGCAGGCGGTCGGCGCGGGGCTCGGCCTGGTCGCCGCGTTCGCGCTGCTGCACCGCGGCGGCCGGCGCAGCCGGCTGTGGGTCGCGGCCGCCGTGTTCGGCACCGCGATCGGTCCGGCGCTGGGCGGCGCGCTGACCGAGCTGTTCGACTGGCGGGCGATCTTCCTGGCGCAGGCGCCGTTCGGCGTGGCCGCGGCGCTCGCGGCGCTCCTGCCGCTCGGCGGCGATCCCGCCCGGGACGGCGAGGCGGTCGCGGACGGCGCCGGGGGAAATGGGGCGCGCGGCGGGGCCGCCGCCGGGCGCCCGGGAGCGGGCGTTGTCGCGGATCCCGCGGCCGGGGCGGGGGTGGCGACCACGACCGGCGTCGGCCCCACCCGGCAGGCGTGGGGCGCGGCCGCGCCGGCGCGGGGCCCGCGCTCCCGGGCGCGCCCCGCGGGCGCCGACGACGACACCCGCGTGTGGGATCCCGACGAGGACGAGACGGTCGTCCCCGGCCTGCCGCCGCGCCCCCGGCCGCCCGCCCCCCGCACCGCGCCGACCCTGCGCGCCGACGCGGGCCGATCCGCCGACGCGGACGACGCACGCCGCACCGGCGGCGCGGCCCCGTCCGGCGGCGCCGCGCCGCGGGCGGGTCGGCGCGGCGCCCGGTCCCCGTTGGCGGTCGCCAACGCGGCGCGGGCCGGGATCGCGCTGGCGCTCGTCTCCGCCGCGCTCACCGCGGTCGTCTTCCTGCTCGTGCTGCTGCTCGTCTCGGGCTGGTCGCTGCAGCCGCTCGCGGCGGCCGCCGCCGTGACGATCCTGCCCGTCGCCGCCCTGGCCGGCGCGCGGATCCCGGGCGACGCGTGGGTGCGCGCCTGCGCCGGCTCGGCGCTCGTGGGCGCGGGCATCCTGGCGCTCGCCGCGCTGCCGAACGCCGAGATCGGCTGGATCGTCCTGCCGCAGGTGCTGGCGGGCCTGGGCATGGGGCTGGCGCTGCCGGCCCTGGCGGGCGAGCTGCTGCCCGAGCGCAGCCCGTCCCAGGCCGCCGGCCTGCTCGCGCTGCGGCACGTCGGCATCACCGCCGCGCTGCTCCTGCTCGCGCCGGGCATCGCGACCGAGCTGGACCGCACCGTCGACCGCACCGAGCTGCGCGTCGCCGCGCTCGTCCTCGACGCCCGCCTGCCGCCGCGGGAGAAGATCGAGTCCGTCTCGTCCGCCCTCGGCTCGCTGACGCCCGAGGACGCCCGTGGGGCGCTGGAGGCGGCGCTGGACAAGGAGGCGCCGCGCTTCGCCGGCGACGCGGGGAACGCCCGCACCTACGCCGAGCTGACGCGCCGCGCCGACGAGACGCTCGTCGGCGCCATCGACGGCGCCTTCCGCACGGCGTTCGTCGTGACGGGGTGCCTGGCGCTGCTCGCCGCGCTGCTCGCGTTCCCGCTCTCCCGCGGCGCGGCGATCGCGGTCGTGGTGGCCGGCCTGGGCCTGGCGCTCGCGGGCGGCCAGGTGCTGCAGGCGCGCTCGGCCCGGCCGCCCGAGGTCGTGCTCGCCGACCCGTGCCAGAAGCGGGACCTGCCCGACACCGGCGGCATCAGCGGCTTCGTGCAGGACACGGCGCTGCGGCTGCTCGACCGCGCGGCGTGCCGCTACGGCTCGTCCCGCGAGGAGCTGGCCCTCGCGATCGCGGACGACCGCCGCGCGAAGGCCTACGAGCGCCGCTACGGCACGAACCCGCGCCAGGTCCCGGGCCTGCTCGGCGGGGCCGTCGTCGGCGGCGAGGACAAGGGGCCCGGCAAGGTCGAGCAGTTCCTCGACGACCTGCTCGGCTGAGGGGACGGACGGGGCCCCGAGGCCCCGCCTGTCCCCCTGCCTCAGCTCGGCGTGACCAGCCCGCGCAGGTGCGGGACGCCCTTCGCCTTGTCGCGCAGGGCGAAGCCGATGCGGCCGTCGTCGGCCTTCTCGGCGCCCCACTCCACCGTCGCCGGCAGCAGCACGGGCTTCTGGAAGCGCACGTCGACCGCGTAGGCGTCGGGCAGCAGGTCCTCGACGCCGGCGAGCGACTTGGCCTTCGTCCACATCCCGTGGGCGATGGCGCGGGGGAAGCCGAGCGCCTTCGCCGACAGCGGGTGCAGGTGGATCGGGTTGACGTCGCCCGAGATCGCGGCGTAGCGGCGGCCGATGTCGTCCGGCACCTCCCAGGTGACGTTCGGCTCGACGTCGATCACGTCGATCGGGTCGGTGCCCTTGTCCGCGGACTCGCCCGAGCCCTTGCCGCGGCGGAACGTCGTCGCGACGCAGGACCAGACCTCCTCGTCCCCGACCGTCGCGGTCGTGACGGTGTCGAATGTCTGGCCCTTCGGGTGGGGCTTCAGGTCCTGCGCGCGCACGCGCAGGGTCAGCGCCTCGTCCGGGGCGATCGGGCGGCGCTGCACGATGCGGTTGCGCAGGTGCACCAGGCCCACGGCCGGGAACGGGAAGTCCCCGGCCGTCATGAGCGCCATCGACAGCGGGAAGCCGAGGACGAACGGGTACGTCGCCGGCAGCCGGTCGTCCTGCAGGAACCCGCAGATCTCGCGGTACGCGCGCAGCTTGTCGGCGTCGGCGCGCACGTCGCGCAGGACGAGCTCGCGGTCGGGCAGCGTCTTGCCGCCGCCGCCGACGAACGGCAGCCGCGACGCGAAGGGCACGAGCGGCAGGGCCGCCCGGCCGTAGAGCAGCAGGGTGTTCGGCGGGGAGGACAGCTCGCGGGTGCTCATGGCGATCCCTTCGGTCGGGCGGCCGGGCTACGCGCCCAGGAAGCCCTGGCCGCAGACGCGGACGACGTTGCCGTTCACGCCGCCGGAGCCGGGGCTCGCGAGCCACGCGATCGTCTCGGCGACGTCGACCGGCAGGCCGCCCTGGCCCAGGCTGGACAGGCGCCGGCCGGCCTCGCGGATGCCGAACGGGATCTGCGCGGTCATCTGCGTCTCGATGAAGCCCGGGGCGACGGCGTTGATCGTCGCGCCCGCGCCCTGGACGGCCTCGGACGCCGCGTCGACCAGGCCGATGACGCCGGCCTTCGACGTGGCGTAGTTCGTCTGGCCGTTGTTGCCGGCGATGCCCGCGATCGAGGAGACCCCGATGACGCGGCCGCCGCGGTGCAGCACGCCCTGCTCGAGCAGCTCGTGCGTGATCCGCTCCGGGGCGAGCAGGTTGACCGCGATGACCTGGTCCCAGATCTCGGGCTTCATGTTCGCCAGGCGCTTGTCGCGCGTGATGCCGGCGTTGTGGACGACGACGTCGACCCCGCCGTGCTCCTCCTTCAGGACGGCGGCCAGGTTCTTCGGCGCGTCCTCGTCCGTGACGTCGAGCGTGATCGCGGAGCCGCCGAGGCGCTCCGTCACGCGCTCCAGGTCCTCGCGCAGCGGCTCGATGTCCAGGCCGACGACGTGCGCGCCGTCGCGGGCGAGCGTCTCGGCGATCGCCTCGCCGATGCCGCGCGACGCGCCGGTGACGAGCGCGACCTTGCCCTGCAGCGGCCGGTCCCAGTCGAGGGCGGGCTTGGCGCCGCCCTTGCCGACGCGGACGACCTGGCCGGAGACGAAGGCGGACTTCGGCGAGAGGAAGAAGCGCAGCGTCGACTCGATCTGGTCCTCGGCGCCCTCGGCGACGTAGACCAGGTTGGACGTGGAGCCCTTGCCGAACTCCTTGCCCGTCGAGCGGGTGAAGCCCTCGAGCGCGCGCTGGGCGATGCGCTGGTGGCCGGCCGCCAGCTCCGGCGTCGCGCCCAGGACGATGACGCGGCCGGACGGCTGCAGCTTGCGCGCGACGGGGTGGAAGAACTCGTGCAGCGCGCGGAGCTGCTCGGGGGCCTCGATGCCGGTGGCGTCGAAGACGAGCGCGGCGAAGCGCTGGTCCCCGGCGGTGCCGGACGCGTAGATCTTCGGGTCCAGGCCGGCCTGCGCGGCCTGCTCGCGGATCGGGCCCTCGGCCGTCCACGTCTTCGCGCCGACGTCCTTCAGGACGCGCGCGATCTCGGCGCCCAGGCGGCCGCCCTCGGCCGCGCCCACGAGCACCGCGCCGTCGACGACGGGCAGGCCGGGCGCCCAGCGCTTCAGGAGCGGGGGCTGCGGCAGGCCGACGCGCGAGGCGATCTGCTTGCCGATCGGGTTGTTGACGAGCTGCTGGTACAGGTCGGGCATCGGGGTGGTCCTCGGGGTGACGGGAGGGTGCGGGGGCGGTCCTGCGGGGTGCGGGTGCCCGGTCCGCCGACCGGGCACCCGCGGGATGCGCCTAGCGCTCGACGATCGCGACGACGTGGGTGGGGAAGGGGATCTCCATCCGGGGATCGGCGTCACGCACGGCGGTCGCCTCAGCGTTCGACGATCGCGACGACGCCGATCCCGCCGGCGGCGCAGATCGAGATCAGGCCGCGGCCGGACCCCTTCTCGGCGAGCGCCTTGGCGAGGCCGGCGACGATGCGTCCGCCCGTCGCGGCGAACGGGTGCGCCGCGGCGAGCGAGCCGCCGTTGACGTTGAGCTTGGAGCGGTCGATCGACCCGAGCGGCGTGTCGCGGCCGAGCTTGACCTTGTTGAACGTCGGGTCCTCCCACGCCTTCAGCGTCGAGAGCACCTGGGCGGCGAACGCCTCGTGGATCTCGAAGAAGTCGAAGTCGTCGAAGGTCAGGCCGTTGCGCTCGAGCAGCTGCGGCACGGCGTAGGCGGGGGCCATGAGCAGGCCCTCCTCGCCCTCGACGTACCCGACGGCCGCGGTCTGCGCGTCCGTGAAGTACGCGAGCACGGGCAGGTCGTGCTCCTTCGCCCACTCCTCGCTGGCCAGCAGGACGGTCGACGCGCCGTCGGACAGCGGCGTCGAGTTGCCGGCGGTCATCGTGCCCTCGGGGCCGCCGAAGACGGGCTTCAGCTTCGCCAGCTTCTCCAGGGACGAGTCGGGGCGCAGGTTCTGGTCGCGCTCCAGGCCCATGAAGGGGGTGATCAGGTCGTCGAGGAACCCGCGCTCGTAGGCGGCGGCCAGGTTCTTGTGGCTCGCGACCGTCAGCTCGTCCTGCGCCTCGCGGGTGATCCCCCACTCGCGCGCGGTGATCGCCTGGTGCTCGCCCATCGACAGGCCGGTGCGCGGCTCGCCGTTCTTGGGCACCTCCAGGCCGATGTCGCCGGGGCGGATCTGCAGCAGCGCCTTCACCCGGTCGCCGTTGCTCTTCGCGGCGTTGACGCGCATGAGCTTCTTGCGCAGCTTGTCGCTGATCGCGACGGGCGCGTCGGACGTCGTGTCGACGCCGCCGGCGATGCCGACGTCGATCTGCCCCAGGGCGATCTTGTTCGCGATGTAGATCGTGGCCTGCAGCCCGGTGCCGCACGCCTGCTGCAGGTCGACCGCGGGCGTGGCCTTGTCCAGGCGCGAGCCCAGGACGACCTCGCGGACCATGTTGAAGTCGCGGGCGTGCTTGAGCACGGCACCGGCGGCGACCTCGCCGAGCTTCTGGCCCTCGAGGCCGAAGCGGTCGATCAGGCCGTCGAGCGCGGCGCTGAGCATGGCGGAGTTCGAGGCCTGCGCGTAGGGGCCGTTCGAGCGGGCGAAGGGGATGCGGTTGCCGCCGATGATGGCGACGCGGCGGGCGGTCTTGGTCTCGGGCATTCCTGAGTCTCCGGGCGATTCGTACCGTCGGTAGGACGGACGCATCAGGAAGCGTAGCGGGCCGGGGAAGGGAGTTCATGGGAGGAGAAGCCCAGTGACCTTCATCCACCGTTCACCGCCCAAGGGTCGGCCGTCCACGACAGCCGACTCCGCGAGCCCTGCTTTCAACTCAGGTCGATCGAAAACAGACTTCCCTCCGCGTCGAACTGGATCGTCGCCATCCCGTAGGCGCTTTCTGCGGTGATGACAGCGTCAGCCAGTTCCTCGTCGACTACGCCGGTCGGTCCGCCGGGCCCATCAAAGCGGATCTCCACGAAGTATCCCTGCCCGTTAGCGACGTGCGGGACTGCGTCCCTCTCCCCCCGGTCCGCCAGAAGACGCTGGATCTCGGTGATGTGGATCGATGCCATGGCCGGAGTATCTATGGCAGAGGAAGAAACCGGCCGCTCTTGAGCCCGTTCGGCACCTGACGCGGACGCATTGGCCCTACCGAGATGATTGTGAACTCGTCGCGTGGCGTTGTGATCCTCAGCGGCACGCCCTCGACGTCCTGCACCACATTGATGTGACCGCTTCTTGTGTCGAGCATCCGCAGCGCGGATGGTTCGTTGATCAGCTTCTGCAAGTCGGCGGGACCGAGCTTTCCTTGGAGGTGCTTCATGCGCTTGTCCTGGAGCTGACCGGCTACTCGGGGGGCGATGTCGAAACGTGGGGGCGAAGCGCCCGCACTGCGGCGGCCCCAACGGCCCAACCGCGCGCCGCTGGCGCCCGCCCGGACTCCAGCGCCCACACCCTTCGCCCCCGCGATACCTGCACCGAGCCGCCCGAAGCACCTGCCTAGGCTCGTCCCGTCGCACTGATCGTGGAGCATTGCCATCCAGGTGTCAGCGCCGTCAGGCCCGACGAGCGCGGCGATCCCGGCGCCCGTGGCCCGAAGCGTTCCCCCAGGATCCCTATAGAGTTGCCTTGCGTAATCGACTGTGTCGCGCGCGGCGTCAACACCGCCCTTCGCCGCTTCGACTTCAAAGTCCTGAAGCGCGCCTTGGGGGTCGTCCAGCAGCGAGGATCCGCCTCCCTTCGCCGGTTGCACCACTCGCAGCGGGGGAAGCGAGCCGACGTGCGACCCTTCGCCCTTCAGTGGCCGCCCGGTCACCGCGTGATACGCGTCTTGCGCCGCGATGCTGCCTCGATACTGCCGACGCTCGGCCCGCCGCGCCGGTGAATCAGCGCCCTTCGCCGCCGCGTCGCGGTTGTGCTTGTCACGCGGCTCGTCGCCGGACGTGTACGCCGGCACGTGCCCGTCGTACTCGCTGTACGTCGCCGGGTTCCCCGCCGTGAACGCGTACCGCGAGCTCGTCATCGGATCGCTCAGCAACCGAAGGTCCGCCTCCGGATCCTCGAATCGGTCCTGCTGGAGGAACCGGCCCGTGCTGGGCTGGTACGCCCGAGCCTGCATGTCGTACGTGCCGGTGCCGGGGTCGCTGTAGAAGCCCTGGAAGCGGAACGGGTTCTCGGCCGCCTCGTCCGAGAGGTCGCTCTCCTTGCCGACCGGGTCCCCGAAGGGATCGGTCTCGTACGTGTTGAGCTTGCCGTCCGCGTCCGGGGTCGTCTCGCCGGTCGGCTTCTCGAGGCCAACGACCGAGCCCTGCGCGTCGGTGTCGTACGCGCGCCACTCCCTCGACGAGCCCGCACCCTTCAAGCGCCCGAGGCGCTCGCCCGAGGCCGTGTAGTCGTAGGACTGCTCGCGGCCCGCGCGGATCTCGCGCGAGAGCTGCTCAGTCAATCCGACGTAGCCGTAGTCGTACGCGACGACGCCCGGACCGATCTCGCTGGCGGGCTTCGTGCAGGCCGTCTGCGCGCGGGTCCGGCCGTCGCCCTCTTCCTCGGCGGCCGCGGGATCCGCCGCACCCGTCAGGCCGACGACTCGGCGATCGCGACGATCAAGCGGGTCGTAGCAGAACGCTTGGGTGCCATTCAGCGCCCCGTCGTCCGATTCGTCGACCTTTCCGTGCGAGCGCTGCCGACTTGCCGTCTGGCGCTCGAAGGTATCGAAGACGTTGCGACTCTCGACGACGCCCTTCCATGCCCCAGCCTCGCTCTTGCACGACGAGGTCGGGGTGTCGGGCGTCACGTCCTGACCGGCCGAAGTGCCGTTCTTCGTCGTCGTCTGGCGGTAGGTCTGCGTCTGCGACCCGAAGACGTCGTAGTCGAAGCAGTCCGTCTGCGCCGACGTGGACTGCACGGCGTTGGCGCCGCTGGGCGGAACCGCCTTCGTCGTGCGCAGCGCCTTGGCGAGCTGGTCGCCGTTGTAGGCGTTCTCCGTCTTGATGGTCGTCTCGACGAGCCCGATGCCGGACTGCGGGGCCTTGATCGTCTCCTCGATCTTCTCCGGCCGACCCGCGCCGTCGATGCGCGTGTATTTCGTGGTCTTCGCCGGGCTCTTCTCGGTCGGCGCGACGTAGCCCTGGGCGTCCGTCGCCTCGGGGATCGCGTCGCCGTTGGCCGTGCGCCGGATGCGGTGCCACTCCGTGATCTGGTCGCGGGCGTTGTAGTCCGACGTGCCTCGCTCGTCCTTCGTGCGGTTGCCGTTCTTGTCGTACTCGTAGACGTAGGTCTTCGTGGCGCCGGTCGCCGGATCGGCGCGTCGGCGGACGACCTCGCCCCGCGAGTTGTAGAAGCGCGAGTCGACGGTCCGCTTGTCGTCGGACGTCTTCGGCTTCTTCGTCGACCGCCGCTCACCCGACGGCCACCAGGCCATGTCGGTCGTGCGGTTGGGCGTGCCGGACAGGTCGCCGTCGTCGCGGACGCGGACCTGGGTGTTGCGGTCTTGCTGGTCGTAGGAGTACGCAGTGGACTTGCCGCCGGAGTAGCCGTTGCCGTCGGTGCCCGTCACCTTGCCGTCCGTCTGCACGGACTTGATCAGGTTGGGGACGGAACCGAAGTAGCGGATCGCAGTGTCCTTGCCTCCGTCCCACGTCTCGTTGACGATCGTCGGGCGGTCGGCGCGGTCGCGCTTGATCACGGTCTTGCGCGGTTCGAGGATCCCCTTGTCGTCGTCCTCCTCCGGCTGGCAACGCTCCGGGTCGGCGCTCGGCGCCGTGTGGTGCATCCAGTCGACGATGGCGTTCAACGCACCGCTGCGGCTGTAGCGGTAGCTGTAGACCTGCTCCTGCGAGCCGCCGGCGGTGCGCCGACCGCACTTCACGCGCAACTGGCCCGAGCGGTAGAAGGACCGCTGGATCGTGCGGTTGCCCCCGACGCTCGACCACTCCGTCTGGTTGCCGAGCTGGTCGTAGTCGTACTTCAGCGGGGCGCCGACGGTCGTCCACGACGAGCCGGCCAGGCGGCGGTCGGTGGACCGCGTCGGCCAGCCGACCAGGTTGCGGTCGATCTGAGTGTCCGCCTTCGCGCTCCCCGAGCCGTCCTTGGCATCGAAGACCTCGGTGATGCGCGTCACCAGTCCGCGCTTGCCGCGCTCGAAGGTCTGACGGTAGCGGTGCCGATCGCCGTCCGACGGATCGCCGTCGGCGTCGCTCCAGGGCATCGTCCGTCCGATGAGCCCCTGGTCGGCGTCGTAGGACTGCACGGTCGCGTGCCAGGCGGAGCGGCCCTCGATGCCCGAGTCGCTCCCGTCGTCGTACTTCGGCGTCGCCGTGGCCCCGGTGCCGTCGACGCCCTTCGGGTTGACCGTGCGCCGCAGGTTGCCGGCGCCGTCGTACTCCGTGATCGTCGTCGTGGCGTTGTCGCCGGCCCCGATCGTGCGCTTCCAGAGCAGGCCGCGGGCGTCGTAGACGCGGGAGGTCGTGCGCTGCGCGATCGTCCCCGAGTCCGTCTCGCTGCTCCGCGCGCCCGGCGCGTCGGTTCGAATCGGGTTGCCCTCGCGGTCGTACTTCGTGGTGGTCACGAGCTCGCGGGTACCGTCGGCGTCGGTGACGGTCGAGGCCTCGCGCACCACGCGGCCGCCGCCGTCGTAGCGGTAGCGCGTGGAGTACTGCTCCTTGGCCGTCGCCGACCCGGCCCCGCCCTCGTCCGAGACGAAGGCCCGGGCGCCGTAGCGCTTGGCGACCAGGTCGTCGAGGTCGTAGACCGTCTCCGTGTGCGCGCCCGTCTCGTCGTCGGTCGCGACGCGGCGGTCGGCCCGGTCGATCGTGTAGTGCCGCGTGCCGGTCGTCGTGCCCACGCGGCCCTGCACGGCCTCGTCATGGGAGGGAAGGACCTCGTCGGTCAACGCATCGTTGCGGTCGTAGGCCTTCGTCGTGATCGGGGGCAAGCAACCGGTGCCCTGGCAGCTCGGCGGCGCGGTCATCTTGATCTCGCGACCGAAGCCGTCGTAATTCCAGAACGTCGTCGCACTGCCGCCGTCGGCCGACTGGCGCAGCCGGCGGGCCGCACGCGGCAGCCCGCGCACGTCGTACTGCCACGCCAGCTCGACCGTGCTGCCCGCCGCCGTGCTGTTGCGCATCGGCAGCTCGCGCCGCGTCAGGCGCCCCAGGCGGTCGTAGTCGAGCGTCTGGCTGATCGTGTCGTCGTCCGCCTCGTCGCCCTGGCCCTTGACGGTCGTGGGCTGCAGGCGGTCGTTGTAGCTGACGGCCGTGTCGCCCGCGGCGGGCATCACGTCCGGCAGCGCCTGCGGCTGGACCTTGCCGAAGTCGCCGTTGCCCGGCGCGGACGGCAGGCCGCCCGCCCCGCTGGAGGGGTCGGCCGGTGCGGGGTCCTCCGGCGTCCGCTCGCGGATCGACGCGCTGTCCTGGTCGTAGATCCACCAGCTCGGACGCGTCGTGGTCGCCAGCTCGCCCGTGTCGACGAACGTGTTCTCGAAGAGCCTGCCTCGAGCGTCGCGGATGGCGACGGGGTCACCGACGGCGTTGATGTCGTACCGGACCTGCCACGAGCTCGGGCCGTACTGGCCCTTGACACGGGGCAGCCAGCGACGCTGCAACTCGCCGGTGTCGAAGTACTTGAAGCGCGTACGGAACGACGAGCCGTCGTTGACCGGATCCTCGTCGTCGTTGCCGCGCGGGCTGATGATCTGGGACGGACGGCCGTCGAGGCGGCGGGTGATCGTGGTCGTCGCCACCGAGTCGGTGGCGCCCTCGTTCCCCGGACCCGACTCGAAGTCGAACGGCTCGTCGATCCGCACGAGATCGCCGCGGTCGTCATAGCTCCGCAGCGTCTCGCGCTGGCGCGGGGTCGCCGTCGATGTCTGGTTGTCCTCGGCGTCGTAGCCCCAGCGGGTGACGCGGTTGACGTCGGTCGCCGTCGACTCCTCGCGCGGGTTCTCCGTCTGGCGGACGAGGCGGTCGAACGGGTCGTACTCGAACCGGTAGCGCAGACCCTGGCCCGCGGCCGCGTTTGCGATCGTCGTGGCCTCCGCGGTCACGCCGTTCGTACGCGGGTCGATCTCGGCGACGACGTTGTCGCGCAGGTCGTAGGCACGGGACGTCAGCTTGAGCTCGGGCGCCGCCGCCGACGTGCCCTCCTCGACCTGCAGGACCGAGCGGTCGAGGCGGTCGAAGGTCCAGCGCGTGCGGTATCCGACCGCGCCGATCGGCTCGTCGCCGTTCGGGACGGGGTCCTTGCGAACCGTGAGGTTGTCGTTCTCGTCGTAGGCGAACTTCGTCACCGGCGCGCGCTCCGCGCCGTTGCCCCACGCCTCGGGGTCGCCCGGCCCGGGCTCCGCGTGCTGCGGCGCCGCGGGCTCCTGCTCTGCTTCGAGCTGGTCGGTCTTCGTGAACGTGCGCGAGGTGACCTGGCTCTCGGCGTCCCGCTCGGCGGTGACGTTGTCGTTGCGGTCGTAGGTCGTCGCCGTGACGACGTAGCGGTCGTCGACGGCCGTCTGCGTCCCGGGCTTCACCGCCGCCGAGCGCTTCGGCGTCGCCGCCGCGACCTGGCGATCCAGCGAGTCGAACGTGTACCGGGCGACGTACGGCTGCCCGCCCCCGCTGCCCGACCGGGCCGCGTCGCGGAGCGTGCCGGTCAGCGCGGAGACCGGGTCGTCCGTGTTGGCGAGCACCGCCTCGCTGCCGGGCATGGCCAGCAGGCCGCCGGCGCGGGCGTCGGCGACGAGCACCGCGTTGCCGGTGTCGTCGTAGTACGTGCGCCAGTTCTTGCCGCGGGGATCGATCCGCACCCCGGCGTCGCCGTTGCCGTCGAACTCGCCGAACGTGTCCGTGGCGAAGGTGCCCTCGGACGTGTCGCCGCCGATGCTCGGGTCGGCCCGTGCCCACGACGGCTTGCCGCTGTCGTCGCCGTTGCCGCTCCCGCCCCACTGGCGCACGCTGTGCTCGGTGACGAGGCCCCGGCTGTTGTAGCGGAAGTCCTCCTCCGCACCGCCCGGCTCGTCGACCTGGCGCGGGTCGCCTTTCTCGTCGTCGTAGTGGTATGTCGTGATCTTGCCGCGCCGGTCCGACTCCGTCGCGGTGTCGTAGACGAACGCGCGGCCGCCGTCACCCTCGCCCTCGACCGTGCCGTTGTGGGTGTTGTAGGTCCACGAGCGGGCGCGCTGATCGTCACCGCCTGGGCTGGCGCCGGCCACGCCCTTGTGCTCCCACTCCCGCTGGAGCTGGCCGAGCGCGCCCCACTGGTACTCCGTGGCCGTCGCCTGCGACGCGTCGAGCGTCCCGTCGACCCCCTTCAGGCCGCGGGTGACGCTCGCGACGGCGTTGACCGCGTCGTTCCACGTCTGGGTCGTCGCGCGCTGCGCGTAGCTCTGGCCCGCGCCAGTCGGCAGCCGGTCGTCGTTCCGAAGCGGATCGTCGAGATCCTCCACGAGCCGGGTCAGGCGACCGCGGTGGTCCATGGAGTACCGCGCGGATGACTTGCGGGCGTTGCGGACCCAGGTTGTGAGGGCCATTCCGTCGGGGGCAGCCGTCGGGGGGTCGAACCGGAAGATGCGCTCGCGGCTCTCGGTCGTGCCGCTGCGGGTCGAGGCCCGGTCGGCGACGCCCCGAACCTGGCGCGCTTCGGGGACCGTGGCGGCGAAGCCGAGCAGCGGGTCGGGCACGTCCGTCAGGGGCGCCAGGAACGGGGGCAGGATCGCGCCCTGCGGGTCGCCGTACCGCACGCGGGTGTCGTTGCCCATGGGGTCGGTGATCCGCGTCAGGAACGACGAGCCGTCGAGGTAGCCGAGCCCCCACACGCGCCGCGCCGCGCCGCTCGGGGCGTTCGCCGCCGCCGTGACGGCGGTCAGGCGTCCGGTGCTGTCGTAACTCAGCGTGGTCTGCCGGCGGACGGGGCCGTTGGGACCCGACAGCCGCTTGCGGTCCTCGACGCTCGTCAGCCGCATCGGGTTCGCGGCGTCGTAGTGCAGGATCCACTTACGGTTGGCCGCCGTGTTCCCACTGCCCACCAAGCCGGTGGCGTCAAGCGCGCCGGCGTCGAGCACCTCGGTGACGCGGTAGCGGCACGCCGACGCGTAGCCGCAGCCGGGCGTCGTGGGCGACGAGGCGTAGTCGGGCCGCTGCTCCCACGTGAGCCGCATGGTGTTGCCGTGGCGATCCATCGCCTCGGACGGACGACCGTCGCGGTAGAAGAAGTACGTCGAGCCGTCGGGGCGCGTCGCCGCCCAGTAATGGGCGCTCGCCTCGACGTTCTCGAACCGTCGCAGCTCGAGGTGGACGCCGGGCGGCGCCGCGAATCGGACCCCGCCCTCAGTCGTGCGGGTGAAGACGTGCCGCGTGCCGTCGCCGTCGGTCAGCATCACGCGCTGCACCGCGTCGCTCGAGCCGGCGAACGACGGCGCACCGTTGCCGTTCTCCATCCACAGCGGCTCGTTCAGGCGCGTGATCGAGCCGAGCTGCACGGACACGCCCCGACCCGCCACCCCGTAGGCGAACGGCTTGTACGACGCGAGGTCGGGGACCAGCGCCGAGGGCTCGAGGCTGTTGTACGTGAGCCGCAGGGCGGTGTCGAAGCCGATGCCGGGGTTGCTCACCGGCGTCACCGACCACAGGCTGTTGCCCGTGGCGAGGTTGACGCGGTGGACGCTGCCCGCGCCCGTGTCGGTGGAGTCGTACGTCTGCCAGTTCTCGAAGCCCAGGCCGCGCTCCGGATCGCGCGGGATCTGTGCGGTGCCGACCTTCACGACGAACCGCTCGGTGGTCTCGTTGCCGGCGCGGTCGGTGGCCACGACCCGCATGCGGTAGACGATGTCCTCGAGCGACCCCGCGGCCGGCGCCCACTGCGCCGAGAGCGGCTGGCCGTCGCCGCTGAGAGTCTGCTCCTCCGTCTTGACGAGCGCGTCGTTCGCGTAGACCTGGATCCGCTGGACGCCCGCGCGGGCGTCCGCCGGGGCGGCGCCGACGGTCCCGTCGGTGGCGGCGATCGTCAGGGGCCGCGAGCCGCCCACGGCGAGCGGGGTGTCCCGCTGCTCGTAGAGGGCGCCGGAGAGCTCGACGTTCGGGCCGAGCCGGTCGAACCGCAGGCCGACGTTGGAGGTCGTCTGGTTGCCGAGCGCGTCCCGCGTGGTCAGAGTGAGCGAGCGGACGCCTTCCCGTGCCGAAGCGGCGCTTGGCTGGAGCTCGTACACGTAATCCGCCGGCGCGGGCCGATCGTACGTCATGCCCGTGCATCCCTGGTTGCGGCCCACCGCCAGGGTCAACCCCGAAACAGCGGCGTCCGCCAGCTCCGTCGCGGCCGGGAAGCCGTTGAACTGGTCGCCGCAGAGCCCCACGCCGTCGTCGTGCGCGGACACCGTGAGCTTCTCCCCGCCCGAGAGCGAGGTCCACGCCGCGGGGTTCCAGCCCGGGGTCGCCGTGACCGTCGGCGCGACGTCCTCGCGGTGGAAGACGTAGGCGCCGGTGAACGACGCGACGGATCCGGCAGCTCCGGCCGTATTGAGCTGCGCGGCGGTCGCGTTGTCGCTCGCCCCGACCGGCTGGCAGTTGGCGGCGGCGCAGACCTCGACGAACGACGCCGGCGTCGCCGCCGCGCAGTTGGAGTACATCCCCGTGCCCTCGCCCGTGGGCGTCGGGAGCGTCTCGCCGTTCCACGGCGTCGCGCCGCCCTGGGTGTAGTTCCCCGCCCAGTAGGCGTGCTTGGCCGTCGCCGGCCCGGCCACGCCCGGCGACACCTCGGTGAAGATGCCGACGTTCTGGCACGCGTCGAGGTTGGCCGGGTTCGGCTGCGTCAGCTGGACGTCGGTGTACTGGACCTTGTACGGCGCGGACGTGCGGATCGGGTTGAATGAGAACCACCCCGAGCCCGGGCCCTGCCCGGTCGTGGTGATCGAGCGGCCGAACCCGTACTCGTCGAACCGGAACGCGGCGGGGGCGAACGAGTGAGGAACCCAGCCGTTGCGCGCCGGGCCGGGGGCCGGGACGCCGCTGTCGTCCTGCTCCAGGATGTAGTGCAGGGTGCCGGGCCAGTGGATCACGGGATCGACCGCGATCGGGTAGGCGAGGTCGCGGCCTCGGTGCTCGAGCGCGACCGAGACGGCGTCGTCCTCGACGACGAAGCGCGCAGCCACCGCCGTGCCCTGCGCGTCGACCGCGCGGGGGGCGGAGACGGAGCCGATCTCGCGGCCGCCGTCCCAAAGCGTGAGCGACCCGTCGGGGTTGACCTTGCCACCGTCCGGGGTGGCGCCGCGGAGGTCGAACGCCAGCCGGGCCGGCGCGGTCGGCGAGCGCAGCAGCCAGGACAGCGAGACGCCGTCCGCGACCGGCTCGACGATGGCGTCCGTGTCCGTCGTGACGCCGCCGTAGAAGATCTTCGTCTTGCCCGTCGGCGTTCCCACGCTCGGCGCCCGGTCCCGATCCTGACGCAGGTCGATCGACAGGTCGGGGCCGATGACGACCGGCTCGGCGGTGTCGCGCGGCAGGGTCGTCGCGACCGCCGGCCGCTCAGGGCTCCAACCGTGGCCGTCGGCTTCGAGCGTCAGGTCGATCGGCTCGAGCTCCTTGGCCGGCGCGGGCGTGCCCGGCTTCGGGCCCACGGCGAATGGCGCGCCGATTGCCTCGACGCGCGACCGGTCCTTCGAGCTTTCCGTCGCGACGATCGCGGAGATCGGCGACGTGTACTCGACGATCCGCTCGTCCTTCGCGACCGCCGGGCCACGCCACAGGGGCTGCACGGCGATCTCGGGCTGCTCGCGGCGGGCGATCCGCAGCGCCTCGGCCGGGCCGGCGCCGCGGTACGCCCTGCGGCTGCGGGCGCGCTCCGCCTGGGATTCGGGCGTCGCCAACCGCGCGCGGCGGCGCGCGGCGATCGTTTCGGCCTTGCGCAGCCCATGCTCGGTGACGCGCGGGTCCTCACGGCTGAAGTTCACTGGCCCGCCGGGGTGCCCGGCGGGATGCGCCTGGCCGGCCGCGGAGGCCGTCGAGGAGGGGGCGCCGGCGAGCCACGCCCCGGTGGCGAGCATCAGGGCGCCCACGAGCAGGACGACTAGGGACGCCGCCAACGGCAGGGGCAGGCGGAAAATGCGATCGCGAAGAGGACGCTTCGAACGATCGCCGCGAAGGTTGCGCACGGCACGCACTCCTGGTGGTGGGATGGAGACCCGAGCGCCACACACGCCCTTGCCTGGCGCGCATCTAAGTCGATCTCGGCTCTCGAACGGTCGGGGATACGACGAATGTCCAGGACGCGCGCCGGAGCCTGGATTCGTATGCCTCTTCCGCTAGCGATCGTGTACTGGCCGTCGCCGGGTCCCCGCGCCCTCGCGGGCGCCCTTCGGGCCGCAGGGGCCCATGCTGCTCTTTGCGCCCGCGGAGCGGTGTCGCCCTTCGGGTCCTGAGCGCCATCGTGCCGTCCTTGCCCGTGCCGCCGCGACGTCGGCCGGCCGCGCAGGCGGTCGCGCGCGTCGACGCTGACGGCAATGCCGGCCGCCGGAGAACCCACTGGGGAGAACACCACCCGGGCCGTTTCGTGCGACGGCGCCGCGACCCGGACACGGCGGATCGCGATCTATGGGGACGCCCGTACACGCTCGAAATGTCAATCGCAGTTGACGAGACGAGCAATGGTCAACTACGGTTGACGCGTGCCCGTCCCCACCGCCGCCGCCACGCCCCCCGACCCCGGGGACGCCCTGGCTGCGGCCGTGGCCCTGCGCCGCCTGGCCGACGACGTCGAGCGCGCCGGCGTCGACCGGGCCGTGGCGGCCGGGTGGTCGTGGCCGCAGATCGCCGAGGCGCTCGGCGTGACCCGCCAGGCCGCCCACAAGAAGCACGCCCGCCGCCAGCGGTGAGGCCCGGCATCGGAACCCCTCGACCCTGACCAGAGACCCATGCTCTTCACGCGCTTCACCCAGGACGCCCGCCAGGTCGTCGCCCGCTCCCACGCCGAGGCCGCCCGGGCGGGGAGCGGCACCATCGAGGCCGAGCACCTGCTGCTCGCACTCTCGGCCGTCGACGGCCCCGCGGCCCACGCGCTCGCCACCGCCGGCGCCGACCACGAGACCCTGACCGCGGCCCTGCGCGACGAGCGCGAAGCGGCGCTGCAGGCGGTGGGCGTCTCGACGGCCGACTACGACCTCCCCGACCCGCCCACGACTCCCGCCGCGAGGAACCTGCCCTTCGCGACCTCCGCCAAGACCGCGCTGGAACGCACCCTCCGGGCCGCAGCGGCCGAGAAGGCGAGCCGCGTCGAGGGCACGCACGTCCTGCTCGGCGTGCTCGCCGCGGAGCAGGGGACGGTGCCCCGCGCGCTGCGGATCGCGGGGGTGGACCGCGACGCGGTGCGGGCAGGGGTGGAACGGGGCTGACCCCCGGGGTAGGTTGCGGCCGCCCCCGCCGACGGCCCACCCGGAGCACCCCGATGCCCGACACCACCTGCCACATGTCCATCTCGCTCGACGGCTTCGTCGCCGGGCCCGACCAGAGCCGCGAGCACCCGCTCGGCCGGCGCGGGCACGACCTGCACCGCTGGCACCTGGGCGACGAGCGGGCGACCGCGGCGGACGCGACGGCGAACGACCGGCTGATGCGGGCGCGCGGCGCGTACGTCATGGGCCGCAACATGTTCGGCCCGGTCCGCGGCCCGTGGGACGAGGACTGGCGCGGTTGGTGGGGCGCCGAGCCGCCCTACCACGCGCCGGTGTTCGTCCTGACCCACCACGCGCACGACCCGATCGCGCTGCAGGGCGGAACCACCTTCCACTTCGTCACCGACGGCTTCGACGCCGCGTACGCGCAGGCCCGCGAGGCGGCGGGCGACCGCGGCGTGGACATCGCCGGCGGCGCGTCGACGGTGCGCCAGGCGCTCGCGGCCGACGTGATCGACGAGCTGACGCTCGACATCGCGCCCGTCCTCCTCGGGACCGGGGAGCGGCTGTTCGACGGCGCGACGACGTTCGGCTACGAGCCCGTCGAGGTGCTGCACTCGCCGCTCGCCACGCACGTCCGGTACCGACGGGCGGGCTGAGGCCCGCCCGCGCTTCAGGCCCCGCGCGTCCCGGCCCGGACGCCCAGCGGCGCCCCGGCGTCTCGCTCCTCGCCGCCGACCCGTCCGGCCCGCCCCGCCCGCTCAGGCCCGGAAGTGCAGCCGGTCGCCCTGGGCACCGACGAGCATGATGAACGTGACGGCCGCGCCGTCGGTGGCGCCGAACCAGTGCGGCACGAGCGTCGAGAACTCGGCGGCCTGACCGGGCTCGATCAGCAGGTCCTGGCCCCCGAGCAGCAGCCGCAGCCGCCCCGTCAGGACGTACAGCCACTCCCGGCCCGGGTGGACGGGCAGCTCCTCCGGCGGCTCCGAGCGCTCCGCGGCGATGTGCACCTCGTAGGCGTGCAGCTCGCCCGCGGGGCTCTGCTCCGTCAGCGGCCACATCACCATGCCGGGGTACGTCCGCGGCTCGCCGCGGACGCGCGGGTCGCGGACGGGCGCCGAGCCGAGCAGCTCGTCGCTGCTCACCCCCAGCGCGGCGGCCAGCGGCGGCACGTGGTGCAGCGACAGCCGCCGCTTCCCCGTCTCGATCCGGCTGAGCGTCGACAGCGCCAGGTGCGCGCGCTCGGAGACCTCGGCAAGCGTGAGGCCCTTCTCCAGCCGCAGCTCCTTCAGGCGGCGCCGGGCGCGGGCGTCGACCGCCTCGGCCTCGTCAGCGTTTTCCATAGCGGCAAACACTATTGCCACCTTCGCCGCGGTGCGCCACGGTGGACGCATGACCCCCTCCGACAGCGGCACGACGCCCCGCGCGTTCTGGGACGAGATCCACGGGCGGCGCGACGCCGCGCGCCCCGGCCGTCCCCACGAGCACCTGGCCGACCTCCTCGGCACCGCCCCGCCCGGCCGGGCGCTCGAGCTGGGCAGCGGCGACGGCGCGGACGCGATCTGGCTCGCCCGCCACGGCTGGACGGTCACCGCGGTGGACGTCTCGCCCGTCGTGCTCGGCATCGGCGCCCGGCACGCGGACGGGGCGGGCGTCGCCGACCGGATCACGTGGCAGGCGGCGGACCTGGACGCGTGGCGGACCGACGAGACGTTCGACCTGGCCTGCTCGTTCTTCCTGCACGCGCCGTTCGGCCTGGACCGCACCGCCGCGCTGGCCCGCGCCGCCGCGCGCGTCCGGCCCGGCGGCCACCTGCTCGTCGTCGGCCACCTGACCCTGCCGCCGTGGGCCTGGAATCCGGAGGACACCGCCGGCCTGCCGACCGCGAGCCAGCTCGTCGCGGAGCTCGGGCTCGACGCCGCCGAGTGGGAGCTGCTCGTCGTCGAGGACCGCCCGCGCACCGTCGGCCACCGCGACGGGCGCACGGCGGAGGTCCTCGACGCCGTCCTGCACGCCCGCCGCCACGAGGCGACGGCGTGAGCGCGACCCCGGCGGACGCGGCCGTCCCGCGCGGCGCCGCGGCGATCCTGGCGATCGTCGTCGTGACGCAGCTGATGATCGTCCTCGACGCGTCGATCGTGAACCTGTCGCTCACCGCGCTGCGGGCCGACCTGGGCGTCTCGTCGGAGACGCTGGCGTGGGTGGTCAACGCGTACGCGCTGGCGTTCGGCGGCCTGCTGCTGCTCGGCGGACGGCTCGGCGACGGCCTGGGGCGCCGCCGCGTGTTCGCCGGCGGCGTCGCGCTCTTCACGGTCGCCTCGCTCGGCGCCGGGCTGTCGTCCGACGCCGCGCTGCTCGTCGCGGCGCGGGCGGCGCAGGGGACCGGCGCGGCGATCGCGGCGCCGAGCGGCCTGGCGATCCTGATGGCGACGTTCCCCGAGGGGCCGGCCCGCACGCGGGCGCTCGGCCTGTTCTTCGCGATGGCCGCGGCGGGCGGCGCGCTCGGGCTACTCGTCGGCGGGGCGCTGACGTCCGCGTTCTCGTGGCGGGCGGCGTTCCTCGTCAACGTGCCCGTGGGGGCCGTCGTCGTGGCCGGCGCGCTCCGGGCGCTGCCGGCCTTCCCCGGCCGCCGCCTGCGCTTCGACCTGGCGGGCGCCCTGTCCGGCACCCTGGGCGTCAGCGCCCTCGTCTTCGCGTTCCTCCGCGTGGGCGAGGCCGGGTGGGGCGACCCGGTCGGGATCGCCGCCTTCGCCGCGACGGCCGTGCTCCTGGCGGCGTTCGTCCGCGCCGAGCGCCGGGCCACGGACCCGCTCCTCCCCCTCCGCCTGCTCACGCGCCCGAGCACGGCCGCCGGCTACGCGACGATGACGCTCGTCACGGCCGTGCTCTTCGGCACCTCGTTCCTGCTGCCCCAGTACCTGCAGCTCGTGCGGGGCATGGAGCCGGCGGTGGCCGGCGTCGCGTTCCTGCCGATGCCGATCCTGATCTTCGCCGGCTCGCGCACCGTCGGGCGGATCGTCGAGCGCACGGGCCCGCGCGCGGTGGTGCTCGCCGGCCTCGCCGCGCTCGTCGCCGCGGGCGCCTGGCTGACGCAGCTGTCGGCCGACACGCGGTACCTCCCGGGCGTCTTCGGGCCGCTGACGCTCGTCGGCCTGGGGGGCGGCCTGCTGTTCCTGCCGCTCAGCACGGTGATCCTGGGCGGCGTGCCCGCCGCCGACGCCGGCGCGGCCTCGGGGGCGCTGCAGACCACGCAGCAGGTCGGCGGCGCCCTGGGCGTCGCCATCCTCACGTCGATCCTCGCGGCCTCCGCCGGCGTCGCGACCGACCCCTCCGCGTTCAGCGCGGGCGTCGCCCGCGCCTTCACCGCCACCGCCGCGCTGGCCGCCGTCGCGCTGCTGCTCGTCGCCGGCGTCCTGCGCGGGCGGCCCGCTACGGCGTGACGCCGGCCGCGCCCGCCCGCACGAGCTCCGCCGGCATCCGCGCGATGCCCTGCAGGACGTTGTTCTCCAGCCGTTCCGGCGGGCCGGTGCGCACCGCCTCGACCGTCGGGACCATCGCGCGCAGCAGGGCCTGCATCTCGAGCTTGGCCAGGTGGATGCCGACGCAGGTGTGCGGGCCGTTGCCCCAGCCCAGGTTGGTGGCGGGGCGGCGGTCCAGGTCGAAGCGCTCGGGATCGGGGAACTGCCGCTCGTCCCGGTTGGCGGCCGCGTAGAGCAGCACGACGCGGCTGCCGGCCGGGACGGTGGTGCCGCCGACCGTCGTGGTGCGGGTCACGCCGCGCGTGAAGCCGCGGATCGGGGACGACAGCCGGACGGACTCGACGACCGCGGCGGGGATGCGGTCGGGCTCGGCGCGCAGCCGCGCCCACAGGCCGTCCACCGTCGCGAGGTGGTGCAGCAGGGCCGCCGTGGCGAGGATCGTGGTGTCGAGGCTGGGCGCGACGAAGTCGATGATCATCGCGCGCGCCTCCGCCGGGGTGATGTCGCCGGCGTCGGCGGCGTCGAACACCGACGCCGCCCAGCCGCCGGGGACGACCGCGTCGCGTCGCAGCCGGCGGCCGTACGCCCACAGGTCCAGCGCGCCCGGCAGCGCGCGCAGGCCCCGCTCGTTCGCGGTGCCCAGGCCGTCGAACGTCGCGCGGCCCCAGGTCAGCAGCTGCTCGCGGGGGACGCGCACGCCGACGAGGTCGGCCACGATCCGCAGCGGCAGCGCGCTCGCGAAGTCGCGCACGCCGTCGAACGCGCCGGCGTCCAGCAGCTCGGCGACGACCGCCCCGGCCTCGCGGTGCACGTCGTCCTTCAGGTGCGCCAGGCTCCGCGCGCCGACGGAGCGCAGCAGCACCTCGCGGCGCGCGGCGTGGGCGTCGCCGTCCGCGGAGATCGTGGTCCGCCGGCCCAGGCGGTTGGCGAGCGGGTGGACCCCGACGCCGTCGCCGCTGGCGAACGTCTCGGCGTCCTTGAGCGCCGCCCGCACGTCGGCGTACCGTCCGACCGCGAACAGGCGGTGGCGCGGCAGCCAGACCGCCGGGCCCGCGTCCCGGACCGCCGCCCACGTGGCGGCGGGGTCGCGGAGCGCGGCGTCGCCGTACAGGTCCAGGTCGAGGACCGGGGCGTCGGACCCGGCGGGCAGCGGCGCGGCGGGCAGCAGCGGCCGCAGGCGCTCGGTCAGCCGCGCCGCCTGGCGGGCCACGGCGCCGACGACCGGGTCGGGCAGCGTCACGCGCCGGCCGCTCACCGAGCCCACCGCCACGTCCAGCCGAAGGCGCCGAGCGCCGCGCGGACCGCGTCGTCGTCGGCCGACGACGCCACCTCGATCTCGACCGCGCCGTCGACGAGGACCGCCCGCACGCCGTCGGCCGCGGCGGTGCCGTCCAGCGCGTCCCGGGCGGCGGCCTCGGCGGCGCGGCGGCGCAGCTCGGGCTTGTAGGGCTTGCCGACGAGCGTCAGCGGGATCTCGGCGACGACGTCGACCGTCCGCGGGGCCGCCGCGCGCTCGGGGGCGTGCTCCTGCGCCCAGGCGTGCAGCGCCTCCGCGGTCACGTCGCTGCCGGGCGCGACCGTGACGAACGCCACGGGCACCTCGCCGGCGTGCGGATCGGGCCGGCCGACCGCCGCGGCCATCGTCACCGCCGGGTGCTCCAGGAGGGCGTCCTCGATGCCCTGCGGGTCGATGTTGTGGCCGCCGCGGATGATCAGGTCCTTCGCCCGGCCGACGAGGCGGACGAACCCGTCGGCGTCGACGGCGCCCAGATCGCCGGTGTCGAGCCAGCCGTCGCGGACGGCGCTGCGGTCCAGCGTCCCGTCCTCGCGCAGGTACCCCGCGAAGACGTGGGGGCCGCGGACCACGAGGGCGCCGGCCTCGCCGGGCGGCAGGACGGTCCGCTCGCCGGTGCGCTCGTCGATCGCGACCGCCGCGACGTCCTGGTACGGCACCCGCTGCCCGACCGTGCCGGGGCGCGGCGCGCCGGGCCAGCTGCGCGAGCTGGCGCACGTCGCCTCGGTCAGCCCGTAGCCGTCGCAGAGCTCGACGCCGGTGTGGGCCGCCCACGCCTCGCGGACCGCGGTCGGCAGCGGCGCCGCGCCCACGACGGGGACCTTCAGGCTGCCGACGTCCGCGTCGACGGGCACCTGGGTGAGCACCTGGTAGACGGTCGGCACCGCCGACATCGCCGCGATCCGGTACCGCTCCACCAGGCGCCAGAAGCAGCCGTACAGCGGCAGGTCGCGGTAGCCGAGCGGGCCGGCCCACAGGACGTGCTGGCCGCGCAGCAGCGGCGCGAGCACCGTCACGACGATCGCGTTCGTGTGGAACAGCGGCAGGGCCGCCAGCACCGTGTCGTCGGGGTCGAGCGCGTCGTTGCAGGCGACCGCCCACGCGTTCGTCACCTGGTTGGCGTGCGTGCGGACCGCCAGCTTGGGCGTGCCCGTCGTGCCGCCGGTGTGCAGGTAGCTCGCGGCGTCGTCGGCGCCGGGCGGCGGGCCCGGCAGCGGCGTGCCGCCCGGGATCCGGTCGACCAGGTCCCGCAGGTACGCGACGCGCACTCCCTCGAGGGGCGCCAGCGCCGGGGGCTCGCCGTCCGCGCCGGTCGGGCGCAGCGCGACGAGCGCGGGCAGGCCCACCGTCGCGGCGACCTCGCGGGCCAGCGCCCACGCCGCCGGGTCCAGCTCGGGCCCGGCCGCGACGAGCACCCGCGCCCCGGCCCGGCGCACCAGGTGGACGGCGTGCTCCGCCGCCAGCCCCGGGTTGACGGGCGCGTACACCCCCACCGCCTCGGCGGCGAGCAGCGTCGTCAGCAGCTCGTCGCAGTTGACGGACAGGACCGACACCGCCTGGCCGGGCGCGACCCCGAGCGCGGAGAGGGCGCCGGCGGCGCGCGCGACGTCGTCGGCGAGCTGCGCGAACGTGCGGGTGACGGGCGACTCCCACCGCTCGGCGTCCGGCAGGACGGAGACGGCGGGGCGGTCCGGCCAGCGCTCGGCGGCGCGGAGGAGCACGTCGCGGCTGGTGGCGGGCAGGCCGCGGTCGGCGAGCGGCACCGCCTCGATGCGCGCCAGGTCCTCGGGCCCCGACGCCGGACTCCAGAACAGCGGGGCGTCACGCATGACGGGCCGGCTCCGCGGTCCGCGACGACGCGCCCCCGACGGCCCACGGCGGCCGTCCCGTCCCGGGCGGCGCGATGGGGTGCCCGGCCCACACGAACCGCAACGGCGGCGGGCCGCCCCACTGGTTGATCTGGTCGGGCAGCAGCGGCCAGCGGCGGGGGACGTAGTCCCCGTGGGGCGGCATCCGCTGCAGCTCGGCGCAGTGCTCGACCAGGGCGCCGTCGTGGTCGCGGTGGTACAGGAAGAGGTTGTTGCCCGGGCCGTGCCGGCTCGGGCCCCAGAGCGGCGTGCGCCCGCGCTCCGCCTTCAGCCGGTCGGCGACGCGGCCGAGGGCGTTCAGGTCGGGCCAGGCGTAGGCGTAGTGCGACAGCTCGGCGGTCGGGGACCGCACCACGGCCATGCCGTGGTGGTCGGCGTCGCAGTGCCACCAGCTCGCGATCGGCGCGATCCGGTCCGAGAACCGGAAGCCCAGGCCGTGCTCCAGGAACCGCTCGAACCGCCGCATCCGGCGGACCTTCACCGAGACGTGCTCGAACTTGAGCGGCCGGTCGCCGTCCGGCAGCCGCACCCCGCGCTCCATGCCGCAGAAGAGCTTGAAGACGTGCCCCTCGGGCCCGCGCACGAGCAGCGCCCGGTCGATGCCGGGCTCGCCGTCGTACACGTCGCCCAGCAGCGTGCCGCCGGCCGCCGGGACGCGGCGCCGCGCGGCGTCGAGCGCGGCGGGACCGGCGACCTCGAGGCCGATGTGGTCGTACCCCCGGCGCACCGGATCCGCGATCAGGATCAGCTCGTGGTGGCGGTCGTTGCAGGTCAGGTAGGCGGCGCCGCCGACCCGTGCGGTCTCGACCATCCCGATCACGTCGCACTGGAACGCGACGGCGGCGTCGAGGTCGGGGACGCGCAGGCCGACGTGGCCCATGCGGGTGGTGATCACGAGCGGGGGCTCCCGGCGTCGAGGTGGTCGTGCAGCGACCGCGGGGCGCGGCCGGTCAGGCGGCGGACGTCGTCGGTGGGGGTCCCGTCGGCGCCGGTGGCGAAGTACGCGGCCATGCGCAGCGTGTGGTCGATCTCGAAGGGCGACGCCCCGCGGCGGCGCAGCGCGAGGGCCGCCAGCCGCGGCGGCACGTCGACGTAGCGGGCGCCCTGGGCGCGCGCGACGTCGGCGAACGTCACCCCGGCCGGGCCGGTCAGGTGCCAGCAGCGGTCCGGCGCGTCCCGGTCCTCCAGCGCCGCGACCGCGGCGGCGGCCACGTCGGCGGCGTCGATCATCGCGACCGGCGCGTGGCCCATCGGGGCGAGCAGCAGCCCCAGCCGCGGCCGCATCTCGGCCAGGTTCTGCATCAGGAGCGAGGGCCGCAGGAACGCGTGGCGCAGACCCGACGCCTCGATCCGCTGCTCGCTGCGCCAGTGCGCGACCGCGGTGCTCGACGGGCCGTTCGGGCCGACGGCCGGTCCGCCGCCGGACACCTTGACGATCCGCCGCACGCCCGCGGCGACGGCCGCGTCGACCGCGTCGGCCTCGAGCTGCTCCTGGTCCGGGTCGTGCGGGGTCAGCAGGAAGAGCTGGTCCGCGCCGGCCATCCCGGCGCGGAGGGTCGCGGGGTCGCGCAGGTCGACCCCGGGCCGCCGCAGGACGCGGTGCTCCAGCCCGCGCGCGGCGAGCTGCGCGGTGACGTGCCGGCCGATGGTGCCGGTGCCGCCGAGCACGGCGATCATGCCGCCACCGCCTGCCGCGTCGGCGCCGCGGTGCGCAGGCCGTCGCCGACCGTGGCCCGCAGCACCCGAAGGGCCGCCGTGCGCTCCGCGGCCGCCCGGCCGCCGTCGGCGCAGGCCGCTCCCGGCCGCGCCCGGGGCGCGCGGCGCCGCGGGCCCTCGCCGTCCGCGCAGGCGAAGACGAAGCGGTCGGGGCGCAGCAGCGACCACTCGCGGGCGTGCGGCGCCTCGACGGCGTGCAGCCCGGCGGCGCGCCACCACGCCGCCGCCGCCGGCGTGCTCGCGGCGACGGCCCAGCCGCGCCCCAGGCGGTCGTCCAGGCGGCCCGGCTGCGGGAAGAGCGCCCCGACGTGGCGGCGGAACGGCAGGCGGTCCGGGGTGCGCGCGAAGGCGCCCGCGGCGTAGGTGGGGCGCGGCTTGGCCTGCGCGCTGATCCACGCGCGCACCCCGGTGCGGTCGAGCAGCTCGAGCGTGGCGTCGCGGCCGCGCGCGGCCCGCGGCGCCGTCGTCTGGACGACCCCGCCCCAGCGCACGGCCAGGCGCTGCATGCTCGTCACGTGCGGCCGCCGCTCGGCCTCGTAGCTGTCCAGCAGGCGCTCGGGCGCGCCGTGCAGCACGGCGTCGAGCTTCCACGCCAGGTTGGCGGCGTCGCGGGCGCCGGAGGAGAAGCCCTGGCCGACGAACGGCGGCATCACGTGCGCGGCGTCGCCGGCCAGCAGCACCCGGCCGACGCGCCACCGCGCGGCGGTGCGGGCGTGGAACGTGTAGACGACCGCGCGCTCGACGTCGACGCGCTCGCCCGTGGTCCACGGGGAGAGGAGCGCGCCGATCCGCTCCGGCGCGACGAACGCGGCCGCGTCCTCGCCGGGGTGCAGCATCCACTCCCAGCGGTGCCGGCCGGGCGACATCGGCAGCGTCACGACGGGGCGCGCGGGGTCGCCGACGAAGTGCGGGTGCGGCGCGCGGGCGATCGGCCGGTCGACGCGGGCGTCGAGGACGAGCCAGCGCTGCTCGAACGTCGAGCCGCCGAACGGAACGGCGACCCGGGCGCGGACGCCGCTGCGGCCCCCGTCGCAGCCGACGAGGAACCGCGCGCGAATCCGCTCGGTCGGCCCGCCGCCGACGGCCCGCACCCACGCGGTCACGCCGTGCGCGTCGTGGTCGAGCGTCTCCAGCCGCCGCCCCCAGCGCAGCCGCACGGTGCCGCGCGAGGCGAGCGCGCGCACCATCGTGCGCTCGATCGACGGCTGGTGGATCGAGACGAGCGGCGGGTGCCCCAGGTCGCCGTGGACCGGCCGCAGCGCCTCGACGACGCGGCCGCCGGCGGTGACGAAGCTCACCGTCCGCTGCACCTGGGCGTCCGCGAGCACGGCGTCGTCCAGGCCGACCGCCTGGAAGATCCGCAGCACCTCGTCGTCGACTACCGCGGCGCGGGGCAGGTCGTACGGCCCGTCGGCCTGGTCGACCGCGACGGTCGACACGCCCAGGTCCCCGAGGAGCAGGGCGAGCAGCTGCCCGACGGGACCGAGGCCGCAGATCAGGACGTCGGCCTGCATCACACGGCCGTCGTGGGCGTGGCGTCGGCGGACAGGCGGTTGGTCAGCGTGCCGATGCCGTCGATCTCGAGCTGCACCGTCTGGCCGGGGCGGATCCAGCGCTCCAGCTCGATCCCGCAGCAGCCCGGCATCGTGCCCGTCGAGATGACGTCGCCGGCGTCGAGCCGCTCGCCCCGCGACGCGTAGGCGAGCATGGCGCCCAGGCCGTGCGCGGGGCCCGCCGTGCCGCCCTCGCACCACAGCTCGCCGTCCACGCGCACGCGGCCGGTCGCCTGCTCCCAGTCGCCGAACGCGTCGGCGGTGACGACGTCGCAGCCGATCGAGTTGGCGAACGTCTTGGCCTTGATGACCGGGCCGAAGACGTTGTGGCGCGCGTCGTCGGCCTGCACGTCGCGGGCGCTCCAGTCGTTGAGGACGAACCAGCCGCCGACGGCGTCCAGCGCCTCCTCCGGCGTGGCGTCGGCGAGCGGCCGCGCCAGCACGCACGCGAGCTCCAGCTCGAAGTCCAGCGCCCGCGTGTGGGACGGCGACCACATGTCCTGGCCGTCCGCCAGCACCATCGTGTGGTTGGCGACGTAGAACGTCGGGTGGTCGTAGAAGCCCTGCGTCGGCTTCAGCTTCGGGAACGTCCGCCGCGTCGCCTTCTCGTACGCGTCGACCGCCCGCCACATCGGCGCGGGGAAGAAGTGCTTGACGAGCATCCGGCTCGACGCGATCAGGTGCGACTCCCACAGCATGAACGCGCGGATCGACCGCGGCCGGAACGGCAGGGTCGCCGTCGCGGGGTCGGCCGTCTCGGCGTCGGGCGCGTCCAGGGCCGCGGTGGCCCGGGCGCGGGCCGGCTGGCCCTCCGCCAGGAACGCGACGAGGTCGTCCTCGCCGGGCAGGCGGACC
The DNA here is from genome assembly GCF_017916475.1 of Patulibacter sp. SYSU D01012. Lineage (GTDB taxonomy): Bacteria > Actinomycetota > Thermoleophilia > Solirubrobacterales > Solirubrobacteraceae > Patulibacter. The sequence continues at coordinate 93,356 of NZ_JAFMTB010000001.1, forward strand.
CATCGCCCGCGCTGCTCGTCGTGCGCGATGAGGCCGTCGGGCGTCGAGCGGAGCTTCATGGTGATGACCGTACGCAACTCTGATGAGATCGTCAAATACGACGATCTACGTCAGCGGCGCTAGCCTCGACGGATGGCCCCACGTCCCGACCGGCACGCGCGGCGTCGCGAGACCACCCGCGCCAAGCTGCTCGCCGCGACGCGGACGCTGATCGCCCGACAGGGCGCGGACGCCACGCGGATCCAGGAGATCACCGACGAGGCGGACGTCGGGTTCGGGTCCTTCTACAACCACTTCGAGAGCAAGGACGCGATCGTCGAGGCCGTCCTGGCCGAGACCGTCGCCGCCCAGGCCGCCGAGGTCGAGCGGGTCGCCGGCGAGCTCGACGACGCGGCCGAGGTCATCGCGGCCGCGCACCGCAGCTTCGTCCGCCGCGCCGCCGACGACCCCGACTGGGGCTGGCTGCTGCTGCGGCTCGACGTCTCGCACAACGTGCTCCGCACGGCCCTGGGCCCGTACGCGCTGAACGACCTGCGCCGCGGCGTGGCGTCGGGGCGGCTGCGGGTCGCGGACGAGGCGCTCGCGCTCTACGGCATGGGCGGCCTCCTGCTGGCCTCGATGCGCGCGGTCCTCGACGGCGCCGCGCCGCCCGACGCCGCCGAGCGGCACGCCGAGGGCGTGCTGCGCCTGCTGGGGCTCGACCCCGCCGAGGCGCACGAGGTCGCCCACCGACCGCTCCCGGCGCCGGCCGCCGCAGCGGCCGCCGGCTGAGGCCCGGCGGCCCCGCCGCTCACGCCTGCTCCGGGGCGTAGCCGCCGCGGCGGGCCGTCTCGCGGATCTCGGCGAAGGTCCGGCCCGCGGCGCGGTCCGCGGCCACGCGCGCGGGGTCCATCAGCGCGCCGAGCGGGTCGCGGCGGAAGTCCTCCGACGTCGCCATCCAGCGCTTCGACGTGGCCCAGTCCCCGAAGCCGTCCACCTGCAGCTCGACGCGGTTGCCGTCCGGGTCGACGTAGTAGTACGAGAACGTCACGCCGTGGTCCAGGCACAGCTCGGGCACGATCCCGTGCTCGCGCAGCCGCAGGTACGAGTCGTCGAGCGCCTCGAACGCGTCGTACTCGAACGCCACGTGGTGCATCCCGGCGTGCTCGTCGCGGCCCGGGTCGTCGCGGAAGTTCGGGAACGACAGCAGCGCGATGCGGTGGTTGGCCTCGTCGTTGGTCAGCCACGCCCCCAGCTCGTACTGGTAGGTGACCTCTGCGCCGACGACCAGGCCGTACCAGTCGATCATCTCCTGCAGGCGCGTCGTCTTGAGGTTGACGTGGTGGAACGCCGGGCGGTGCAGCGTGGTCATGCGGGACTCCGGGGTCGGTGGGGGCGGGCGAGGATCTGGTCGAGGGCGGCGACGAGCACGGCGGCGCCGTCCGGGCCCGGCGGCCCGGACGCGCGCCAGCCGACGTGGCCGTCGGGACGGACGAGCACGGCGCCGTCGGCGCCGACGCCGAGCGCGGCCGTGAACGCCGCGGCGTCGCCGGCGACGTCGACGCCGTGCCGGACGAGCGCCAGGCCGACGTCGGGGCGGGCGCGAGCGGCGTCCGCCCCGGCCGCGATCCACGCCGCGCCGTCGGGGCCGGCCGCCAGCGTCCAGCGGCCGTCCCACAGGTCGAGCGTCGAGCACGGCGCGCCGCCGCGCTCCACCCACAGGTGCGGGGCGCGGGCGCCCGGGGCGCCGCTCGGGCGGTACTCCTCCACCCCGGCGGGCGGCTCGCACGAGCCGTCGGGGACGACCGCGGGCGACCCGTCGTAGCGGAACCCCAGCTCCTGGCCGCGGAAGACGAAGTGCGGGCGCTGCGCCGGGATCGCCGCCGCGATCCGGGCCCGCACCGCCTCGCCGGCCGGGCTGTCGTCCTCGACGGCCGCCACGTCGAACGTCTCGTCGGCGAAGGGCACGCCGGTGGCCGCGATCCCTCGGGCGTTGCGCAGGCTCTGGTCGCGGTTGAACGTGCCGACGGGCCGTCGCTCGGCGTCGTAGCTGTCCAGCAGGGCCTCCCCCGCGCTCCCGTCGAGGACGGCCGCGAGCTTCCAGGCCAGGTTGTGGGCGTCCTGCACGCCGGTGTTCATCCCGAAGCCGCCCGTGTGCGGGAACCGGTGCGCGGCGTCGCCCGCCAGCAGGACGCGGCCGCGGCGGTAGCGCTCGGCGACCTGCGCGGTGACGGTCCACGCCGCGACGGACACGACCGTCACGTCGACGCGCTCGTCCCCGATCGCCCGCCGGGCGACGGGCAGGCAGCCGGCCGCGTCCAGGGTCGGCACCAGGGCGCGGGGCACGTTGAGCAGCCAGCGCCGCCGGCCGTCGAGCGCGATCAGGAAGCCGGTGGCGTCCGGAGCGACGACGTAGAAGAGCACGCTCTGGCGGCCCTCGACCAGGGGCGTCAGGTCGGCATCGAGGAGGACGTTGACCTGCTCCGACACGGCCTCCGGGCCCTCCAGGCCGATGCCGACGGCGTCGCGGAGCGGGCTGCGCGAGCCGTCGGCCGCCACGACCCAGCGGGCGCGCACCGCCTGCTCCTCGCCGCCCGCCGCGCGCAGCACGGCGGACACCGCGTCCCCGTGGTCGACGACGTCCGTCGCGGTCCAGCCGAAGCGCAGGTCCACCGTCGACTCGCGCGCCGCGCGGGCCCGCAGCAGCGGCTCGAAGCGGTCCTGCGCGCAGATCGCCGGCAGGACGGGGCTCGCCGCCAGGTCGCGCAGCAGCCGCTCCTGGTCGTCGAGCAGCGGCAGGCGGCCGATCTGCCGCCCGGCCAGCCGGGTCGTCCACGTGACGCCCAGATCCGGCGTGGGGACCATCGCGTGGGCCATCACCCCCTCGGCGATCCCCCAGCTGCGGCACAGCTCCATCGTGCGGCCGTTGACGACGGACGCCCGGGGGTGCGGGCTCGGCGCGTCGCGCCGCTCGGCGAGCACGCACGAGACGCCGCGCCGGCCGAGCTCGATCGCCGCGGCCAGGCCGGTCGGGCCGCCGCCGACGATCAGGACGTCGGTCTCGGCGCCATCGACGCCGGGCGCCCCGGCCTCTCGCTGTTCTTGCATCTTAAATGCGAGAATACACGGCGAACGGCGCGACGCAACCCGGCGTACCATCGCCCGACCGATGGCCCGCGCCTCCAGGTTCAGCCCCGACGAACGGCACGCCGCCGTGCGCCGCGCGTTCGCGGGCGACGAGACGGCGGCCCAGGTCGCCGCGGACCTGCGGATCAGCGTCGCCACCCTGTACCGCTGGGCGCAGGGCGAGCGCGGCGACGGGCCGAGCACGGACGACGCGACCGCCGCACGGCTGATCGACGCCGCGCAGGAGCTGCTGCGCACCGCCGGCTACGCCGACGTGCGCATGGAGGCGGTGGCCGAGCGCGCCGGCGTGCCGCTGCGCACCGCCTTCCACCGCTTCGACAGCAAGCGCGAGCTGTTCGGCGCCGTCGTGGACCGCGCCGCCGGCGTCGTCATGGAGGACATGACCCGCCGAGCGACGGCGGCCGCGTGGCCCGACGACCCGCTCGGCCGCCTGCGGCTGTTCCTCCGCATCGCCGGCCAGGCCGTCTACGCGCACCCCGAGAGCCACGTGCTGTTCCGCGACCTGGGGCTGCCCCCCACCGACCGGCTCGCCGACCGCTGGCACGCCACCTTCCGCCAGGCCGTGGAGGCGCTGCTGCGCGACGCCGACGGCGCCGGGCGGCTGCGTCCCGGGGTCGACATCCCGGCGAGCGCCCAGGTGATCGCGCGGATGATGCGCGGCGCGCACGCCGCCGTCCTGGAGGGCGCCGCGGCCGACGCCGCGCTGGAGCTCATCGACCGCCTGCCGCTGACCGTCGCGGGCTGAGGCGGACGCCGCGGCGGGAGGGCCGGGCAGCGTCCGGCGACGGGCCGGGGGCGCCGATCGACGGCCGGCGCCCCGTCCCCTCAGCGCTCCAGCAGCACGAAGCGCGCGACGAGCGCCTCGAGCTCCTCCGCGGTCCGCGCGAGCTCCTGCGCCGACGCCGCGACCTCCTGCGTCGACGCGCTCGTCTGCTGCGTCGAGGCGGAGACCTGCTCGGCGGACGCCGACGAGGACTCGGCGACCGAGGCGACCTCGGAGATGTCCTCGCGGACGCGATCCGAGCTGGAGGCGATCTGCTGCATCACGACCGAGATCTCGCCGATCCGCTCGTTCAGGTCGTCGACGGCCCCGGTGATGCGGCCGAACGCCTCGTCGGTGACGGACGCGGCCTCGACGCTGCGCTGGATGCTGCTCGAGCCATTGCCGATGATCTCGACGGCGCGGGCGGTCGAGCCCTGCATGTCCTCGACCAGGTCGGCGATGGACGCGGCGGCCTCCTGCGACTCCTCGGCCAGCTTGCGCACCTCCTCCGCGACGACGGCGAAGCCGCGGCCCTGCTCGCCGGCGCGCGCGGCCTCGATGGCGGCGTTCAGCGCGAGCAGGTTCGTCTGCCCCGCGATCCCCGAGATCGTGTCGACGATGCCGCCGATCCGCTCGGACTTCGACCCCAGCTCCTGCACGGCGGCGACGGCGCCGGACGCGACGTCGCGCATCTCGCCCATCGCGGCCGTGGACCGGTCGGACGCCGCGGCGCCCTCGAGCGCGGCGGCGTGCGCGGCCTGCGCCGCCTCGCTCGTCTGGCGGACGGCGCCAGCGCCCTGCTCGGTGGCCTGCGCCATCTCGTCGGCGACCGCGCGGGTCGACGCGGCGGTGCGGGCCTGGCGCTCGGCGCCCTGCGCCACGTCGGTGACCGCGCCGGCGATCTCGGCGACCGCCCGGCCCGTCTCCTCGGACGTGGACTCCATCTGCGACGACGACGCCGAGAGCGCGCCGGCGGCGGACGAGACCTGGCCGATCATGCCGGCGAGGGCGTCGCGGCTGCGGTTGTAGGCGTCGATGGACGCGCCGGCCTTGCTGCGGATGTCGTTGATCGCCACCGCGATGTCGCCGAGCTCGTCGTTCGGGTGGTCCGCGATCGGCGTGGTGACCGGGACGGTCTCGAACGTCAGGTCGCCGTCGGCCATGCGCGACAGGCCGGTCTGCAGGTCCGTCAGGCAGTTGTCCGCCAGCGAGCGGGTGCGCTGCAGGATCTCGGCGACGATCCGCGAGATGCCGCGGGCGATGACGGCGGAGACGGCCAGGCCGAGCAGCAGCGAGATCCCGAGCAGGACGAAGGCCTGGGTGCGGGCGGACGCGTACACGTCGTCCGCCTCGGCGTTGCGCGCCTTCGCGTACGCCTCCAGGTCGTCGGACAGCGCCGGGTTCTCCTTCTTCAGCGTCGCGTACGGCGCGCCGTTCAGCCGCCGCGAGGCCGCGGCGACGACGCCGAACTGCTCGACGTCGGCCTGCGTGGCCGCGCCCGCCGACGCCGCGGCCGCGCGGGCCCGCTGCGCGACGGACGCCAGCACCCGGTCGCGGGCCGCGTCGTACGTGGCGTAGCCGGCACGGACGGCCTGGATCCGGCGCTCGATGGCGGGGTCGTCGACGGCGCGCTCGATCGCCTCCAGGCGCTGCTTGATCTCGGCGTCGTTCGCCGCGATCGTCGCCCGGTCGGTCCGCGCCTGCTCCGCGCTGTAGCCCGGGTCGGCGGTGCCGAGGATCATGCCGGCCACCAGGCGCCGCGTGTCGTTCGTCCGCGAGCGGATGCCGGCCATGTGCGCCAGCGGGACGGCGCCCTGCTCGTAGATCTGCGTCGCCTGGTCGTTGACCCTGCCCAGCGAGCGGACGCCCAGCAGGGCGATGACGACGGTGAAGATGAGGAGTCCGGAGCTCAGCGCGAAGAGCTTGACCTTCAGGCTGATCCGGCGGGGACTGTGGGGCATGGGACGTGCCTTCACTCGGGATTGACCCGGAGGTGATCGGCGTGAACGGCGCGCGCTGCAGCGCGCTGGACCGACGTTCGGGCGTCGGCGGGCACGCCGGCGGCGGGGCCGCCGCCCCGGCGCCGACGCGGACGCGGGTCAGGGAAGGCGGCGGATCAGGTAGGCCAGCGCCGCGAGCATCGCCGCGCACGACGCCAGCGCGGGAAGGACGGCGATGCTCCACCACGCAGCAGGCCCCGGCACGCTTGCGACGTCGAAGAACCGCACCATGGCCAGCCCGGGCGGCGCGACGTGCCGCACCGGCTCGGCCGTCGTGAGCGGCACCGTGAGGAGCAGCGCGGAGGAGCACGCCGCGAACCGCCAGCCGCCGGAGGGCACGAACGCCGAGCTGCAGAGCGCGCCGAGGGCGCCGCCCGGCAGCGCCGCCAGCACCATCGCCGCAGCCGCGGCCGCGACGGTCGCGGGCGTCGGGGGGCGAGCGAACACCCCCGCGGCCGCGGGCAGGACCGCGGTCCCCACCGCGACGAGACACAGGACCAGCACCACGCCGACCAGACGGGCCGTCCAGGCGGCCGTGGTCGACCCGCCGGCGGCCGCCACCGCGTCGCGCTGCTGCGGCGACTCCGCTCCAAGCATCACGATCGCGAGCCACGCGCCGAGCGGATGGAGGAGCGCTGCGGCGGCCCCGTACGCCCGCAGCGTCGGAGCGACGGGCGGCGCGAAGACGAGGCCCATCGCGATGACGTACGCGGTGAGCGGCAGGACGAAGCGGTGTCCGCGCGCGACGAGGACGAGCTGCAGACGCACCAGGGCCGCGTGGCGCCTCACCGCGCCGCCCCCTCCTGCCGGACGGACACGACGTGCGCGCCGTCGGTCACGCACGCCAGCAGCACCTGATCGCTGTGCTCGGCGTCCGTCACCACGTCGTACCGGCCCCCGGACGCGGCCTCGCGCACGGCGCGCACCCCGCGGAGCGCCCGCAGGGTGTCCGCCATGTGGGCGTCGGACCGCAGGACGATGACCACCTGCGGCGCCGACGGCGTCGCCCGGCCAGCCCGCAGCCGCCCGTCCTCCAACACCAGGTCGTCGTCGACCCCCAGCCCGGCCGTCCGCTCGCCGTGGTCGGTGAAGACGACGCACGCCCCGTCCCGCCTCAAGGCGGCCAGGGTCTCGACCAGGAAGGCCTGCGACGCCTCGTCGAGTCCCGACCACGGCTCGTCGAGCACGAACAGGCGTGCGGGGGCCGCGAGCGCCACGGACAGCGAGACCTTGTGCGCCGTGCCCTTGGAGAGCTCCCCGAGACGCCGCCCCACCATGCCGCGCAGACCGAAGCCGTCCACGAGCCGGGCCGATCGGTCGCCGTCGCGGCTCGCGCGCACGCCGGCGATCGCGGCCATGTGGCGCAGGTAGGCCTCCGTCTCGAGCGGCAGTCCTGGCGGCAGGGCGTCGGCGGCGAACCCGACGCACCTCCCGGCCCGCCGCACCCGGCCCTTCGTCGCCCGCGAGGCCCCCGCGAGCACCCGCAGGAGCGTCGACTTCCCGCAGCCGTTGGGCCCGGCGACGCGCACGATCGCGCCGGCCGCGAACGTGGCGTCGACGTCCCGCAGCACCCACGGCGCCCGCCGCCCGTAGCGCTTGCCCACCGCGCTCATGACCGCGACATCGTCCACCCGCTGTTGCGTCACGACGCCACCTTCTCCTCGCGTCCGGCGACGATACCCGGTGGGTCCACGCCGGATCTGCCGCACGGCGCCTCCCCGCCGCGGCTCGCCGCTGCTGCGGGGACCGACCCGGCTCGTCGGCGCCCCGCTCAGCGCCGGACGTCGACGGGCGTGCCCTCGCGGGCGCGGGCCGCGAGCCACCGCACCGCGGCGTCGTCCATCCGCACGCAGCCGTGCGAGCGGGCCGTGCCCAGGGGGTCCCGCAGCAGCGCGCCCGCCCGGCCGTGGATCGCCACCCGCCCCGGTCCGCCGCCGTAGTCGTCGAGCACGTCGGAGTGGGCGGTCAGGTGCAGCGCCCACGAGCCCAGCTCGCTGCCGGACGACTGCCGGATGCGCTCCGCGACGGCGAAGCGCCCCGTCGGCGTGGGCGTGCCGGGGGCGCCGACGACGACGCGGAAGCGGCGCACGACCCGGCCGTCGTGCCGCGCCTCGAGGGTGCGGCGGCGGACGGCCACGACGAGCCGCCAGCGGGTGACGCCCAGCCGCACGTGGTGCTCGCGGATCCAGCCGTCGCGGTCGTTCGGCCGCTCGGGCAGGCGGACGCGCAGCCAGCGCACGCCGCGGTCGTCCGCGGCGGACGCCAGCACGAGCAGCCGCACCGGCCCGCCGCCCCAGGGCGCCGTCGTGCCGACCCGGCCGCGCGGCCGGCCGCCGCCCGGCGCGCTCCGCACCGCGGTCGCGACCACGACGTGCGCGACGTGCGCCGCCCGCGCCGTGGGGGCCAGCGGGTCGGCCGCGTCCGCCCCGGCGGACGACGCGGCCGCCGCCGGGGCGATCAGCCCGGCGGCGACGACGGCGGCGATCCGCCGGGGGCGGCGCACGCTCAGCCCGTCACGCCCCCGTCGGCGCGCAGCGCCGCCGGGGTGATGCGGACGCGCGCGGAGGCGGTGCGGCGGACGACGTTGTCGCCCGTCACGACCGCGCGGTTGCGCACGCGGCGCTCCCGCCCGCTGCGCTCGGCCCGCGCGACGATCCGGAACGTCCGCGTGCGGCCGGGCGCCAGGTACCCGACGGTCCAGCAGGCCTGGCCGCGGCGGAACGTGGCGCCCTTCGCCCGGACGTACGTCAGGCCGTCCGGCAGGCGGTCGCACACGCGCACGCCGGCGCCGGCGACCCGCTTGGGCATCGTCGCGCGGATCGTGAACGTCACCGTCTCGCCGCCGCGGACGACGGAGCGCGACGCGCGCTTCGTCAGCCCGACGCGCGTGCGCCGCGTGCCGACGCGGACGTCGGCGACGGCCCCGGTGCCCGCGCCGGCGGTCGCGCCGGCCGGGTCCTGCAGCACCTGGCCGACCGCCTGGACCGTCGCCGTGTTCCGCAGGCCCCCGGCCCGGAGCGGCGTCACCGTCGTGGTGACGGTGACCCGCTGGCCCGGCTCGAGCGCGCCGAGGGAGCAGCCGATGGCGCTGGCGCCGTCGGGGCGGCAGGTGCCCTGCGTCGGCGTGACGCGGCCGATGCGCACCGGCGCGTTCATGGTGTCGGTCATCCGGACGTCGTTCGCCCGGACCTCGCCGACGTTCTCCACCACCACGCGGTACGTCACCTCGCCGCCGAGGCGCGGCGCGGTCGTGCTGGCGACCTTCGTCACCCGCAGGCGCGGCTGGACGGCGGGCGCGCGCTGCACGACGACGTCGGCGGTCGCGCGCTCGTCGCCCGGCTTCGGGTCGGGCTCGCGCCCGGTCACCTCGGCGACGTTGCGGAGCGTCGCGCCGGTCAGGCCGCCGTCGACCGTCGCCGCGACGGCGATCTGCGCGCTGCCGCCGGACGGCAGGTCGCCCAGCTCGCACGTCACGTCGCGGCCGTCGGCGCGGCAGGCGCCCTGGCTGGGCGCGGCGGCGCGGAAGGCGGTGCCCTCCGGCAGCGCGTCGCGGACGGTGACGCCCGTCGCCGTCGACGGGCCGGCGTTGCGGACGGTGATCGTCCACGTCGCGGCCCCGCCGGCGATCGCGCCGCCCGCCGTCTTGGCGATCGACAGGTCGGCGGCCGGCCCGACGGTCGTCGTCGCGTCGTCGCCGTCGTTCTCGGGCGTGGTGTCCAGCTGGTCGCCGCGGACGGACGCCACGTTCGTGATCGTCGTGCCCGCCAGCGCGTAGGGGACGTGCGTGCGCACCGCGACGACCCGCTCGTCGCCGGACGCCAGGTCCCCGATCGCGCAGGTCACGGTGGTGCCGGACGCCGCGCAGCCGGCCGGCAGCCCGACGAGCTCGAGGCCCGCGGGCAGCGTGTCGGTCAGGACGACGCCGGTCGCGTCGGACGGGCCGGCGTTGCGGACCGTCAGGGCGTAGTCGAGCGTGCCGTCCGGCGCGACCTGGGCCGCGGCCGTCTTCTCGACCGACAGGTCGGCCACGGGCAGGACCGTCACGTCCGCGTCGTCGCGGTCGTTCGTCGTGTCCGTCTGCGCCGTCGGGGTGGTGACCGTGGCGACGTTCGTCGTCGCGCCCGCGTCGACCGCCCGGGCGACGACCTCGAACGTCCGCTTGGCGCCCGGGACCATCGTCCCGAGCTCGCAGCGCACGGCGTTGCCCGCGACGTCGCAGCCCGCGGGCGTGCCGACGACCCGCAGACCGGCCGGGACCGGGTCCTCGAGCACCACGTCGGTGGCGTCGGACACGCCCGTGTTCTCGACCGTGATCGCGTACCGGACGTCCTGGCCCTGCGGGACCTGGGCGCGGTCCACCGTCTTCGTCACCGCGACGTCGGCGGCGGCGTCCAGGGTGACGTCGACGGCGGACGCGTCGTTCGCCGGGTCGTTGCCGCCCGTGGTCTGGCGGACCGTCGCGACGTTGCGGACCGTGCCCGTGGCGCCGCTCGCGATCTTCGCCGTGACGGTGCGCTCCGTGCTCGCGCCGGCGGCCAGCGCGCCCACGGCGCAGCGGATCTGCCGGCCGTCGGCGACGGTGCAGCCCGGGGCGCTGACGGCGGTCAGCGCGGCGGGCAGGTCGTCGGCGACCTCGACGCCGGTGGCGTCGGACGGGCCGTGGTTGGTGACCTTCAGCGTGTAGGCGACCTCGCCGCCCGCGGTCGCCCGCGGCGCGCTCGCCGTCTTCACGATGCCCACGTCCGCCCGCGCCCGGGGCGTCAGGCTGCCGTCGTCCGTCGCCGGCGTCGTGACCTCGCGCGACACGACGGACGCGCCGTTGGTCAGGGCCGTGCCCGCGGGCGCCGAGGCGGCGACCGCGACGGGGACCGCGATGTCGACGCTGCCGCCGGCCGGGATCGCCGCGATGCGCCACTCCGTCGTCGTGACGCCGCTCGTGGCGTCACGGCTGCTCGAGGCCTCGGCGAAGCCCGTGGCCGGGGTCGCCGTGGCGCTGCCGGCCGTGTACGTCTGGTCCGTGCCGAGCGTGTCCGTCACGACGACCTCGCGGGCCGGCGCGTCGGTGCTCGTGTTGCGCACCCGCACCGTGTAGGTGCCCGTCGTCCCGGCGGTGACGTCGGCGCCGTCCGGCGTCTTCGTCACCTCGAGGGTGGGCAGGCGCAGGTTCGCGCCGGCTGTGTCGTCGTCGGCGTACGGCCCGGCCTGCGACGCGCTCGCGCCCGAGGCGTCCGTCGCCGCGACCGCGACGGCGTTCTGCTGCGGGTTCGCGGCGCCGCGGGCGGCGAGGCCCGGGACGGCGCGCAGGGTCAGGACGACCTGCCCGCCCGCCGGCACGTCGCCGATGTCGGCCCACGTCAGGTCGCGACCGGCCACCGTGGGCTCCGTGGCGGCGGGCGCGATGCCGCCCGGCGTCGAGGCGAACGCGGCGGACCCGGCCTGGTACGTCCAGCCGGCGGGCAGCGTGTCGGTCACCCGCACGTCGTGCGCCGTGGCGCGGCCGGGGTTGGTGACGACGATCCGCCACGGGAACCCCTCGCCGACCTGGGCGTCGGCCGTCTCGGGCAGGCCCGCAGCGCCGGTGGTCTTCTCGACGTGGACGGCCGGCAGCGTCACGTCGAGCGTGACGACGTCGGGCGGCGTCTCGGTGTGGTGCACGTAGGCGCGCGGCGGCGCGTGCTCGTCGCGGGTGGCCTTCGGGGCCTCCCAGTAGGAGGGCACGGACGCCATGTTGGCGATCTGGGCGCTCTGCGTCAGCTCGCTCGACGGCGCGACCTTCGCGGTGTACTGCAGGCTCGCGCTGCCGCCCGCGGGGATGCGGTCGATGCGCCAGGCCAGCGCGCCGCCCGCGAGCGTGCGGGTCTCGCCCGCCGGGGTCGTCCCGACGAGCGCGACGTCGCGCAGCCGCGGGTTGAGCGTGTCGGACGCGTCGACGTCGTAGGCGTCGGCGTCGCCCGTGTTGCGGACCGTGACGGTGTAGGTGACGTCCTGGGCCGGGTCGACGGTGCGCACGTCGGTGTCGGCCACCTGGCCGGCGACGTCCTTGTTCACCGTCAGGCGCGGCGCGATCACCGTGGTGGACGCCGTCGCCTCGTCGCTGTGGCTCGTGTAGTCGCCGGGGGCCGGCACGTCGGTCGGCGGCGCCTGGTCGTGCGCGTCGTCGTCGTAGTGGACGGTGGCGCGGTTGGTCAGGACGTCACCGCGGTCGACGGTGCCGCCGCCGGCCGCCGCGTACGCGTCCTCGACGTACGCGCCGAACGTCACCCGCACCGTGCGCGCCTGCGTGGCGTCGGGCACGTCGCCCAGGTAGAAGCCGACCGTCGTGGTGCCGGACGCGTCGTCCCGCGGCCCGAGGACCGTGGGCGTCGACGGGTTCGCGGCGCCGAGCGTGCACGAGACGCAGGTGATCTGCGGCGTCACGTCGGGATCCAGCGCGACGCCGTCGGGCAGCGTGTCGAGGACCGTCAGGTCGTTGAACCGCAGGTTGGCCGGGAGCGTGTACTCCAGCGTGTAGGTCAGCGGGTCGCCGACCGTGGCCGTCGGGCGGTCCACCCGCTTCGTCAGCGTGCCGCCGGCGATCGGCAGGGTCAGGCTGCCGGTGGCGACGTACCCCGTCGTGCGGACCGGGGACGTGGCGCTGCGCTCGTCGGCCGACGCGCCGGCCAGGCTGCTGCCGGTGACGCGCGCGGTGTTGGTGATGTTCGCGCCGGCGGCCGGCGGGGACTTCACGCGCACGTCGAACGTGCGGGTGGGCGTGGCGCCGGGGGCGATGTCGCCGACGGTCCAGGTGATGGTGCGCGCGGCCGCGTTCCACGTGCCGGGCGTGCCGTCCGTGCCGACCGGGTCGCCGTCCGCTGCCAGCGCGCCGCCCGGGGTCAGGGGCAGCAGGTCGACGGGCAGCGTGTCCGTGACGACGGAGTCGCGCGAGATCGTGACGTTGCTGCCGGCGTTGGTGATCGCCAGGCGGTAGCGCACGACCTCGTCCGGGCTGAGCACGCCGTCCGCGTTGCCCTGGACGGTCTTGGCGAGGCCCAGGTTCGGCTCGACGATCGTCGCCGTCGTCGTGTTGCTGGGCCGGGTGACGGGCGTGCCCGCCGCGGTCTCGTCGTAGGCGAGCGTCGCGGTGTTCTGGATGCGGCTGCTCGCGTTCTGCGTGCCCGACGTCGACCGGAAGGTGCCGGCGTCGTCGTCGACGATCACGGTGAAGCGGACGGTGAAGACGGCGTCGGTCGTCGCGGCGTTGGCGTAGGGGCCGCCGAACGCCAGGCGGATGCCCTGGCCGGCGGTCGGGTCGCCGGTGACGCTCGCCGTCGGGGTGGCCGCGGTGCCGCCGCTCTGCGTGACGGTGGGCGTGCCCTCGACGGTCACGCGCCGGCCGAGCGGGTCGGTCAGCGCCGGGTCGTCGCCGTAGATCGTGGTGCCGGCGGGCACGCGCACGTCGACCTCGTACTGGATCCGCTCGCCGATCGTGGCCTGGTCCGGGCCGTTGTTGCCGGTCGCCGTGATCGACGTGGCCTGGCGCTTGGCGACTGCCGCGTTCGGCGTGCGGATCGTCGCGGTGTCGTCCGCGCGTTCGGCGTTCGGGCTCGTCTTCGTCGGGTCGATGTTGTCCTGCGGGACGTACGTGAACGTGTCGCCGCCGCCGACGTTCGTCGGGCTGCCGTACGTGACGACGCCCGCCGTGTTCGTGAAGACGTGGGCGGGGGCGAACGTCGTCGGCACCCGCACGACGTACGTCAGGCGCACGCTGTCGCCGGCGTCGACGTCGACGCCCGTCCAGCGGATGCGGGCGTCGCCGCCCAGCGCGCCGTCGGCGCAGGCGCCGCCGGCCGAGATGCTCGTCGGCACGACGTCGGCGCAGGTGATGCCGGCCGGCAGGCGGTCCCAGACCTCGGCGGTGACCGCGTCGCGCGCGCCGTCGTTGCGCACGTCGACCGCGTAGGTCACGGCGTCGCCGCCCGAGACCGTCACGTCCTTCGCCGGCGGGGCGAAGGTGCGGTCGTTCACGCCGTCGACCGCGGCGACGCCCTTCCGGAGCGCCAGCAGCGCGTCCTCGCGCTGGACCTCGACGCGGTCGCGGCGGGGGAAGGTCGTGCCCGCGGTGTTGCGGAACGACAGCTTCATCAGGTTGCCGGTGATCTGCCCGGCGACGTCGGCGACCTGCTTCTCGACGCGGGTCGCGATGACGACGTCGAAGACCTTGCCGCCCGTCGGGACGTCGGCCAGGCTCCACGTGAGGGTGTCGCCGTCGACCGTCGGCGCGGGGACGCCGGCCACGGTGTTGTCCGCGGTCGTGCGGGCGGAGCCGGCCTCGTAGGCGAACCCGGGCGGCAGGAAGTCGCGCACGATCGGCGTGCCCGAGTCGGTCTGGGACGCGAAGTCCACGCGCAGCTTCCAGCAGACGCGGTCGCCCGGGGCGTAGCGCGGCGTCGCGTCGCCGTAGGCGCCGAGCGTGGCGCAGTCCGCGGCGGTCGGGACGGACGTCTTGCCCGGGGCCCCCAGGACGGTCTTGTCGATCGTGACGGCGTTCGTCTCCTGCGACGCGGCGGACGCGTCGACGTCCTGCGTGCCGTCGGCCTCGTCGCCCGGGACGGGCTGGCCGCTCACGATGCGCCGGAAGTCGTTCGCGGTCAGCGTGATGCGGTTGGTCCACGAGTCGCCGGTGCGGACCGGGTTGGCCGTGTCGTCGGCGAAGTCCTGCTGGTAGAAGCGCCGCGTGCGCGTCGAGAAGCGCAGGGAGTACGTGTCGGACGCGCCCATGTCCGGCACGTTCCAGCGGAGCGCCCACGTGCCGTCGGCCCGCTCCGTCGTGGACGCGTAGGGCAGCGTCGGCACCTCGCCGGCGACCGGGTCGCACTCCGTGCTCCGCTGGCCGCCGCCCTCCAGGTTGGTGGCGCCGAGCGGGCACAGGCCGTTCGGCAGGACGTCGTCGACGACGATGTCGCGGACGGTGCGGTACTCGGAGGTCTGGACGTCGAAGGTCCAGCGACTGATCGCGTCCTGCGCGACGTCGCCGCGATCGACGGACTTCTGCACCGCGACGTCCTCGGCGGTGCGCGTCAGCGTCGTCGTGTCCTCGACGTCGCGGTGGCGCGCCGGGTCGGCGTCGTCGCCGCGGTAGACGCCCGCGGCGCGCGCGAGGTTCGTGAGCGGCTGCTCGTCCGTCGTCTCGGGGCCCGAGTTGTTGCCCAGGTTGGCCGCCTGCGCGCCCGTCGTCGCGGGGGTGGCGCCGCCGGTCGTCGCGTCGCCCGTCGCCCAGTCGAGCGTGTTCTCGCGGATCGGCACCGCGGCGAGGTAGCGGATCGTCAGGTCGTCGCCGGCGGCGAGCTGGCCGAGCGCGTTCCAGCGCACGTGCGTGTAGACCGCCAGGGGCAGCGGGCCGGCGCCGTCGGGGTCGACGCGGACCGTCTCGACCAGGGCGGGGGCGACGCAGTCGGCGGGGGCGGCGCGCCGGCCGGCCAGGGTCGGGGCGCCGTCGTACTCGCGGTCGCTGCCCGGGTTCGTGCCGGCCGACGTGGTGTGGTCGACCTGGCCGCAGCCCAGGAACTCCAGGCCGGCGGGCAGGTAGTCGTCGACGGCGATGCCGGTGGTGGTGCGGACGCCGTTGTTGCGGACCCGCAGCGTGTAGACGGTCTGGTGGTCGTGGACGCCGCGGACGATCTCGCCCTCGGGGCTGGGCTCGTCCTTCGTGATCTCGAGCGCCGCGATGTCGGTGGTGGCCGAGCTGTCGCCCGTGACCATGATCTCGGCGGGCTGGGTCGCCGGCGGGCGGCCCGACGCGTCGAACTGGGGCACGACGCGCGGCGCGGTGCTCGCGTAGCCCGTCGCGGTGTTCGTGTAGGCGTCGCCGACCTCGAGCAGGCCGGTCGAGTGCGTGACCTCGTACGTCAGGTCGGCGGCCGACCCGGGGCTTAGGTCGGTGGCGTTCTCGAACAGGAGCGTGGTCCGCCCGGGGGCCGGCGCGTCGCGCACGACGGTCGGCTCCAGGGGCTGCCCGCCGATGCGGGCGCTGCCGGGCACGTAGTCCACGCCAGCGGGCAGCACGTCGCGCACGGACGCGTTGTAGGCGTACGGCTGGCCGGCCGCGTTGGCCAGGTGCAGCGTGACCGCTGATCGGGTGCCGTAGAGCACCTGCGCCGGCGCCTGCTTCTGCAGCGTGACGGCGGCGTCGGCGCGGGCCGCCCCGAGCAGCGCGGCGGCGAGCAGCGTCAGGAGGAGGAGGGCGCGAGAGACGGCGGCTGGACGGGGGACGTTCCGGAGCACCCTCGTCCGTTCGACCGTGCGCGCGGGGTCCTTGAACGGCAGACGCCGTCCGGGCTAGGACGGACGTCCAGCCGCCGCTCACGGGCGCCCACGGGGTACGGCGCACACGGCGGCGCGTCCCCCGTGGGCCACGGACGTCGCGCCTGGACGCCCGCCGTCGATTCGAATGCCGAATCGTGGACGGGGGCGATTCGGATCCCGAATCGCCCCTACGCCGCCAGGTCCAGCTCGGCGCCCTCGCGGTCCCGCTCGACGAGGGCCGCGTACGCGCCGCCGCGGGCCAGCAGCTCCTCGTGGGTGCCCTGCTCGACCACGCGCCCGTGGTCCAGGACGACGATCCGGTCGGCGTCGCGGACGGTCGACAGGCGGTGCGCGATCGCGATCGTCGTGCGGTCGGCCGACAGGCGCTCGAGCGCCTGCTGCACCGCGTGCTCGGTGCGAGTGTCCAGCGCGCTCGTGGCCTCGTCCAGCACCAGGACCGGCGGGTTGCGCAGCATCGCGCGGGCGATCGCCAGGCGCTGCTTCTCGCCGCCCGAGAAGCGGTACCCGCGCTCGCCGACCACCGTGTCGTAGCCGTCGGGCAGCGACGCGATCAGGTCGTGGATCTGCGCCGCGCGGGCGGCCTCGACGAGCTCGTCGTCCGTCGCGTCGGGCTTGGCGAAGCGCAGGTTCTCGGCGACGGACGAGTGCAGCAGGTAGGTCTCCTGGGCGACGACGCCGACCAGACCGGCGCGGTCGTCGGCGGACAGGTCGCGCACGTCGACCCCGTCGATCGTCACGCGCCCCTCCCCCACGTCGTACATCCGCGCGACGAGGTAGCCCAGGGTCGTCTTGCCCGAGCCGGTCTCGCCGACGATCGCCAGCGTGCCGCCGGCCGGGACCTCCAGGTCCACGTCGTCGAGCGTCTGGCCGCCGCGCGGGTCGTAAGCGAAGGAGACGTGCTCGAAGCGCACCGCGCCGCGGGCCGTGGCCGGGTCCAGGCGCACCGGGTCGGCCGGATCCTCGACGTCGATCGGCGTGTCGAGGTACTCGAAGACGCGCGTGAAGAGGGCCAGCGAGGACTGGATCTCGACGCCCAGGCGCAGCAGCGTGACCATCGGCATGAGCAGGCGGGTCTGCAACGTGGTGAACGCGACGAGGGTGCCGATCGTGACGAAGCTGCCCCCGTGGGCGCTCGTCCAGCCGGCGAGCCAGTAGACGAGCGCCGGCATCGCGGCGAAGGCGATCTGCACCGACGCCATGCGCCAGCGGCCGGCCATCGCGGAGCGCACCTCCAGGTCGGCGACCGTGCCCGAGGAGGCGGCGAAGCGGCCCACCAGGTCGGCCGAGCGGCCCATGGTGCGGGTCAGGACGATGCCGCTGATCGACAGCGACTCCTCGACGACCGCCGACATGTCCGCCAGGCGCTTCTGCCGCTGGGTGACGATCCGCCGCCGCGCCTTGCCGACGGTGCGGGTCAGCCACACGAAGAGCGGGACGACGGCCAGCGTCGCCAGGGCCAGGCGCCAGTCGAGCAGCAGCATCGCGACGAGCGTCGCGAGCACCGTGGTGAACGACGAGACCAGGCTGGTGACCGTCGAGGTGACGACGCCCTGCATGCCGCCGATGTCGTTGGCGATGCGCGACTGCACCTCGCCCGAGCGCGTGCGGGTGAAGAACGCGAGCGACATCCGCTGCAGGTGCTCGTAGACCCGCGTGCGCAGGTCGTGCATGACCCGCTGGCCGATCGTGTTCGACAGGTACGTCTGGCCGACGTCGAGCGCCGAGCCGATCACCGCCGCGCCGACCATGCCCAGGACGAGCAGGGTCAGCAGCGTCGTGTCGCGGTCCGGCAGCGCGACGTCGACGATCTCGCGGATCAGCAGCGGCTGGGCCAGGCCGAGCAGCGCGGAGAGCGCGATCAGGCCCGCGACGGCGGCGACGCGGCCGCGGTACGGGCGGAAGAGGCGGACGATCCGCCGCAGGTCGAGCGGCGCGTCCGAGGTGGGGACGTTCCGCAGCGGGCGGGGTCCTGAGGGGGTGGGGTTGGTCTCGTCCATCGCGAGCGGCTCCTTCGTCGCGACCGCCGCGTCCACGGCGATTCAGTGAGTGGTCCTCAGCAATTTAGCAGATGCTGAGTCACACTCACAATGTGTCGCGCTCGGTATGCTGGTGCCCATGTCCGACGCCCCGCACGCGCCCGCCGACGCGGCGTCCCTGGGCGAGCTGCTGACGCGGGCCGCCCGGGCGATCCACGCGCAGTCGCGCGAGCTGCTCGCGCCCCTCGGGATGACGCCGGCCGAGGCGCGCGCGCTCCGCACCCTGGCGAAGAGCGGCGGGCCGCTGCGGATGGTCGAGCTGGCCGAGCGCATGCACGTCGTGCCCCGCACGGTGACGACCCTGGTCGACGCGCTCGAGAGCGGCGGCCTGCTCGAGCGGCGGCCCGACCCGGACGACCGCCGCTCGACCCGCGTGCACCTGACGCAGCGCGGCGAGGAGCGCCTGGAGCAGATGCGGCGCGCCCGCCGCGACGCCGCCGGCGAGCTGGTGTCGGCGCTCGACGCCGACGAGCAGGCGCAGCTGCGGGCGCTGCTGGAGAAGCTCGACGCCGACGCCCTGCTGCGCCGACGCTGCTGAGCGGGGGCCGGGGCCACGGGGCCGGGCGAGCCGAGGCGGCGAGGCGGGACCGGGCCGGGGCAGGACGTGGCCGCGCCGCCAGGCGGGACGGGGCGTAGCGCGGGGGCGCGGTGCGACGGCGGCGGATCCGCGGGCTCAGCGAACGACGTCGAGGACCTGCATCTGGATGCCGTTGGCGTACGCCTCGTGCTCGACGAGGCGCAGCTTCGTCGTGTCCTTGTCGGCGTCGCTGAACAGCCGCTTGCCGGCGCCGAGCAGCAGCGGGAAGACGAGCAGGTGGTAGCGGTCGACCAGGCCCGCGTCGGCCAGGCGGGCGCCCAGCTCGGCGCTGCCGTGGACGAGCAGCGGCGCGCCGTCCTGCTCCTTCAGCGCTGCGACCTCGTCGAGCGAGCGGAGGATCGTCGCCGGCCAGCGGTCGTCGTCCTGCTCCAACGTGGTGGAGACGACGTACCGCGGCAGCGCGTTGTAGCGCGCGAAGTCGTCCATGGTCGGCCAGACGGGCGCGAACGCCTCGTAGCTGCGGCGGCCCAGCAGCAGGCCGCCGGCCTCCTCCTGCTCGCGCCCCTTCAGCGCGTACGCCGCCGGGTCGAACTCGACGTCCTTGAACGTCCAGCCCGCGTTGCGGTACCCCGGCTCGCCGCCGGGGGCCTCCATGACGCCGTCGAGCGAGACGAAGGCGGTGATGATGATCTGCGGCACGGTGGGTCCTGGGGTCGGGCGGGATGACGCGGGGCGGCGTCCATCCTCTCGACCCCCCGGGCGGCCGCGGCTCATCGGTGGACGGACGCTGCGGCCGGCGGGTTCGCGGCGAGGGGGCGGGGGGATGGCCGGGGCGGTCGTGTCCCGGATCACCTCGACCAGGGGCGGGTGATCCGGGTCGCGAGGCGGGCGGGCCGCGGGCCGCGGTCGTGTCCCGGATCACCTCGGCCAGGCGCAGGCGATCCGGAACACGAGCCGGCCGGCAGGCGGCCGGTCGGTCGGCGCTACGGCCGCAGGAGGGTCTTGATCGCGCGCCGCTCGTCCATCGCGGCGTACGCCTCGGCGACCTCGCCGAGCGGCAGCTGCAGGTCGAAGACCTTCCCGGGGTCGATCGTGCCGTCGAGGACGTCGCCGAGCAGCTCGGGGATGTAGGCGCGGGCGGGCGCCACGCCGCCGGCGACGCCGACGTTCGTGCCGAACATCCGGGCGAGCGACAGCCCGCCGTCGCCGTGCGGCACGCCGACGTAGCCGACCATGCCGCCGGGCCGCGCGGACGCGAGCGCCTGCGCCATCGACTCCTCGGTCCCCACGCACTCCAGGACGGCGTCGGCGCCGATGCCGCCGAGCAGCTCCTTCAGCTCCTTCGCGCCCTCCTTGCCGCGCGCGGCGACGACGTCGGTCGCGCCGAAGTCGCGGGCCAGGGTCGCGCGGTCCTCGTGGCGGGAGAACGCGACGATCCGCTCGGCGCCCAGGCGACGGGCGGCGAGCACGCCGGACAGCCCGACGGCGCCGTCGCCGACGACCGCGACGGTGCTGCCGGCCGCCACCCGCGCCGCGACCGCGGCGTGATGGCCGGTGGCCATGACGTCGGAGAGCGTCAGCAGGCTGGGGATCAGCGCGTCGTCGGGGACCTCGTCCGTGCCGACGAGCGTGCCGTCGGCCTGCGGCACCGTCACGTACTCGGCCTGGCAGCCGTCGATCGGCCGACCGTCGCGGCGCGAGGGCCCGGCGCCGAAGACGCCGCCGTTGACGCACGACGTGTGGATCCCGTGGTCGCAGTGCACGCACGAGTTGTCCGAGAAGACGAACGGCGCGATCACGAACTGCCCCGGCCGAACGGTCCGCACCTCGGCGCCGGTCTCCTCCACGATCCCGACGAACTCGTGCCCGATCCGCACGGGCTCCGTCGTCTCCTTGACCCCGCGGTACGGCCACAGGTCGGACCCGCACACGCAGGCGGCCACGACGCGGACGATCGCGTCGGTCGGCGCGAGCAGCTCGGGGTCGGGCACCTGCTCCAGGCGAACGTCGCGGGGGCCGTGCAGGATCGTGGCGTGCATCGTTCGCCGACGCTAGCGGGTCGGCGGACGCGGGCCGCGGGATCGGCGGACGGACGACGGGCGGACGGCGGACGGGCGGCGGTCGGCGGACGGACAGCGGACGGGCGGCGGTCGGCGGACGGGCGGTCGGACGGCGGGCCGCAGGCGGTCGGGCCGCAGGCGGTCGCGCCGCGGACGGTCGCGCCGCGGACGGACGGCGGACCGCGGACGGCGGACGGGCGGTCGGACGGCGGGCCGCAGGCGGTCGGACCGCGGACGGTCGCGCCGCGGACGGACGGCGGACCGCGGACGGCGGACGGGCGGTCGGACGGCGGGCCGCAGGCGGTCGGACCGCCTGACGGACGGCGGACCGCGGCGGACCGCGGACCGCGGGCGGACCGCGGACCGCGGACGGGCGACGGACGGCGGACGGCGGACGGCGGACGCAGCGATTGGGGTGGCGAAGACGCAGCGCCGGCGGGGGTGCCGGCCGGAGTGAGGGGAAGACGCTGCGGGCGGGCGGGCGTGGCGAGGCGGGTGGCGGGCCGAGTGACGCGGCTGGCGGGCGGTGGGGAGGGAAAGACCATCGACCGGGCACGAAGCCGGCCGAGGTGAGGCGGGAAGCCGACGGTGGTGCGGCGGGCGGCGGGCCGAGGTGACACGGAAGACGCTGGTGAGGCGGGAAGCCGCCCGAGGTGAGGCGGCCGCTGGCGGCGGTGAGGCGGGAAGCCGGCCGAGGTGGGGTGGGAGACGCTGGTGAGGCGGATTGCTGGCGCTCTGCCGCACCTTTCCGCCTCACCAGCGGAACCCGCCTCACCGTCACGACTCCCCGCGTCACCGCGCCCGCCTCGGGCCCGATCCTCGCGGCCTCCCGCGGCCTCCTCGCCGCTGATCGCGCGACCGCCCGCCGCGCGGCCGCCCCCACGCGCCGCTGCCGACCACGCGCCGACCGCGGCGCGCCGCTTCCGCCCGCGCGCCGATCCCGACCCGTCCCTTCGACCGCGTCCGACCCTGCCGCGCCCGGCTTCGGCGCGGCCGCCCCGCGGCCCACGCCTCCGGCGCGGCCGCCCGCCGCCTACGCCTCTGGCGCGCCCGCCCCGCGCCTACGCCGTCGGGGCAGCCGCGCCGTCCTGCAGCGCCCAGCCCGCGTCGCCCGCGGCGGCGCGCAGCGCGGCGCCGAAGGCGTCCAGGTGGTCGCCGTGCACCAGGCAGAAGCGCGCCAGGCGCACGTGCTCGGCGCCCTCGAGGGCGCGCATGACGGCGGGGACGGCGACCTCGGCCGCGAGCGGCGCGGGGTAGCCGTAGACGCCGCACGAGATCGCCGGCAGCGCGAGCGACGCGAAGCCGTGGTCGTCGGCGACGGCCACCGCGGCACCGTGGGCGGACGCGAGCAGCGGCGCCTCGTCGGCGCCGCCGCCGCGCCAGACGGGGCCGACGGCGTGGATGACGGCGCGCTGCGGCAGGCGGCCGGCGGTGGTGATGCCCGCCGATCCGGTCGGCACCGGCGCGTGGGCGCGCGACTCGCGGTCCAGCTCGGGGCCGGCGGCGCGGGCGATGATCGCGGCGATCCCGCCGCCGTGCTCCAGGCCCTCGTTCGCGGCGTTCACGATCGCGTCGACCTCCTGCTCCAGCAGGTCCTCCGCGAGCACCTCGACCGTCCGACCGTCCTTCGTCGCGTGCATGCCCCGACCGTACCGGCCACCGGGCGCGCCGCGGGTCGACCGGCGTACACACAGAGGAAGCGTCGATCCGCCCGGATGGCGTCGGCGCCCCCGCCTGTCGCCCGCTGGTCGCCCGCCCGCTCCAGCGCCGCGGCGGCGGCCGGCTCGCCCGTCCGCTGGCCGCTCGCCCGCCCCGTCGCCGGCCCGCCCCGGCCGCGCCGGCCCGCCTGTCGTCGGCCCGCCCCGGCGGCGACGGCCCGACCGCCCGTCACCCGTTCGCGCCACCGCCGACCCGCCCCGGCCGCCTCGGCTCGCCCGCTCGTCACCCGGCGCGCCCGCGCCGTCACCGTCGCGGTCGCCGTCGCGTGCGCCCCCCCCCCCGCAGCGCCCGGGCCGGGGCCTTCGTCGCCGACCCCGGCCGCTCTGCCACCATGCCCCCGTGCCCGACCGCGCCCCCCGGTCCGCCCGGCCGCGCCGCCGCCGCGCCGCCCCGGCCCGTCGTCAGCCGCCGTGGCTCCCGATCGCCGCCGGCCTGGCCGTGCTGCTGCTCGTCATCGTGGCCGTCGGCCTGCTGACCGGCGGGGACGACGACCCGACCGAGCGCGCCGTGCCGGCCGATCCCGGGTCCACGACCGCGCTGGACCGCCAGGCGCTCGCCGCGCTGCGTCCCGACCCGCGCAAGCACGCGGCCGACCTGACGCGCCGCGCCGAGGCGGGCTTCGCCAACCCGCTCTACCGCCTGGTCCCCGGCGGCGCCACGCTCACCGCGGCGCGCGTGTCGACGTACCGCAAGCTCATCGAGGACGTCGCGAAGAAGACGGACGAGGACCCCGACGTGCTCGAGGGGATCGTCTACCTGGAGAGCGCCGGCCGCCCCGACGCGATGGCCACGGGCGACGTGAAGGACGCCGTCGGCTTCACCCAGATCGTCGCCGGCACCGGCACCGACCTGCTGGGCATGAAGATCGACCTGGCCGAGTCGGCGCGGCTGACGAAGCGCCTGGTCCGCGAGGCGAAGCGCCCGAAGCCGAACGCGGCGCGGATGCGGCGCCTGAAGGCCGCCCGGGTGCGCGCCGACCCCCGCTTCGATCCGCGCAGCGCGCTCGAGGCGACGGCGAAGTACCTGGACTTCGCCCGCGGCAAGCTCGACGACCGCGACGACCTGGCCGTCGCCAGCTACCACATGGGCGTCGGCAACCTGCAGAACCTGCTGAAGGCCTACGGCCACGGCACGATCCCGTACGTCGAGCTGTACTTCGGCATCGACCCGCTCAGCTCGCCGAAGGCCGCGACGATGGCCGCCTCGCTGGCGGACGACTCCACGTCCTACCTGTGGCGGGTCGGCGCGGCCGAGCGGATCATGGCGCTCTTCCGCAAGGACCCCGACGGGCTGAAGCGCCAGGCCGAGCTGCAGACCCGCAAGGCGTCGCCCGAGGACGTGCTGCACCCCGTCGAGACGACGAAGACCTACGACGAGCCGTCCGACCTGCAGGCCGCCGAAGCCTCGGGCGAGCTCGTCCCCCTGCCGCGCAAGGCGCTGCGGGCCAACGGCCTGTCGATCAGCCCCTCGATGGGCGAGCTGGCGCCCAAGCTGGACCAGCGCAAGACGCTGTACCGGGCGCTGCGCCCGGGGGCGCTCGCCGGCCTGCTGACGATCGGCGGCGCGATGCAGGCGCTGAACGGCGACCGCAAGCCCGCCACGCGGCTGATCGTCACCAGCACGGTGCGCGACAAGGAGTACCAGTCGCTGCTCGGCGCCGAGAACGTGCAGGCGACGAAGGCGCTCTCCCAGCACACGACGGGCTGGGCGATGGACATCGGCCGCACCTACCGCTCGGGCGCGCAGGCGCAGCTGTTCCAGTGGATCCTCACCCGGATGCAGGCGCTGGACCTGATCGCCTGGGTGCGGGAGCCGACCGCGATCCACCTGACGTTCAGCGCGGCGGCCGAGAAGGAGCTCGGCGGCGTGCTGCGGCGCGCGGGCGTCGGGCGCTAGCGGGCGGAGCCGGGGCCGGCGGGGGGCCGCCCGAGAGGCCCCGCCCCACGGGCGCCGGCACGCTCAGGCCGGCTCGGCCTTGATGACCTTCATCGTCAGCCGCGAGTCGATCTGCGCCACGCCGGGGATGGCCCCCAGGCCGTCGGTCGCGAACGCCTCGTACGCCGCCAGGTCCGGCAGCGCCACCCGCAGGAAGTAGTCGGGCAGCCCGAACATCCGGCGGCACTCGACGACCTCGTCGAGCGTCGCCACGTGCTCCTCGAAGCCCAGGACGACGTCGCGGTCCTTCGTCGCCAGGTCGACGTTGACGAGCACCTCGAAGCCCCGGTCGAGGGCGGCGGGGTCGACGCGGGCGTGGTAGCCGACGATCACGCCGTCCTCCTCGAGCTGGCGCACGCGGCGCAGGCACGGGGCCGCCGTCAGCCCCACGCGCTGGGCCAGCTCGACGTTGGTCAGGCGTCCGTCGCGACGCAGCTCGTCGATGATTGCGCGATCCGTGCGGTCCACCGGCCGAGTATTGCGTACAGACGGCACCCACGGGCAGAAGAGGCACGAAAAGCGCGCGCTCCGCGGCGTACCCTTGCTGTAGTGCTCTCGTCCGTCGTCCTCCCGGTCTCGGCCGCGTCCTCGCCCGCCCTGCGCCGCGACGTCCGGGCCGCCCTCGCCGACGCGGGGCCGTTCGCCATCGGCATGGTCCCGCTGGGCCTGGCGTTCGGCCTGCTGGTGGTGCAGTCCGGCTTGGCGTGGTGGTGGGCGCCGGTGTTCAGCGCGCTCGTCTTCGCCGGGTCGCTCGAGTTCCTGCTGCTCGGCCTGGTCGTCGCCCATGCCTCGCTGGCGACCGTCGCGGTGACGACGCTGCTGGTCAACAGCCGCCACGTCTTCTACGCGCTCTCCTTCCCGCTCGAGCGGATCCGCGGCCGCCTGGCGCGCGGGTACGCGATGTTCGCGCTCGTCGACGAGGCGTACGCGACCTTCGCCGCCCGCGACCCCCGTGGCCTGTCGGGGCGCCACGTCGTGCTGACGCAGGCGCTGCTGCAGTCCTGGTGGGTCGGCGGCGTGCTCGTGGGGGCGCTCGCCGGCTCGGCGGTCCCCACGATCGCCGGCCTGGACTTCGCGCTCGTCACGCTCTTCGTCGTCCTGGCGATCGACGCCCTGCGCGTGCACCGCCGCGTGCGCGACGCGGTGCTGGCGATCGCCTGCGCCCTCGTCGCGCTGGTGGTGGCGCCCGGCGAGATGCTCGTCGTCGCGATGGCGCTCTACGTCGCCGCGTGCCTGGTCCTGCCCGCGCCGGCGGGGCCCGCGGGCGCGGCCGAGCCGGCCGCGGACGCCGCGCAGGACGGCGGCGAGCTCGCCGGCGCGGCCGAGACCGCTCCGCGCGCAGGCGGAGCGCCCCCGCGCACCGGCGACGACCTCGCCGCCACCGGGGCGCTGGCCTCGTGACCGAGGACCTCTACCTGGCCGCGGCGGTGGCGATCGCCGCGGGCCTGACGTTCGCGCTGCGCGCCGCGCCGTTCGCGCTCCTGGGGCCGATCCGCCGCTCGGCGACCGCGGAGCGGCTGCGCCACCGGATGCCGGTCGGGATCATGGTGATCCTCGTCGTCTACCTGCTGCGCGACGTGCCGGTGCGCGAGAGCCCGCACGGCCTGCCGGTGCTGCTGGCGCTGGCGGCGACGGTCGGGATCTACCGCCTGCGGGGCAACGGCACGCTCGGGGTGCTGGCGGGGACGGCGACGTACGTCCTGCTCGTCAACCTGGTCCCCGGCTGGACGCCCTGAGCGGCGCCGGCGGCCCGCCGCGCCCCCGGCCGGCGGGCCCCGGAGGGAGCAGGTCAGCCCGCGCAGAGGCCGACGAGCCCGCTCCACGTCAGCGCGACGAGGACCAGGCCGCCCAGCGCGCCCGCCAGCGCCCGGCCCCACCACGGGGGCAGCGCCGCGGACCGCGTGCGCGCGAGCAGCAGCGCGGCCACCAGGGCCACGCCCCCGCCGCCCGCGGTGAGCAGCGTCCAGGCCAGCACCACCGCGGCGAGCGCCGGCCCGGCGCCGGCGTCGGCCGGGCAGCCGCGGTCGGCGGCCGTGATCGCCAGCAGGCCGGCGGCGCTGGCCAGCACCACGACGGCGTGGACGAGAGCGAGGGGACCGAGGGACTCCACCCAGCCCGCAGACGAGGCAGGCGTCCACGCACGCGCACGGGACACGCGGACACCGTACCCGCGCGCCGCCGGGGCCGGAGACGCCGGGTGGCCCCAGCGGGCCGTCGCCGGACGCGGGTAGGCTCGCGGAGTCGCGGCGTCCCTCCCCCGGCCCCCGCGCCTCTCCGATGCCCTCCCCCGCCCGCCGTCCGTCCACGTCGTCCGACCGCGCCTGGCCCGGGAATCCGGACGTCGCGGTCGAGCACCTGCGCGAGCGCGTCTACGGCACGATCACGGTGCTGGCGTCGATCCTCACGCTCGCGGCCCCCGACTACCACGGCGAGGCGGGCACGGCCGCGCTGACGCTCGTGCTGACCGTCGTCGGCCTGTGGGCCGCCAGCCTCTTCGCCGACCTGACCGCCCACCTGGCCGTCCACGGGGAGGGCCCGCACCGCGACGAGCGCCGCGCGCTGCTGGCCAGCCACCGCGAGATCCTCGCGTGCGCCATCGCGCCCACGATCCTCGTCCTGAGCACGCTGACCGGCTGGTGGGAGCTCGAGACCGCGCTGCGCTGGGCCGCGGGCGTGCAGGTCGGGACGCTGGCCCTCGTCGGGCTGCTCGCGGTCCGCGGCACCCGGATCCCGCTCTGGGGCCGCGTCGTCGTGGTCGCCGGCCAGGTCGGCCTGGGCCTGGGCATCGTGCTGATCAAGCTGCTGGCGCACTGACCCCGACCCGGAGGCCCGCGTGCCCGACCGTCCCGACAGCTTCTTCGTCCGCCTGGACGAGGGCCACTTCCGCCCGACCGTCCACACCGGCGGCGCGTGGGCGGTCGAGGAGCAGCACATCAGCCCGATGAACGGCCTGGTGGTGCACGAGGTCGAGCGCCACGTCGCGGGCCGCGGCGACGGGCTGCAGGTCGGCCGCGTGACGCTCGACATCCTCGGCGTCCTGACCCTCGACCCGTTCGAGGTCGCGGTCGAGACGGTGCGCCCCGGGCGGACGGTCGAGCTGCTCGAGGCGACGGTGCGCCAGCACGACCGCGTGGCGCTGCGGGCCCGGGTGTGGCGGATGGCCCGGGCCGACACCGCCGCGGTGGCCGGCGGCGCGCCCGCCCCGCTGCCGGCGCCGGACGACGTCGCGCCGTGGGACCTGACGCGGGTGTGGCCCGGCGGCTACATCGAGGCCGTCGACTTCCGGCCCCTGCGCGGCCCCGATCGGGGCCGCACCACGGCGTGGCTGCGCACCGCCGTCCCGCTGCTGCCCGACGAGCCGGTCGGCGAGCTGGCGCGCTTCGTCGGGCTGGTCGACACCGCGAACGGCATCGCGGTGCGCGAGTCGCCGCAGGCGTGGCTCTTCCCCAACCTGGACCTGTCGATCCACCTGCACCGGCAGCCGACCGGGCCGTGGGTCGGCCTGGACACCGCGGTGACGTTCGGCGCCGGCGGCCTGGGGCTGACCGAGACGGTGCTGCACGACGAGCACGGCCCCGTCGGCCGCGCGGCGCAGAGCCTGACGCTGCGGCCGCGCGGCTGAGCGGCGGTTCGCCGCCCCGCACGCAAGGGACGGGCGGCGGGTCGCTCGCCGGGCGCCCGGGCGGCGCGCCGTCCGGGCGCGCCGCCGCGGTCCTCAGACCCCGAGCAGCTCCTGCGCGTGCTTCGCGACGTTCTCGGCGGTGATGCCGAGCTTCTCGAGCACCTCGAGGCCCGGGGCCGACGCGCCGAAGCGGTCGATGCCGACCGACGCGTCGACGTAGCGGCTCCAGCCCATCGTCACGCCGGCCTCGACGGACACGGACGGCACGTTGACCGGCAGGACCGACAGGCGGTAGTCCTCGTCCTGCTCGTCGAACAGCTCCCAGGACGGCATGGAGACGATGCGCGCCTTCACGCCCTTCTCGGCCAGCAGCGCGCCGGCCGCGACCGCGACGTTCACCTCGGCGCCCGTGCCGACGAGCACGACGTCGGGCTGGCCGTCCGTGTCGGTCACGACGTAGGCGCCGCGCGGCACGCCGGCCCAGGCGGCCTCGTCGCCGCCGTCGCGCGGCAGCGGCTCGATGCCCTGGCGCGAGAGCGCCATCAGGGCGGGGCCGTCGACGTCCTCGAGGATCGTGCCCCAGGCCGCCATCGTCTCGACCGAGTCGCCGGGGCGCAGGACCGTCAGGTTCGGCATCGCGCGCATCGCGGCGAGGTGCTCGACGGGCTGGTGCGTCGGGCCGTCCTCGCCGAGGGCGACGGAGTCGTGCGTGTAGACCCAGGCGGTGTGCAGGTTCTGCAGCGCCGACAGGCGGACGGCGCCGCGCATGTAGTCGACGAACTGCAGGAACGTCGAGCCGTACGGGCGGACGATGCCGCCGTGCGCGGCCAGGCCGTTGACGATCGCGCCCATGCCGTGCTCGCGCACGCCGAAGTGGACGTTCTGGCCGGCGGCGTCCTTCGTGTAGTACTCGGCGTCGGGCAGCAGCGTGTTCGTCGACGAGACCAGGTCGGCCGAGCCGCCGACGAGGGTCGGGACGAACGGCGCGAACGCCGCCATCGCGCGCTTGCCGGAGACGCGCGAGGCCTCCTTCTCGGCGGACACGGCCTTCAGCGCGTCCTTCACGCCCGGCAGCGGCTTGCCGGCCCAGGCGGCGTCCCACGTCTTCGCGCGGTCGGCGTCGGCGGCGCGCCACGCGGCGTAGCGCTCGTGCCAGGCCTTGCGGGCGTCCGGGCCGGGGTTGCGGCCGCGGACGTCGTCGTAGACGCCGTCGGGGACGAGGAACTGGGCGTCCGGATCCCAGCCCAGGGCCTCCTTCGTCAGGCGGACCTCGTCCTCGCCGAGCGGCGAGCCGTGCGCCTTCGCGGTGCCCTGCTTGTTCGGGGACGGCCAGCCGATGATCGACTTGACGTGGATGAGCGTCGGGCGGGCCTCGTCGGCCTCGGCCTCGTCGAGCGCCTTGCGGAGCTGGTCCAGGTCGTTGACGTCGGTGACGCGGAGCGTCTGCCAGCCGTAGGCCTGGTAGCGCTTCTCGACGTCCTCGGTGAAGGACATGCTCGTCGGGCCGTCGAGCGAGATGTCGTTGTCGTCGTAGAAGACGATCAGGCGGCCCAGGCCCAGGTGGCCCGCGAGCGACGACGCCTCGGCGGAGACGCCCTCCATCAGGTCGCCGTCCGACGCGATGACGTACGTGCGGTGGTCCTGCACCTCGGTGCCGAACGTCTCGCGCAGGAAGCGCTCGGCCATCGCCAGGCCGACGGCGTTCGAGATGCCCTGGCCGAGCGGGCCGGTCGTGACGTCGACGCCCTCCGTCAGCGGGAGCGGCGTGGCGTCCGGGCCGGCGCCGGCCTCGGGCTGGTGGAACTCGCGCTCGGGGTGGCCCGGCGTCTTCGAGCCCCACTGGCGGAACGCCTTGAGGTCGTCGAGCGACAGGTCGTAGCCCGCGAGGTGCAGCGCGGAGTACTGGAGGACGGATCCGTGGCCCGCGGAGAGGACGAAGCGGTCGCGGTCGGGCCACAGGGGCTCGGCCGGGTCGTGCTTCATCCGCTCGGCGTAGAGCAGGTAGGCGACCGGCGCGAACGCCAGCGGCAGACCCGGGTGGCCCGAGTTCGCCTTCTGGACCGCGTCGATCGACAGCGTCCGGATCGTGTTGATGCTGAGGGTGGTGGCGTCGGAGCTCACGTCTTGCAGTATCCCCCTTGCGGGCCCTCCGCCAACGGGCGGATGACCGATTGGCGCCCCGCCGCGGCCGCGCCATCCCCCGACCGTCGGGTCGGCGCGCGGCGGACGGGGCCGGAAATCCATGGATCAGGCCGGCACGGCGCGCGCGGGCGCGGCGACGCGCAGCTCGGGCGCGGGACGCGCGTCGCCCGTTCCGGGCTCGTCCTTCGGCGTGCTCTCCACCGACGAGACCATGGCGATCGCCAGGACGACGAGCAGCACGGTGATGATGGCGATGAGCACCTTCGCCCACGGGCTCTTGACGTACTTGGTCATGCCCACGCCTACCCCGACGGGCCGCGTTCATGCCCGCCGGCCGTCGATCAGACGAGCGCCGCCGCGCTCGCCGCCGGCTCGCGCCGCGCGCCGCCGTCGCCCGGGCGCAGGTCGGCGTACGCGCGGGCGATGCGCACGACCGCCTCGTCCAGCTCGTCGGCGGGCCGGCTGAAGGGCAGGCGGAGGAAGCGCTCGAACGCGCCGTCCACGCCGAACCGCGGGCCGGGGACCAGGCGCACGCCGTGGCGCGCCGCGGACGCGACGAGGGCGGACGAGACCGGGTCGGGCAGCTCGATCCAGGTGGACTGGCCGCCGACGGCGCGCGGCGCCCGCCACGTCGGCAGGTGCGCGGCGAGCGCCGCGAGCAGGCCGTCGCGGCGGGAGGCCAGCAGGGCGCGGCGCTCGGCCAGGCGCGCGTCGTCGTCCCGCAGCAGCTCGGCGGACGCGAGCTGCTCCACGAGCGGGGTGCCCAGGTCGACGGCGGGCCGCACGCCGGTGAGCGCGGCGACCGTCGGCACGGACGCCCGGATCCAGCCGACGCGCAGGCCGCCCCAGTAGCCCTTGCTCATCGAGCCGAGCGTGATCACGGTGTCGCCGCTCGGGTCGTGCGCGGCGAACGGCGCCGGCGGCGGCCCGTCCAGCCCCAGGTCGATCATCGTCTCGTCCACGACGAGCGTCGTGCGCGCCGCCGCGGCCGCCGCGGCGATCCGCTCGCGCTCCTCCGGCGGCATGACGTGGCCGGTGGGGTTGTGGAAGTCGGGCAGCAGGTACGCCAGGCGCGGCCCCGTCTGGCGCAGCGCGGCCAGGACCCCGTCGACGTCCCACCCCGTCGCCGTCAGCCCCACCGGCACCGGGCGGGCCGACGCGCGGGCGACGGCGTCGATGGCGTGCGGGTAGGTCGGGTGGTCGATGACCACGCGGTCGCCGGGGCCGACGAGCAGTTGCAGGACGAGCGAGAACGCGTGCTGCGCCCCAAGGGTGACCAGGATCTGGTCCGGCGTCGTCGGCAGCCCCCGGCGGGCGAAGCGGTCGGCGATCGCCGCGCGCAGCGCCGGCAGGCCGAGCCCGTCGTAGCCGGGGCCGGGCAGGTGCGCGGGCAGCTGCTCGAGCGCGGCGGCGTACGCACCGTGGACGCCGGCGGCCGCGGGCATGGCGGCGGCGCCCAGGTCGATGCTGCCGTCGTCCGTCACCGCGACGAGCGCCCCCGGCGCCCGCGGCGCGCGGTCGCCCGGCACCGCGGTGCGGCTGCCCGACCCGTGGCGGCTGACCAGGTGACCACCCTCGCGCAGCTCGGCGTACGCGGCGCTGACCGTCGTGCGGCTGACGCCGAGCGTCGCGGCCAGGTCGCGCTCGCCCGGCAGGCGGACGTCGAGCGCCACCCGCCCGTCGAGGATGAGCGCGCGGAGGGCGGCGGCGAGGCGGCGGTAGGCCGGTCCGCCGCCCCGCGCCTCGTCCCGCCAGGCGCCCAGCTGGCGGGCGAGGGCGGCGCTCGTGATGCTTCGCGGCGTCATGAAGGAGCCACTCTCGCGGAAGTGGCTATGGAACACAAGGCCAGTTGACCCCACCCTTGGGGCCATGAGCTTGTTCGACCAGCCTTCAACGCTCTCCGCCGCCGCCGTCGGCGGGGCCCTCGCCCGTGGCGTCGAGCGCCGCGCCGACCTGTCCGCGCGCCTGCTCGGGGCTGCCCGCGGCACCGGCGGCGCCGGCCGCCCCACCCTGCGGCGCGCCACCGCCGCCGACGGGCTGCCGCTCGCCGCGCTGGCCCGGCGCGACGGCCAGCCCGTCCCCGGCGCGCCGCTGCTGGTGGCGCAGTGGGGCGACGAGCTCGTCGCCGCGATCGGCGTCCTCGACCGCCGCGTGATCGCGGAGCCGTGGGCGGTGGACGCGGGGGTCGCGGACGCCCTGCAGGGCGCCGCCGCCGAGCTGCGCGGCGGCGTGCGGCGGGCGCGATGGGCGGCGGCGATGCGGCGGCTCGGACGGCGGGCCACGACGGCCGACGTCGCCGCGGGGAACGCGGCCGCGTAGGAGCCGTTGCACGGCCGCTCCCCCACCGGTCCCACCCCGCGCCGTAAGATGCGCGCCGTGTCCGATCTGCTGATGTTCGTCGAGATCCCCAAGGGGTCGCGCAACAAGTACGAGTGGGACGAGGAGGTCGGCGCGATCGTCTTCGACCGCTACCTCTACTCGTCCGTCGTCTATCCCGCCGACTACGGGTTCATCACGGACACGCTGGGCGAGGACGGCGACCCGCTCGACGCGCTGACGCTCGTCTCGGACGCCACGTTCCCCGGCTGCCGCATCCCCGTCCGCGTGATCGGCCTGTTCAAGATGGTCGACCAGGGCGAGGTCGACGACAAGGTCATCTGCGTGCCGGTCGCCGACCCCAACTGGAAGGGCGTCGAGTCGCTCGACGACGTCTCGGACCAGCTGAAGACCGAGATCTCGCACTTCTTCGAGATCTACAAGCAGCCCGAGGGCAAGATCGTCGAGGTGCAGGGGTTCCGCTCCGTCGACGAGGCGCACGAGACGATCGCCGCCGCGAAGCAGCGGTACGCCGACGGCCGCAGCTGAGCCGTCGCCCGGCGGCCGCGGAACGCGGCCGCCGGCGGACACCGCACGCTCCGCGAACCGGCGCGCGCCAGGAGCGTTCGGGTACCCTTGTTCGGGCAGCCTAAGCCCCGTGTCGCTCGTCACGCGAGCGCGCCGCGTCCTCCCGAGGTCCGCATGCTCCACCGCCCCACCGCCCGCCGCTCACGCCGCGCGACCGCGCTCGTCGCGCTGACCCTCACGGCCACGGCCCTCGCGCCGGCCGCCGCCGACGCGGCGAAGACGCCGAAGCGGATCGTGGCGTTCTCGCCGTTCATCGCCAACACGCTGGCGACGCTGAACGTCAAGCCGGTCGCGGTCGGCTCCCCCATCGGGGGCAGCTACAAGCTCTCGTCGAAGCTGAGGGGCGTGCCGCGCCTGACGCTCTCGCACCCCAAGGGCGCGAACCTCGAGGACCTCATCACCCTCAAGCCGGACCTCGTCCTGTCCTCGCCGAACTGGCGCCAGGGCACCAAGGACATCAAGGCCCGCAAGATCACCGTGATCGACGGCTGGGACCCGCAGCGCCTGGCGACCGTCGTCCCCGACGTCGAGAAGATCGCCAAGCGCGTCGGCAAGGTCTCCGCGGGCGCGAAGCTCGTGAAGAAGATCCGCGCCGACGTGAAGAAGGCGAAGAAGGGCATCACGGCCCATCCGCGGGTGCTGCTCGTGCTCGGCGTGGGCAACAGCACCAGCGCCTTCATGCCGTCGACCTGGGGCGGCGACATGATCAAGCAGGCCGGGGGCGAGCTCCTGACCGACGGCCTGAAGGGGCAGTCGCTGGCCGGCGCGTCGGGCGGGTTCGCGCCGCTGAGCGACGAAGAGGTCCTCGCCCGCAACCCCGACGTCATCATCGCCGTGCCGCACGGCGCGCCGTCGTCGATCGCGCAGACGACGAAGAACCTGGCCAACCGCGCCGGCTGGAAGAACACGACGGCCGCCCGCAACGGCCGCGTGTACGTCTCGGACCCCGACACGCTGCTGCAGGCGTCCGTCGACCCGGGCGCGGTCATCGCGAAGATCCGCCGCGAGTACCTGAAGAACTAGCGGTGCCCCGACCGCGCGCGGGCTCCGCGCTCCCCACCCGCGCGCGCCGGTGACCCGGCGCCAGCTCACCGTCGTCGTCGGCGCCGTCGCCCTGCTGGCGATCGCCGCGATCGCCTCCCTCGCCCTGGGCTCGGTCCGCTACCCCGTCGGCGAGGTGCTGCGCGTCGTCCACTGGGAGATCCTGCCGGGCTTCCTGCAGGATCTGATCCCGGGCACCCCGGCCCGGCCGAGCGCCGCGGCGACGCAGATCATCGTCGACCTGCGCGTGCCGCGGACGGTGACGGCCATCGCCGTCGGCGCCGCCCTCGCCGTCTCCGGGTCCCTGCTGCAGGGCGCGCTCGGCAATCCGCTGGCGTCGCCCGACGTCATCGGCGTCACGGCCGGCGCGGGACTCGGCGGGATGATCGCGCTGCTGATCTTCCCCAACCAGCCCGAGCTGCTGCCGGTCGGCGCGCTGGTGCTGGGCCTGCTCGCCGCGATCGTCGTCTTCGTCGTGGCGTCGATGGGGCCCAACGGCGGCAGCGTCGTGCGGCTGATCCTGGCCGGCATCGCGATCAGCGCGCTCTTCGGCGCCGCGACGAACGCCGTGATGAACGTCTACCCCGACCGCGTGCCGTCGGCCGTGCCGTTCCTGGCCGGCTTCCTGGCGTACGAGGGCTGGGACAAGCTCGGCGCGGTCGCGCCGTACATCGGCGTCGGGCTGGTGCTCGCGCTGATCCTCATCCGCCCGCTCGACCGGCTGGCGCTGGGCGACGACGTCGCGAAGTCGCTCGGCGCCAACCCGGCGACGATCCGCATCTGGGCGTCCTTCGCCGCCGCGTTGCTCGCCGCCTCGGCCGCGGCGCTCGCCGGCCTGCTGGGCTTCGTCGGCCTGATCGTGCCCCACGCCGTGCGGCTGCTCGGCGGGTCGTCGACGCACCGCTTCGTCATCCCGACCGCCGCGATCGGCGGCGCCGCGCTCGTGACGATCGGCGACGAGGTGGCGCGCACCGTCGTGAAGGGCGTCGACCTGCCCGTCGGGCCGTTCATGGTCGTCATCGGCGTGCCCTTCTTCCTGCTGCTGCTGCGGAAGGCCGCATGAGCGACGGGGCGATCCTCGAGGCGACCGACGTCCGCGTCGCCATCAACGGCAAGCCGATCGTCCACGGCGCCGACCTGCGGCTGGCGCGCGGCGAGCTGCTCGCGCTCGTCGGCCCCAACGGCGCCGGCAAGTCGACGCTGGCCCGCGCCATCGCCGGCCTGCAGCCGCTCTCGGGCGGGCAGGTGCGGTGGGACGGGCACGCGCTCGGCGCGCTGCGCGGCCGGCGCCTGGCGCAGATCCGCGCGTTCGTCCCCCAGCGGCCCCGCGTGCCCGAGGGCATCACGGTGCGGGAGGCCGTCGCGATCGGCCGCGCGCCGCACCTGGGGCTGCTGCAGCGGCCCGGCGCCGCCGACCGCGCGGCCGTCGAGGCGGCGCTCGAGCGGGCGGACGCGCTGCGCTTCGCGGACCGCTTCCTGACGACGCTCTCGGGCGGCGAGCAGCAGCGCGTGCACGTGGCCGTCGGCCTGGCGCAGGACACGCCCGTCCTGATGGCCGACGAGCCGACGTCGGCGCTCGACCTGGGCGCGACCGCGCAGATGGCGCGCCTGCTGCGCTCGCTGGCGGACGACGGCCTGGCCGTCGTCCTCGTCGTCCACGACCTGGCGCTGGCCGCGGCCGTGGCCGACCGGGTGGTCGTCCTGTCCGAGGGGCGGACCGTCGCCGAGGGCGCGCCGACCGCCGTCCTGACGCCCGAGCGCCTGGCCGCCGTGTGGCAGGTCGACGCGCGGCTGCGCGCCGAGGCCGGCGGAGCGACGTCGCTGCACGTCGCGTGGCTCGGGGACCGGGGCGGCGACCCGGCGGCCGACGACGACGAGGGAGCGGCCCGGGACCACGCGCCCGCCAGCGATCCGCTGCCGCCGGGAGACGACGCACGGGTCGCCGGCGACGGCACGGCCGACGGCGACGCCGGCCGGACGGACGACGGCCCTCCGCCGCCGCCCGCCTGACCCGCGGCCGCGCCTACGCCACCGCGACGAGCGTCTGCGGCGCGGCGCGCTGCGTCCGGGCGGCGGCGAGCAGCGCGGCGACGACGGCGATCGCGGCGCCCGCGACGCTCAGCCCGCCGAGCAGCGCCCACGGCACCCGCACGACGCCCGGGCCGTCGAGCCCCCCGAGCGCGACCGCCAGCGACCCGACCGTCGCGGCCGTCACGAGCAGGCCGGCCAGCGCGCCGAGGGCGGCGGCGAGCAACGCCTCGGCGCCCACCAGCCGCAGCGTCTGCCGCGGGGTCGCGCCGGCCAGGCGCAGCACGGCGAGCTCGCCCGCGCGGGCCGCGGTGCCGACGGCGGCGGTGCTGCCCAGCGCCAGCGCCGCGTAGCCCGCGACGAGGGCGACGATCAGCCCCATCGCGATGGCGTTCATGCGCCCGTTGTCGACGAGCGGGCTGGCCGGGCCGTCGTCCGTGATCGTCTGCAGGCCCCGGGCGGTCGCGGCCGCCCGCAGGGCGTCGGGTGCGCCGCCGCGGACGTAGGCGCTCGTGGCGACGCCCGGCCCGGCGTGCCCGGCGACGAGCGCGGGCGGCAGGTACATCGACGTGCGGCCCAGGCCGTCGGCCAGGACGGCGACGACGCGCAGGCGGGCGGGGGTGCCGTCCGGCAGCCACAGGTCGAGCGTCTGACCGACATCCACGCCCAGGCTGCTCGCGGTGGCCTCGCCGACGGCCACGGTGCGTCCGCGCAGGGCCTGCAGGTCGCCGTCGCGGACGGGCGAGCGCAGCGCGACCGGGGCGTCGCGCGGATCGATCGTCGCCGCGGACCACTCCGTCAGGCTGCCGAGGTGGACGCTCAGGACCTGCACGTCGCGGACGGGGGCGACGCGGGCGCCGGGGACGGCGCGCAGGGCGGCGACGTCCGCCGCGGACATCGGGCCGCCGGCCGGCTGGACGAGCGTCGTGCCGGGCGCGATCCGCGCGGCCTGCGACGCGCTGCTCGACGCGTCCAGGCTGCCGCCCATCGTGCCGAGCGCGCCGGCCAGGCCGACCGCGACGAGCAGCGGCGCCGCCGTCGTGGCGGTGCGGCGCACCGCGGCCCGGGCGTGCTCGCGCAGCAGCATCGCGCCCGCGCCGTCGCCGCGCGCGAACGGCGCGACCAGGGCGGCGGCCACCCGCGGGATGACGACCGGCACGAGCATCGTGATGCCGGTGACGAAGAGCAGCGCCTGCGAGAGGACGAGCGAGAGCGTGATCTCGGGGCTCGTCGTCGCGCCGACGAGGACGCTGACCACCACGCCGCCCCCGAGCGCGCCGAGCCCGACGATCCGGCGGCCGCGGGTCATCACGCCCTCGTCGACCGCGGCGTCCCGGAGCGCCTCGACCGGCCGCACGCGGGCGGCGCGGCGGGCGGCGAGCCACGCCCCGGCGAGCGCGACGCCCACCATCCCCAGTCCGACCCCGGCCGCGCCGGCGGCCGTCCACAGCGCGCCGGCGCCGCCGGTCCCGGCCGGGGCCAGGTCGCGCGCGACCAGCCAGTCGCGGAGCGGCGGGACGACGGCGACGCTCAGGACGGAGCCGACGGCGGCCCCCACGGCCGCGAGCAGCAGCGCCTCGCGCAGGACGAGCCGGCGCACCTGACGCGGCGTGGCGCCGACCGCCCGGAGCAGGCCCAGCTCGCGGCGGCGCAGGGCCACGGCGAGGGCGAACGTCGACGCGACGACGAAGATCGCGACGAAGGCGAGGGTGCCGATCAGCGTGCCGAGGAAGGCGAGCGACGCCGTGGTGGCCGTGACCGTCGGGTCGACGTCGGCGCGGCGGCGGTCGTCGCCCGCGAGGACCTGCGCCCGCGGGGCGACGGCGTGGGCGGCCCGCGCGACGGCGGGGCGGGCGGCGGCCGGCCACGCGCCGACCGCGTGCACGGGCGCCAGGCGCGCGGCCTCGGCGTCCGCCAGGTAGAGCGTGGGCGGGACGCCGGCCGAGCCGGCGGGCGCCGCGGCCACGACGCCGACCACGCGGACCGTGCGCGGGCCGTCCGGGGCGACGAGGCGCAGGCGGTCGCCGCGGCCGGCCACGCCGGTGCCGCTCGCGACCGCGACCTCGCCGGCCCCGCGGGGCGCGCGGCCGGCGACGATCCCGGCGTCGGACAGCCGGCGCGCGTCGATCGGTCGCCCGGTCAGCGGGACGCCGGCGGCGGTCCGCAGCGGCACCTCGCGGTCGACGACGACGCGCGTGACGCCGGGCGCGGCCGCGACGGCGCCGACCGTCGCCGCAGGCAGGGGCGTGCGCGCGGGGTTGGGCAGGCTCTCGCGCTCCGTCTCCCCCGCCATCCGGTACTCGCGCCGGACCTCGTGCGGCGCGGCGACGACGAGCGGGGCGGCCGTCAGGCGACCGGCGCCGTCGGGGCCCGCCGTGGCGACGGCGAGCAGCACCTGGGTGGCGCCGCCGGCGAGCGCGACGCCGACGACCAGGGCGAGGAACGCGCCGACGAGGGCGGGCCAGCGCCCGCGCAGCGTCGCGGCGGCCAGGCGCAGCATCAGGCCCCCACCCCCGCGAGGGCCGGCGCCTCCAGGGCCGTCATCCGGTCCGCCACCGCGGCGGGCGTCGGACGGTCGAGCGTGCCGGCGACGCGGCCGTCGGCGAAGAAGAGCACGCGGTCGGCGGTCGCCGCGGGCACCGGGTCGTGCGTGACCATGACGATCGTCTGCCCGTCGCGGTCGCGCAGCTCGCGGAGCATCCCGAGCGTGCGCCGCGCCGCCTGGCGGTCGAGGGCGCCCGTCGGCTCGTCGGCGAACAGCACGGCGGGCCGCAGGACGAGGGCGCGGGCGATCGCGACGCGCTGCTGCTGGCCGCCGGAGAGCTCGCCGGGGCGGTGCTGCGCGCGGTCCTCCAGACCGACGCCGGCCAGCGCGGCGGCGACCGCCCCGCGCGGCGGGCGGCGACCGGCCAGCAGGAAGGGCAGCGCCACGTTCTGCTCGGCCGTCAGCGCCGGCACCAGGTTGAAGGACTGGAAGACGAAGCCGACGCGGTCGCGCCGCAGCCGGGCCCGCGCCGCCTCGTCGAGGTCGTCCAGGACGGTGCCGTCGACGATCACGCGGCCCGCGTCCTGCCGGTCGAGCCCGGCGGCGGTCTGGAGCAGCGTCGACTTGCCCGATCCGGACGGCCCCATGATCGCGGTGAAGGTGCCGGCGGGGAACGTGACGGTGACGTCGTCGAGCGCGACGACCGCGGCGTCGCCGGTGCCGTGGCGCTTCGTGACGCCGTCGAGCAGGACGGCGCCGCGGTCGGCCGGCAGGGGGCGCGCGGCCGGACGGGCAGCCGGGGCGCGGCGGCCGGGGCGGGCGGACCGCCGGGCCGGGGCGCGGCGGTCGGCGCCGGACCGCCCGTCGGCGCCGGCGAGCCCGCGCTCGGTGCCGGACGGCTGGCGCCGGTCGTCCCCGCGCGGAGCGGGGACGCGCCGGCGCCGGCGCGAGCGGGAGGGCGACGCGGGATCGGGGGCGTCGCCGCCGGCGGAGGAGCCCGCGCGGCGGCGGAGACGGGGGACGGAGGGCATGCCTGCATTCCACGCCCCGGGCGGCTCCGATCCCATGCCGCCGGCCACCGTCCGGGGGTGGGGATATCCCCACGGCCCACCGGCGGCCGCGCGCGCCCGCTCAGTCCGCGTCGGTCCAGGCGGCGCCGTCGCGCTCGACGCCCGCGCCGCCCAGCACCGTCCGCACGGTCAGCGCCAGGATCCGCACGTCCAGGCGCAGGGAGCGGTGCTGCACGTACCAGCGGTCCAGCTCGATCCGCTCGGGCCACGACAGCTCGGCCCGTCCCTGCACCTGCGCCCACCCGGTCAGGCCGGGCCGGACGAGCAGGCGCTCGACCTGCCGCTCGTCGTAGCGCTCGATCTGGACGGGGACGGTCGGCCGCGGCCCGACGATCCCCATCTCGCCGCGCAGGACGTTGACGAGCTGCGGCAGCTCGTCGACCGACGTGCGGCGCAGCAGGCGACCCAGGCGGGTGATGCGCGCGTCGCCCTGCACGATCGCCAGCCCGGCGCCCATCGTCTCGGCGCCCTGCACCATCGTGCGGACCTTCAGCACGTCGAACTCGCGCCCGTCCCGCCCGACGCGGCGCTGGCGGAAGATCGGGCTGCCGGGCGACTCCAGCCGCACCGCGAGGAGCACGAGGGCGAGCGGGACCGCCAGGACGACCAGCGCCACCGCGCTGACCGCCACCTCGGCGACGCGCCGGACCGCGTCGCCGGCGCGGGTGCCGCCGGGCCGGGCGATCGCGCCGTCGGGGCCGACCCGCAGCCCGTCGGCGCGCATCCGGGCGCGCAGCTCGGCGTGGGCGTCGGGCGCGCGGCCCGTCAGGTCGTGGACGCGCGGGGCGGCGGTCATCGGGTGCCCTCGGTGGGGATCGACCCCCGGCCGCGGCGGCCCGCGGGGCGCGGGGTCGCGCGGGGGCGGACGGACGGACGCACGCCGGCGGCCGGGGCGGCGGTCATCGGGTGCCCTCCGCCGGATCCCACCCGGCCGGGGTGCCGTGGCGCAGGTGGTCGCCGAGGCCGGCGGCGATCGAGGCCGTCATCGAGACGTAGTACCGGCACAGCAGGAAGGGCCGCCAGCGCCAGCGGGTCGATGCGGCGGCGCCGAGCGCGACGGACAGGTGCGCGGCGAGCAGCAGCCGGTGCGGGCTCAGGAGGCGGCCGCGACGGGCCGCGACGACGCCGGCCAGCAGCGCGATCAGGTGCAGGAACGGGCTGGCGTAGCGCAGCCAGCGGTGGCTCACGAGCGCCGCCAGGTACGCGGGCGGCAGGCCGGTCGGGTCGAGGAGCCCGCCGCGCAGGCCGCCGTCCTCGCCGCCGCGCAGGATCACGCGCCAGGCCTGGTTCATCATCCGCCGCTTGCGCCGCCACTCCCCGTCGATGGAGGGCACCATCGGCTCGCTGGCCCGGGCCGTCGGGCGGTCGACGGCGAGCAGGCCGGCGCGGACGGTCTGGTGCGGCAGGGCCAGGTCGTGGCCGAACGCCACGCGCAGCCGCGGCCACAGCTCGGCGCGCAGCGCGTAGATCGCGCCGTTGCCGGCGGTGACCGACCACCAGTCGCTCTCCAGCCGGCGCAGGGCCATCTCGAGCCGCCAGTACGCGCCCTCCTGGTTCGTGGCGCCGTCGCCGGCGAGGAAGGACACGCGACCGCACGCGTAGCCCACCCGCGGGTCGGCGAACGCCGCGACGAGCTGCTCGAGCGCGTCCGGCTGCCACAGCGTGTTGGCGTCGGAGAAGGCCAGGATCTCGCCGTCCGCGCGCGCGACGCCGCCCGCCTGCGCGTGGTGCTTGCCGCCGCGGGGCAGCTCGAGCACCAGGTCGGCGCCGGCGGCGCGGGCGCGCTCGGCGGTGCGGTCCGTCGAGCCGTCGCAGGCCACGACGATCTGCACGCGGTCGGCGGGGTACGTCTGCGCACGCAGCCGCTCGACGGTCGCGGCGATCGCGTCCTCCTCGGCGTACGCGGCGACGATCACCGACACGCGCGGGGCGTCCGGGCCGGCGGGCGGCGCCGGCGCGGCCTCGCGGCCGTCCGTCACGCGGCCCAGGCCGGCGCGGCGGGCCAGGCGCAGGAAGACGCCCCAGCCGGCGTGGGTCCAGGCGAGCAGGCCGAGGGTCAGCAGGTGCAGCGCGCGCACGGGGTGATCGTCCCAGAGGCTCCGTCGGTACCGTCGCCCGACATGGACCTGGACGCGGAGCTCGGCACGCCGGTCGACTGGGAGGGCGCCCGCGCGCCGGGGGACGACGTGCTCGCGGGCGAGCGGGTGCGCCTGGAGCCGCTGCACGAGGTCCGCCACCTGGACGACCTGTGGGCGGCCGCGCACGAGGGCGACCCGCGGCTGTGGGACTACCTGCCGTTCGGCCCGTTCGCCGACCGGGACGACTTCGGCCGGTGGCTGCACGCCGGCGCGCACGCGCACGAGACGACCGACCAGCGGTTCTACGCGATCGTCGACGCCGCGACCGGCCGGGCCGCCGGCATGATCGCCTACCTGCGGATCGCCCCCGCCCTGGGCCGCATCGAGATCGGCAACATCTGGTTCGGCGCGGCGCTCCAGCGCACCCCGGCGGCGACCGAGGCCATCTTCCTCGCCGCCAGCCACGCCTTCGACGACCTGGGCATGCGCCGCCTCGAGTGGAAGTGCAACGCGCTGAACGCCCGCTCCCGCCGCGCCGCCGCGCGCTTCGGCTTCACGTACGAGGGCACCTTCCGCCAGGA
This sequence comes from Patulibacter sp. SYSU D01012, assembly GCF_017916475.1. Lineage (GTDB taxonomy): Bacteria > Actinomycetota > Thermoleophilia > Solirubrobacterales > Solirubrobacteraceae > Patulibacter. The sequence continues at coordinate 135,786 of NZ_JAFMTB010000001.1, forward strand.
CCAGGTCGTGAAGGGCCGCAACCGCGACACGGCGTGGTTCTCGATCCTGGACGGCGAGTGGCCCGCGGTGCGCGACGGGTTCGCGGCCTGGCTGGCGCCGGAGAACTTCGACGCGGAGGGGCGCCAGCGGCGCGGGCTGGCCGAGCTGCGCGGCACGGCGGGCTGAGCGGGCGATGCGCGCGGGGCGCGGGTGCGACGCGGAGCGCGGCGAGCTGCAGGCGCGAGCTGCGGGCGGTGAGCTGCGGGCGGGCGATGCGCGGGGCGCGGGTGCGACACGGAGCGCGGCGAGCCGCAGGCGGCGAGCTGCGGGCGGGCGATGGGCGCGACGCGCGGGCGCGGCGAGGCGCGTCCGTGGGGACGCTGAGGCGGGGGAGGCGAATCGAGGGGCCCCGCGACGCGCGTCGCGGGGCCGGCGGGCGCGGACCCAGAGGGCGGGCGTCGGCCCGCGTGAGACGGATCGCGCGGGCCGGGCAAAACGGATCGCGCGGGCCGGGCGATTCGGGTTGTGGCCTGGGTGAGGCGGATCGCAGACCGAGGCGAGGCGGATTCCCGGGCCAGGTGAGGCGGATCCCGCTGGCGAGGCGGATCGTGTCGAGGGAAGCGCAGGAAGCCGCCTCACCAGCGCATCTCGCCTCGGCTTTCCCGGAGGTCGCCTCGGCTGCCCGCGAAGTCGCCTCACCTGCGCATCCCGCCTCGGCTTCCCGGGAAGTCGCCGCGCCCGCCCGGAACGCCGTCTCGCCCTCCCGCGAAGTCGCCGCGCCCTCCGAGGAAGTCGCCCCGCCCGCCCGGGAAGCCGCCTCCTCAGCCCCGCGCCCCCAGGTGCCGGAGCTTCTCGGGGTTGCGCACGACCCGCACCGCGGCGATGCGCCCGTCGACCACGTCGAACGCGAAGACCGCGTCGATCGTGCCGTCGCCGTGGCGCAGGATCCGCCCCGGCTGGCCGTTGACGCGGGCCGGCTCGAACGTCACGTCGTGGCGGCCGCGGCGCCGCGGGTGGGTGTGGACGAGGAACCGCGCGACGGCCGCCGCGCCGCGCACCGGGATCTTCGCCGCGATCACCACGCCGCCGCCGTCGCCCCACAGGACGACGTCCTCGGCGAGCACGGCCTCGAGGCCCTGCAGGTCGCCGCCGTCCGCCGCGGCCAGGAAGCGCGCGACGAGCCGCTCGCGGGCCGCGTCGTCGGCGTCGAACCGCGGGCGTCCCGCCGCGACGTGGCGCTTCGCGCGCGAGACGAGCTGCCGCGCGTTGTCGGGCGTGCGATCGATGACCTCGGCGATGCGCGCGTAGTCGTAGTCGAACACCTCGCGCAGCAGGAACGCCGCGCGCTCCACCGGCGTCAGACGCTCGAGCGCGACGAGCAGCGCCTGCGACAGCGTGTCGGCCAGCTCCGCCCGCTCCGCCGGCCCGGGCCCCGGGTCCTCGAGCAGCGGCTCGGGCAGCCACGGCCCGGGGTACGCCTCGCGGCGGACGCGGGCCGAGCGCAGGACGTCGATCGCCAGCCGCGTGGCCACGGTGGTGGCCCAGGCCGCGGCGTTCTCGACCGGGTCCTCGGTGGCCGCCAGCCGGATCACGGTCTCCTGGGCGACGTCCTCCGCCTCGGCGACGCTGCCGAGCATGCGGTACGCGACGGCGAACGCCGCGCGGCGGGGGTCCTCCTCGTGCTCGTCGCGCGGCATCGTCGGCTGCGCCGGAGTCTCGCGCACGGGCCCCGCCGACGGGGCGTCCGCGCCGTCGCGTCGCGGCATCGCCGGCCCTACCCCTCCGCCGTCCAGCTGGCCGGGACCATGCGCGTGGCCACCGCGAGGCGGTTCCAGAAGTTGATGGCGGCGATCTGCAGCAGGACGTTCGCCAGCTCGCCCTCGTCGAGCTGCGCGGCGGCGGCCGCCCAGACGTCGTCGGGGACGTGCGTCTCGGAGACGAGCGTGACCGCGTCCGTCAGCGCCAGCACGGTCCGCTCGCGGACGTCGAAGTACGGGCTCTCGGCGTGGGCGGCGAGCTGCGCCAGGCGGACGTCGCGCTCGCCGGCGGCCTTCGCGGCGGCCCAGTGCATGTCGAGGCAGAACGCGCAGCCGTTGATCTGCGACGCGCGGAGCTTGACGAGCTCCTTCAGGACCGGGTCCAGGTCGATGCGCTCCTCCACGCGGGCCATCGCCGCGTAGACGGGCTTGGCGTGGGCGAAGACGTCGAGGCGGGGCTCGGGGGCGGGGTGGGTGGTGGTGCTCATGCCTCCCCGACGAGACAGCCGCCGCGCGTGTGACAGCCCGTCGCCACCCGTGCGGGCGGGGACGACGGACGCGGTCGGGGGCGCGGCGCACCCCCGACCGGCCGACGCCCGGGCGCGTCGCGCCCGGGCGTGGGGATCAGCGGTGGTCGTCGCCGCGGTCGCTGTTCGTGCCGTCGGCCCAGTAGGGCTCGCGGCTGCCGGACTTCGCCAGGCCACGGCTGATGAAGTACGCGCCGGCCACGATCGACACGTAGAGCCACGCCTGCCGGGCGATGAACTCGTCGTCCCCGCTGTCGCCGCCCTTGACGACGAGCGCCGAGACGAGGATGCCGACGATCACGACGACCATCGCGACGAACTCGGTGGTCTTGAACGCGTGCTTCGTCTCGGTGCTGAGGCGGACAGGGCGCGAGCCGCTGCGTCCGGCCGCCGTGCCCGCGTCGCCGCGGCCGGAGGTGGTGCTGGTGGACATGCTGTCTCCTTGGGTTGGACGACGGACGCGAGCGAGCTGTCCGTCGTCCCCCCTGGCTGCCCAGGTCCGGGTTCCCCAAACCCGGCCGATCCGCCCGTGCCCGGGCGGCACCGCCCGAGCACGGGCCGGCCCGACCCGCGCTCAGCCGTCCAGCAGCCCCCGGTACACCGCCCGATGGGCCGCCGCGATCGCGTCCCACGAGTAGGGCCCGGCCGCCAGCTCGGCCGCGCGGGCCGCCAGCGCCTCGCGGCGCGGACGGTCGCCCAGCAGCCGGCCGAGGGCGTCCGCCAGGGCGGGCGCGTCGCCGGGTGGGACCAGCTCGGCGGCGCCCTCGCGCGCGATCTCGGGGAAGCCGCCCACGGCGCTCAGCACCGTCGGCTTGCCGAACGCGAGGGCGGTGAAGAGGACGCCGGACTGGTCGATCTCGCGGTACGGCAGGACGACGGCGTCGGCGCGGGCGAAGAACGCCGCGGCCTCCTCGTCCGCCACGAAGCGGTCGACGAAGCGCACGCCGGCCGGGGCGGTCCGGCGCATGGCGGAGACGTCCATCTTCGGCAGGCCGACGATCCACAGCTCGGCCGCGGGCTCGCCGTCGCCGGCCAGGCGACGCCACGCCTCGAGCAGCACGTCGACGCCCTTGTACGGCCGCAGCAGCCCGAAGAACAGGACGACGGGGCGCTTGACCCGATCGAGCGGCGCGGGGAGCAGCGCCGGCTCCAGCGTCGTCAGGTGGCGGAACGCGCCGTGCGGGATCAGGTGGACGCGCGCCGGATCGATGCCCAGGTCCTCGACCAGCCGGCGGCGGCCGTGGGCGGAGTGGACGACCGTGGCGTCGACGCGCTCGTACAGCCGCCGCTGGGCGTCGCGCTGGCCGCGGCGCGCCTCGCGCGGGAGCACGTCGTGGGCGGTCAGGACGACGGGCCGGTCGCGCGGGAGCAGGCGGACGTCGACGTGCTGGACGGCGAGCCACTGGAAGTGCACGACGTCGGCGTCGCGGGCCGTCCGCGCCAGGCGCCGCATGTCGGGCACGTGCTGGGCGACCTTCGCCGCGCGCCGCAGCCGCGACCCGGCCGGCCCGACCGCGCGGCGGTAGAACGCCCGCTCGATGACGTACCCCTCCGGCGGCGGGACGCGGCCGTACGGGAAGTCGCTCGTCATCAGCGTCACCCGGTCGCCGCCGCGCGCGAGGGCCGACGCCAGGGCGTGGTCGTACGGCGGGGTGTAGGCGGACGGGTCGACGAGCCGGACGTGCACGGGGGGCGAACGGTAGCGGCGGGGCGGGGGCCGGCCGCGGACGGGCGGCGGGCGGGCGGGCGGGGCCGGGCGGCGGGCGAGGCCGGGCGGCGGGCGAGGCCGGGCGGCGGGCGAGGGACGGCGGGTGGCGGGCGAGGGACGGCCGACGGCGGCGGACGCGCCCAGCCCGTGCGGCTGCACGACGACGCCCGTCCGGCAGGACCGCGCCCGCGCGCGGCGTACGGGATCGGGACGTGCCCGCCCTGCCCGCACCCGGAGACCGCCTGGCGGGCTTCCTCCTCGAGCGCGAGCTGGGGCACGGCGCCACGGGCGTCGTCTTCCTGGCGACCGAGGTGGCGCTCGGGCGGCGGGTGGCGCTGAAGGTCGTCGGTCCGCCGCTCGCCCACGACCCGGCGTTCCGCTGGCGGTTCCTGCGCGAGGCGCGGATCGCCGCGGCCCTCGACCACCCCAACGTCGTCACGGTGCTGCAGCACGGCAGCGACGACGACCGCCTGTGGCTGGCGATGCGGCTCGTCGACGGTCCCGACCTGCGCGTCCTGCTGCGGCGCACCGGCAGCCTGGACCCCGAGCAGGCCGTCGAGATCGTCGAGCAGGTCGCCGCGGCCCTCGATGTCGCGCACGCCGCGGGGCTCGTCCACCGCGACGTCAAGCCGGGGAACGTCCTGGTCGAGGACCGTCCGGGGCGGCGCATGCACGCCGAGCTGGCGGACTTCGGCCTGGCCGACGCCGCGGGCCGCCCGCCGGGCGGGCCGCCGTGGGCCGGATCCGGCGCCGCGCCGGGGAACGGCGCCGCGCCGGGGAACGGCGCCGCGCCGGAGCGCGGCACGGCGACGGCCGCGGTCGGCGCGGCGATCCCGCACCTGGATGACCCGGCCCTCGGGCGCTCCCCCCGCCCGACCGTCGGCGGGACGCCCGGCTACGCCGCCCCGGAGCAGCTCCGCGGCGCAGAGCCGACGGTCGCCGCCGACGTGCACGCCCTGGGGTGCGTCTTGTTCGAGGCGCTGACGGGCGTGGCGCCCGAACCGGCGGCGGTCGCCGCGGGCCGCGGCGCCGGACCGACCCTGGGCGGGGCCGCGTCCGCCTCGCCCACGGCGGCCGGGGACGCGCCCGACCGGGACGCGGCGAGCACGGCGGCCGGGCGCACGACCGGGCTGCGACCCTCGGCTGTGGTGCCGCGCCTGGGCACGGCGTTCGACGCCGTCGTCGCCGCGGCCACGGACCCGGACCCCGCCGCGCGGCCGTCGACCGCGGGCGCCGTCGCCCGCGCGGCGCGCGAGGCGCTGGGCCGCGCCGCAGCGTCGCGGGCGGCGGTCGCGCGCGCCGTCGTGCGACCCGCCACGCCGGCCGAGGTCGCCGCGGGAGCCGCGGCGGTCGGGGCGGTCGCCGACGTGGGCCGGGGCGCCGACGTGGGCCGGACCTTCGGGGCGGGCGAGGCGGTCGGCGGGGGCGCGGCGTCCGGCGCGAGCCGGGCCCGCGGCGCGGGTGGGACCGTCGGTGCGAGCGCGGCCGTCGGCGCCGTCGGCGCGGGCGAAGCGGCCGCCAGCGGACGCGCCGCCGGCGCGCCGACCCCGACCCTGGGAGCGGGCGACCGGGATCCCGCGCCGGCGACGCGCGAGGCGCTGTGGCGCGCACCCGCCCGGCGCGCGCGGTGGACCGTGCCGCTCGCCGCCGGCGGCCTGCTCGTCGTGCTCGGCGGCGCGTACGCGGCCGTCGACCGGGTCGGCGACCGCCCGGCGGCCGATCGGACGTCGCCCCCGGCGTCGACGCCGCTCCGGGCCGACGCCCGTGGAGGGACCGCGACCCGGCCGGGCGCGGGTCCCTCGGCGAGCGCTTCCGCGTCGCGCGACGCGGGCGACGACACCGGGGCCGGGCAGGACGCGCGTCGCGCCGACGCGCCCGGCGCCGCTCCCGCCGGCGCGGCCGCGCGGGGGTCCGGCGCGACCGCCGCGGCTACAGGGGCCTCCAGGCCCCCCGCCCCCGGAGGCTCGGCGACGGGCGCCGCCGACACGGCTGACGGCACGGCCGAGGCCGCAGGCCCCACGGCCGACGCGGCGGCCGGCCCGGACGCTCCGGCCGTCGGTGGCCGCGCGCCGTACGCCGCCGCGACCCCGCCCGCCCCGCCGGTCCCGGACGGCTACCGGCGCTTCGGCGGCGGCGCGTGGACGCTCGATCTGCCCGTCGCCGCCGGCTGGCGGCAGACGGCCACGCAGGAGCTCGAGCGCGGCGCGCGGGTCCTCACGCGCCTGCGACGGGCCGACGGCGCGCGCCTCGTCGTCGAGCACCTGCCGGGCCGGACGGCGGTCCTGGGCCCGGCGGCCGGCGCCGGGTTCTCCGTCCGCCTGCCGCGCCTGGGCCGCACGCGCGGCGGCGTCTTCACCGGGGGCCGCTACGCGATGTGCCGGACGGGGGTCTGCGCCGCGATCCCGGCGAACGGCGCGTCGGGGGGCGTCCTGCTCGTGGCGGCCACCCCCGACGCGCGCGCCGCCCGCCGGCTGGCGGTCGCGGCGGCGCGGCACGTGCGCGTCGGCTGACGGCGCGCGGGCCGGGCGAGGGCGACCGAGTTCGCGATCTGGCCGCTACCTGCGGCCAGGAAGCGAACTCGCCCGCACGCGCCCCCGACTTCGGCGGCCGCCGCCCCAACGGCTTCATCGCCCCGGAACACCGTGACCACGGCCCGGCTCCGCGCCGCCGACCGCACCCGCTTCCGCGCTGCCCGCCCGCGCTCAGGCCAGCGTCAGGTACGCCGCGACCGCGCCCGCCGCCACGACCACCACGGGCGCAACGGCCCACAGCCACCGCGCCCACCCGCGGCGCTCGGGCCACGTGACCTCGAAGACGGCGCTCAGGACGTCGCACATGCTCTCGCCCTCAGCTCGGCGCGAGGGTCCGCGCGACCCGGTCGGCCAGACCCCACGCCTCGTCGGGGGTCGGGGCGGCGACGAGGACGCCCCAGCCCGGGCCGCCCTCGCCCTCGTTCAGCGGCACGTCGACGCACTCGAGCGACGCGCACTCCGGGATCGAGCCGATGCGGGCGTCCTTGAAGCGGTACGCCTGCACGTCGCCGAAGCGGGTGCCGGAGAGGGTGCGCGTCTCGAGGACGCCCGGGCCGGTGTCGAAGCGCGCCGGCTGCGACGGCGTGTGGTCGACGAGGATCAGCCGGCCGTCCGGGCCGCGCTGGCGCAGGCGGAAGAGCGCGCCGCCGCTCTGCGACGTGCGGGTCGGCGACCGCCAGCCGTTGCCGGGCTCGGCGAGCAGGGCCCGCCACGAGCCGTCCGGCGCGGTGTACGTCGCCGCGCCGCCGTCGCCGGGGAGCGGGGCGCCGGACCCGGGGTCGCCGTCGGGCGCGCCGGGCGCGAGGGTGCCGCCGCCGCGCACGGAGCGCTCGCCGCCGTCGGGGGACGGCCCGGTGGTGGTCGGCGGCGGCGTGGCCTCCGTCGGCGTGGTCTCGGGGCTCGCGGGCGCCTGCGCCGTGGTGGCGCGCTGCGTCCGCGTGCGGGTGCGCTCCCGGGTCGTCGTCCGGTCGCCGCGGTCGGCCCGCGCGTCGTCCCCGTCGTCCCCGGGCCGGAGCCCCAGCACGACGACGACCGCGAGCGCCACGAGCAGCGCCGCGACGGCCAGGCCGGGCAGCAGCCAGCGGCTCGCGCCCTGCCGCGGCGGCGCCGCCGGGTCGACCGGGGGCACGCCGCCGCCGGGGCGCGCCGCCCGCGGGCCGGCCGGCGGCGTCGGGGCCACCCGGGTGCGGTCGGCCGGCGGCGCCACGCGCGTGCGCTCGCCGGTCGCCTCGTCCCGCATCCGCGGCGCGGGCGGCACCGCCCCCGGCGGCGTCGGCCGGCGTGGCGCTACGGGCGCGGGGAACGCGACCGTCGCCTGCGGATCGTCCTGCGCGAGCGCCTCGCGCGCCGCGGCGGCCAGCTCGCCGGCCGACGCGGGACGGTCCTCCGGATCCTGCGCCATGCCCCGCGCGATGACTGCGTCGAACGCCGCCAGGTCGGGCACGACGGCGGAGACCGTCGGCCGCTCCCGGTTGACGTGCGCGAAGAGCTTCGCCATCGTCGCGCCCTCGAACGGCGGCCGGCCGGTCAGCGCCACGTAGAGCATGGCCGCGAGCGCGTAGACGTCAGCGCGCGCGTCGAGCGGCCGCGCCTCGATCTGCTCGGGCGCCATGTAGTCCGCCGAGCCGAGCAGCATCCCGGTCTGCGTCAGGTCGCCGGCGCCGTCGAGCTCCTTCGTCAGGCCGAAGTCCGCCAGCAGCACGCGGCCGAACGGCGGCAGGCCGTCCGCGCTCGCGGCGCCCGGCGCCTCCTCCAGCAGGACGTTGCCCGGCTTGACGTCGCGGTGCAGGATGCCGCGGGCGTGCGCGTGGTCCAGGCCGGCGGCGACCGCCTCGACGATGCGCACGGCCTCCTCGGGCGGCAGGCCCGCGGGGCGCTCCACCCCGTCGGCCGGCGCGCCGCCGTCCGTCAGCTGCCGCGCGCGGGTCAGCCGGCGGCGCAGGTCCTCGCCCTCGACGTAGCGCATCGTCAGCCACAGCCCCGCGGGGTCGGTGCCCGCGTCGTACACCGGCACGACGTTGGGGTGGTCCAGCCGGGCCGCCAGCCGCGCCTCGCGCTCGAAGCGGTCGCGGAACGACGGGTCGTCCGCCAGGCCGTGCTGGAGCAGCTTGAGCGCCACCTGCCGGCCGAGCGTCACGTGCTCGGCCAGCCAGACGGTGCCCATCGCGCCCTGGCCGAGCTGGCGCAGGACGCGGTGGCCGCCGATCAGGTCACCGGGTTCGGGCACGAGTCACCCTCCGCTCCGTCGGTGCATCGCGTGCAGTCTGCCGGACGGGCCCCCTCGTCGGTACCGTGCACGCGTGCCCCCGACGGCCCAGTCCCCGCTCGTCACCTTCTGCGTGGTCGGGACCAACGGCGCGGAGTTCCTGCCGGCGTGCCTGGACGCGATCGCCCTGGAGCAGCGCCTGCTCGAGCGCCCGACCGAGGTGCTCGTCCTCGACAACGCCTCCACGGACGACTCGGTGCGGATCGCCCGCGAGCACCCCGTGGGCGCCCGCGTGATCGCGCTCCCCCGCCGCGAGGGCAAGGCCGCGAACGACTCCCGCCTGCTCGACGAGGCGTCGGGCCGCTTCGCCCTGCTGCTCAACGAGGACAGCGAGCTGCGGCCGGGCGCGACGAAGGAGCTCGTCGCGGCCCTCGAGCGCGATCCCAAGGCCGCGTGCGCCGGCGCCGCGCTGCTGCGCCCCGACGGCCACGAGCAGCCCTCCGCGTGGCGCTTCCCCGGCTTCGGCACCACGCTCGCCCAGGCGTTCCTGCTGCACAAGGCGCTCGTCGTGCAGTCGGGCAAGTCGCCGCGCCAGACCCGCCGGGTGGACTGGTGCCAGTCGGCGTGCCTGCTCGTCCGCGTCCAGGCGTCCGCCACGATCGGCCACCTGGACCCCGAGTACTTCGTGTACGGCGACGAGGTCGACCTGCAGCGCCGCCTGGCCGACGCCGGCTGGCACACGCTGCACGTGCCCGCCGCGCAGTGCATCCACCACGAGGGCCTGTCGACCGGCGACGGCGCGCGGCGACGGATCATCGAGCTGCACCGCAACCAGGAGCGCTACCTCGCCGCCCACCACGGGCCGGCGGTCGCGCTGGCGTGCCGGCCGTTCGCGGCGCTCCCGTACGTCTTGCGCACCCTCGCCGCGACGGTGCTCCCCGGCCACTCGCCGCGCCGGTACTGGTGGCACGTGCGCGCCATCCTCGCCCCGCACCACGGGGAGGGGATCCGCGAGGCCGCCGAGGCGTTCAACGCCGAGCTCGAGCGGCCCGCGACGGCGTAGGGCGGGAAGCGCGCGCTTCGCTGCGGCGGGGCGACGACGCCGGGGCGACCGGCGACACGGCCGGCCGCGACGGCGTAGGGGGCGGGGCGGGACGACGACGCCGGGGCGACCCGCGACACGCCCGGCCGCGACGGCGTAAGGGGGCGGGACGGGACGCGCTTCGCCGCGGCGGGGCGACGACGCCGGGGCGACCGGCGACACGGCCTCGCCGCGAGCGCCAGGATGGGCGGATGGGACGCATGAAGGACCGCATGCTGGCCGGCGAGCTGTACGTCGCCGACGACCCGGACCTGGAGGCCGACTACGTCCGGGCCCAGGAGCTGCTGGAGCGGTACAACGGCGCGCCGGCGGCCGACGACGCGGGGCGGGACGCGCTGCTCCGGCAGCTGCTCGGCGGCGTCGGAGAGCGGGTGGTCGTCCGCCCGCCGTTCCGCTGCGAGTACGGCGCACCGATCACGATCGGTGACGGCACGTTCGTCAACTTCGACCTGCTCGTGCTGGACGTCGCCGCGGTGCGCATCGGCCGCGCGTGCCAGATCGCCCCCCGCGTCCAGCTGCTGACCGCGACGCACCCGATCGATCCCGGACCGCGGCGCGCCGGCTGGGAGTCCGGCGCCCCGATCACCATCGGCGACAACGTGTGGCTCGGGGCCGGCACGATCGTCTGCCCCGGCGTGACCATCGGCGACGACACCGTGGTCGGGGCCGGGTCCGTCGTCACGCGCGACCTGCCCACCGGCGTCGTCGCGGTCGGCAGCCCGGCGCGGGTGGTGCGCGAGATCGGCGAAGGCGACCGGGTCGCCGTGCCGGAGCGCTGAGGGGCGGGGGGAGATCGGGCGCGGCGCGAGCCAGGCGCGGCCGAGTGCGGCGGGGCGCGCGCGGCGGCCCCAGCCACGATTCGATCCCGACCGTCCCGCCCCGAGGATCGAGTGGGACGAAAGCGGGCTCTAGCCCCGGATTCGTCCCACACCCTCCGGGCCGGGGACCGCGTGGGACGAACGCGGGCCCACCCGCCCCCGACCTGTCGGGTGCGAGCGCAGCGAGACCGGGCGAGCGGTGCGTCGGCCGCGCGTTCCGTCCCATGCTGCCCCGGCCGGCCCGCGAGGGGGAACAGACGCGCGGATAGCGCGCGATCCGGGAACACTCGGGGGCGCGCGGGGCCGGTTGGGGCGGGACGCGCGGTCCGCGGCGCGCGCCCCGGCTCTCCTCGCCCCCACCCCGGCGACCCAAGCTCGGACGACGGGGGCCGATCCGCCCCTCAGCTCGCCGCGGCGCGCGCCGTCCGCCAGGGCGGCCACGACCACGTCGTCAACGCCCGCAGCGCCCACTCGATCGGGCCGTAGCGGTGGCGGCCGAGCCACCAGGCGCTCAGGGCGAGCTGCCCGGCGAAGATCGCGGCGCAGACGCCGAGGACCACGAGCGGCCCCAGGTGCCCGACCAACCCCAGGCCGTAGCCCGTGAAGAGCAGGGCTAGCACGAGGGACTGCAGCACGTAGTTGCTCAGCGCCATCCGGCCCGCCGGCGCCAGCGCGGCGCGCAGCCGGCCGCCGCGGGCGGTGCGGAAGAGCAGCAGCAGCGCCGCGACGTATCCCGTCGCGAGGACCGGGGACCCGAGCACGTCGACCGTCGCCCCGAACGTGGCCGTCGGCGTCCCCGCCTGCCCGAGCGTCATCGCGGCGTACAGGCCGCCGGCCGCGACGCCGACCGGCAGGCACACCGCCGCCACGCGCCGCAGCACGGGCAGCAGCTCGTCCGTCCGCGCGAACAGGCGCACCTTGCCGGCGGCCAGGCCGAGCAGGAACATCGCCAGGGCCGAGGGCGCCTGCAGCAGCAGGAGGAGCGCCGCGGTCGCCGGCATCTCGGACAGGCGCTGCGCGATCACGTCGCCGACGCTGCCGCGCCAGTACGCCGTGGCGTCCGTCGCCCCGCGGATCCGCTCCGCGGTGTCGGCCGTCGCGCCCCGCGCGGCCTCGTCGAGCCCCGCGACCAGGAAGAACAGCGCCGAGAGCAGGACGATCCCGCCGGCGATCCGCACGGCCCGGCGCGGCGACAGGCCACGGAGCGCGAGGAGCACCAGGCCCAGCACCGCGTACGTCGTGAGGATGTCGCCCTGCCACAGCAGCACCGCGTGGGCCGCGCCGATCGCGAAGAGCCCCAGCAGTCGCCGCAGGAAGCGCGGGACGAACGGCGCCCCGGCCCGCCCGGCCGCGTCGATCTGCAGCGTGAAGCTGTAGCCGAAGAGGAACGAGAAGAGGACGTAGAACTTCGACGTGAAGAGGACCGCGACGATCCAGCGGCCCAGGTCGTCGAGGGGCCCGGAGAACGCCGGGTCCGCGACCTCGTAGATCGCGAAGGCCGACGCGAAGAACGTGCTGTTGACGACGAGGATGCCCAGGAGGGCGAAGCCGCGGAGCGCGTCGACGTCGAGCAGGCGCGGGGCGCGAGCGGCGCCGGCAGCTGATGCGGCAGACGTCGGCCGCGGGACGTGGCGGGCGCTCACGACCGCCGCCCGCGCCGGCGCGTCAGGACGCGGTCCAGGTGCGCGTCGACCGCCGCGATCGCCTCGTCGGGCGTCGGCGCGCCCGCGTCCGCGAACAGCAGCTGCGTCGCGAGGCCGTCGACCAGCGCCATCGCGGCGGTGGCGGCCGCGCGGGGGTCCTCGACCTTCGCGGCGGCGAAGCCCTCCGCCAGGCCCGCGCGCAGCTCCTCCAGGTCGGAGGCCAGCTCGGCGCGCAACGCCGGCACGGTCATCGCGCGGGCGGCGAACGCCAGTCCCACGCGCAGCTCGGCCTCGCGGCGGGCGTCGAGCGGCAGCAGCTCGAGCAGGATCCCGCGGACGGCGGCGCGGGCGGACAGCGCGCGGCGGCCGATGCGGTCGGCCCGGGCCTCCAGATCTTCCCCCGTGCGCCGGAACGCCGACAGCAGCAGGTCGTCCTTCGTGCGGAAGTGGTGCTGGACGGCGCCGACCGACACGCCGGCGGCGTCGGCGAGCGCCCGGATCGTGGCGCCCTCGAGGCCGCGCTCGGCGATCAGCCGCAGCAGCACGTCCAGCAGCTCGGCACGGCGGTCCTCGGCGGGAGCGGGCACGTCTCGACAATACAGCTGTATGGCGGGCATGCGGGGCACCATACACGTGTATTGCGCGGCGGGATTCGTAGCGGCTGAGGAGGCGCGGACGGCGACGCCCATGACAGACCGCCGCGGTCGCCGCGGGCCGCCTCCTCGGCCAGGGCGATCTGCGTGGCACGCGGGCTCGGCCCTGCCGGGCGTGGGGGTGCGCAGCGGAGGTCCGGGGCGGAGGTCCGGGAGCGGAGGTCCGTGGGCCGAGGTCCGAGAGGGAAGGTCTGGGTGCGGAGGTCCAGTAGCGGAGGTCGATGGAGCGAGGGCCCGCGCGGGACCGGCTGGCGGGGGGCGATCGGACGGCGGGAACGCGCTCCGTGGGCGAACGGGCGGCGCGGCGAACCGGCCGGGCGGGTCCGGCGGGCCGGGCGCGAGGACGACCCGGCCCCGCGGGCCCGGCGGGCCCGGCCCGAGGGCGACCCGGCCCTGCGGGCCAAGGAGGTGACCGGTCGGCGGACGGACGAACCGGGGCCGGCACGAGCGGGTGACGGACGACGCGGCGCGGGGTCGCGGCCGCGGCGGTGGGGGGGCCGAGACAGCCGAAGCATGCGCGGCGGTCGGCGGATCGAGCGACGCGCACGCGACGGACGCCGTCGGGACGCCCGGGGGCGCGGACGGCCTGCGTCCCGAGCGCGCGCCGGCCGCGCGTTCGGCCCCCGACCCGCCGACCCTTCGGGCGAGGTGGACCAGACGAGCGCATACCGCTCGATCCGGGAACACGAAGGGTGCCCCGCCGCAGCGTGGGACGGAACGCGCGGCCGGCCCGCCACCGCCTCGACCCGGCCGGGCCGTCTGGTCCCCGCGCCGCGTTCCGTCTCAGGTCCGCCATCCGGTCCTCAGCCGGAACCCGTTCGGCTCCCGCGCCGCGTTCCGGCTCGGGTCCGCCATCCGGCCCTCAGCCGGAACAGGCGGCCGCCCCCGCGGCCCGTTCCGGCTCGGGTCCGCTATCCGGCCCTCAGCCGGAACCCGTCCTGCCCCCGCGGCGCGTTCCGGCTCGGGTCCGCCATCCGGCCCTCAGCCGGAACACGTCCGGCGCATCCCACCCCGGGCCCGCCCCAACCAGAACGCGCCCGGCCCCTCACCCCGTCGTCGAGTCCGGCAGCTTCCGCCCGACCGGCCCCACGTAGACCCCGCGCGGCAGGTCGCCCTCCTGGTCGGAGCCGGGGTGGAAGGCGCAGTAGATGCGGGCGCAGCGCTGGGCGCCGGAGCCGTTCGCCACGCGGACGTGCTCGGCGACGCGGAGCGTCTGGCCGTCGTGGGAGAAGTGGTAGTCGTTCGGGTGGATCCCGTACCAGACCTCGCCGACGCCGGACCGCCAGTCCAGGCCCAGGTCCTGGGCGTACTGGCCGACGGGCTGGCCGATGCCCTCGGGCCGCTCGTAGGCCTCGGCGACCTTGTCGAGCTTGAGCAGGTCGGCCAGGACCATGTCGGGGCGCCAGAACGGGGAGTCCTCGGCGGTCTCGAACGCGCGCTCGGTGAAGACGAGGTGCTTGCAGCGCTTCTGCGCCTCCTCCACCGCCTGCAGGACGGTCTCGACCTCGGGCAGCTCCTCCTCGCCCGCCTCGTCGTCCTCCTCGATCCCCTCCATCTCGCGGTGCAGCCGCAGCGCCTCGCGGCGGGCCGCGTCCAGCGCCACCTCCAGCCGCTCGTGCTCGGCGTGCGCCTCGACCAACAGCTCCTCGCGCTCCTTCAGGCGCGCGCGCAGCTCCTCGACGGCGCCGGCGCCGGCCGCGTCGACCGTCTCGGGGTCGGGCGCCTCCTCCAGCTCGTGCTCGAGGCGCTCGCCGCGGGCGCGCGCCCGCTCCAGCTCGGCGCGCAGCTCGGCCAGCTCGGCCTCGGCCACCTCGAGCTTGCCGCGCAGCTCCTGCGCCTCGGCCACCCGCTCCTCGGCACGCCGCTCGTGGCGGGCGGCCTGCGTCTCGGCCCGCTCGGCGGTGCGCTGCGCGCCCTCCAGCTCCTTCTCGGCGCGCACGGCGCGGCGCTCCAGCGCGACCATCGCCTCGCGGCAGATCGCGATCAGGCGCTTGTCGACCTCGGAGATCTGGCGCTCCTGGTCGGCGTCGACGCGGAGCAGCTGCACCTCCTGCTCCGGCTCGAGCTCGGGCATCTCGCCCGTACCGGGCTCGATGCCCAGCTCGGCCTCTACTTCGCGGACGGCGTTGACCGCGTCGTCCTCGGCCTCTAGCTCGTCGACGAACGCTTGGACCGCCGGGACGGACGAGCGCTCGAGGGCGGTCGCGAGCGTCATCCCGATCTGCTCGCGCAGGATGCGGTCGATCTCGGGCTTGCCGATGCGGTCGAAGGTCAGCTCGGTCGGCGGGGCCGCGACCGCGGGGCGCTTGTGCCCGGGGCTGCCTGATCGCTTCGGCTTCGGCTTGCGCTTCTTCGTGGACATGCGCGGACGCTAGCGCAGCCGCCTCACGGGTTCCTGAGGACGGCGGATCGCCGCTCCCGCCGCCGCGTGGACGGCGCACACGTCGGGCGGGGGCGCGCGCTACAGCCCGATCGACGACCCGAGCGTGACCGTCCGGTCGACCGGCAGCCTGAAGTAGTCGACGGGGCTGGCGGCGTTGCGCGCCATCGCCACGAACAGCCGCTTGCGCCAGCGGGCCAGCCCGCGATCCGCCGTCGGGACGATCGTCATGCGCGAGACGAAGAACGTCGCCCGGTCCACGTCGACCTGCGCCTCCGGCCCGCGGTCGTGCGCCAGCCGCAGCAGGGCGGGCACGTCGGGCTGGTCCTGGAACCCGACGCGCGCGGTGATGTGCGTGATGCCGTCGTCGGCGTAGCCCAGGTCGTCCACGTCGATCCGCTCCGCCGGCGGGACGTGCGGCACCCGCGTGGTGACGACCGACACGATCACGACGTGCTCGTGCAGCACCCGGTTGTGCTCGACGTTCGCCCGCAGCGCGAGCGGCGTGGTGTCCCGGTCGGCGCTCAGGAAGACCGCCGTGCCGGGCACCCGGTGCAGCGTCGCCTCCGTCGCGTGGACGTCCTCGACGAAGGCGCGCAGCGGCCCCTCCTCCTCGATGCGGTTGGCGGTGACGGCGATCGAGCCGCGGCGCCACGTCGTCAGCACGGCGAAGACCACGGCGCCGACGACGAGGGGGAACCAGCCGCCGTGCGCGACCTTCGTCAGGTTGGCCGCGAAGAACGCCACGTCGACGACGAGCAGCGCGCCGATCCCCGGCACGAGCAGGCGCAGCGGGGTGCGCCAGCGGTGGCGGGCGATCACGGCGAAGAGGACCGTCGTCAGGACGAACGTGCCCGTCACCGCGATCCCGTACGCCGACGCCAGGCTGGCCGACGACCCGAAGCCCAGGACGACCGCGACGACGGCGACGAACAGGCCCCAGTTGACGACCGGCACGTACACCTGGCCGATCTCGTGCTCCGAGGTGTGGCGGATCGTCAGGCGCGGCAGCAGGCCCAGGGTGACCGCCTGCCGCGTGACGGAGAACAGGCCCGAGATGAGCGCCTGCGACGCGATGACGGTGGCGAGCGTCGCCAGCACGATCATCGGCACGCGGCCCCAGTTCGGGACGAGCAGGTAGAAGGGGTTCTGGACCGCCGACGGGTCCTCCAGGATCAGCGACCCCTGGCCCAGGTAGTTCAGCGCCAGGCCGGGGAAGACCACCAGGAACCACGCGCGCCGGATGGGCCCGGGGCCGAAGTGGCCCATGTCGGCGTAGAGCGCCTCGGCGCCCGTCAGGACCAGGACGATCGACCCGAGCGCGATGAACGCGACCCCCGGGTGGTCGACGAAGAACGCGACGCCGTACGTGGGCGAGACCGCCCGCAGCACCTCGGGATGCCCGGCCACCTGCACGACGCCGAGCACGCCCAGGATCGTGAACCACGCCACCATCACCGGCCCGAACAGGCGGCCCACGGCCCCGGTCCCCAGCCGCTGGATCGCGAACAGCCCCGCGATGACCGCCAGCGCGAGCGGCACCACCAGGTGCTCCAGGTGCGGCGCCGCGACCTCGATCCCCTCGACGGCCGACAGGACGGACACCGCGGGGGTGATCACGCCGTCGCCGTAGAACAGCGCGGCGCCGATGAGCCCCGCTGCCAGCAGCCACGCGCCCGCCCGGCCCCGGAGCTTGAGCCGCTGGACCAGCGCGATGAGGGCCATGATGCCGCCCTCGCCGTCGTTGTCGGCCCGCATGACGAGCGTCACGTACTTGACGGACACGACGAGCGTGGAGAGCCAGAGGATGAGCGAGACGACGCCGAGGACGTCGCCGCGCGTCGGCGTCACGGCGCCGTCGTCCGCCGTGAAGACCGTCTTCATCGCGTAGAGCGGGCTCGTGCCGATGTCGCCGAAGACGACGCCGAGCGCGCCGACCGTCAGCGCGCCCGCGCCCGCGCCGACCTGCGCGGCGTGCTTCGTCCCGTCGTACCGGCCGGGGGGCCGGCCGCCGTCGGCGGGGGACGGCGCCGTGGCCCCTGCGGCGGGCCCCGGCCCGGCGGGAGCGCTCAACGCGCCGCCGCCGGGCGGGCGGGGCGACGGGCCGCGGCGTGCGCGGTCGGGCGGGGGGTCCGGGCCATGCCCAGAGTGTGCACCCCGGAGCGCCACCACCCGCCGACTGGCGCGCTCCCGCTCGCTCGGCGGGATGGCGCGCCCGGCCGCCTCGTCCGCCGTGGACGCGCGGGATCCCGTGCAGGAACATGCGTGCATCCCGGCGCCCACGGACGTCCTCTGCGTGAGAGGTCCGCCGGCCGCCCCGACCCCAGGAGACCCCGTGCCCCGTCCCGCCTCCCGCCCGCTCGCCGTCGCCGTCCTCGCGCTCGCCGCCGGCCCCGCCGTCGCGACCGCCGCCGCCCCGGTCGTCAGCCCCCAGAAGACCTGGGCCCGCCGGACGACGCCCGTCGCCCTGCCCGGCACCGGCATCCACGTCGGCCAGCGCCTGCCGGCGGGCGCCGTCCTCGTCTACCGGACGGTCCACATCCCGAAGGGCGAGCACCGCGACGTGCGCCTGGTCGTGCCGAAGGGGGTGCGGATCGTCACCGCCGCGCAGCGCGGGGCCTTCGGCTCCGTCGCCGTGGGCGGCGCGGCGTACGTCGGCCGGCGGTCGGTCACGATCCGCGCGTTCGGCGGCCGGCACGGCGCCGACGGCCACGTCTACGCCTACGCCCGCTGATCCGCCGCTGGGACCGCCGGCGGCGGTGGGCGTACGTCATCGCGGACGCCAGCGACGTCCGGGGCTGGGTGCGGCGCGACGAGCTGTGCCGCATCGGCCCGCGCCGCTGAGCCTCAGACCACCAGCCGGTAGCCGACCCCGGTCTCGGTCCGGATCATCCGCGGGCCGTCGGGAGTCTCGACCTTGCGCCGCAGGTTGGCGATGTGGGTGCGCAGCGTGGCGGTGTCGTCGGCGTAGGCGGCGCCCCACACGTGCAGCAGCAGGTGCTGGTGGGTGAGCAGCTTGCCGCGGTTGCGGACGAACTCGCGGAGCAGCGCGAACTCGGTGCGGGTCAGGTGGATCTCGACGCCGTCGCGGCTGACGCGGTGGTCGGCCAGGTCGATCTCGAGGCCGCCGACGCGCGCGACGGGCTCCTGCCCCTCGGGCGTGGTGCGGCGGAGCGCGGCGTGCAGCCGGGCGACGATCTCGCGCGGGCCGAACGGCTTCGTCACGTAGTCGTCGGCGCCGGCCTCGAGGGCGGCGACCTTGCCGTCCTCGTCGTCCTGGGCGGAGAGCATCAGGATCGGCAGGTCGCTCCACTCGCGCAGGCCGCGGGCGACGTCGATCCCGGACCCGTCGGGCAGCATGACGTCGACGATCGCCGCCACCGGCGCGTGCAGGGCGGCGCGGTCGAGGGCGTCGGCGACGGTGCCGGCCTCGATCGTCGCGAAGCCCGCGTCGCGCAGCAGCACGCGCAGGGCGCGGACGATCCGCGGCTCGTCGTCGACGACGAGCACGGCGCGGTCGGGGGCGCTCACGGGCGCGCCTCCGCCGGCGGGGCGACCGGCAGCTCCAGCACGAACGCCGCGCCCTGCCCCGGGTAGCTCTCCGCGTACAGCGCGCCGCCGTTGGCCTCGGCGAACCCGCGGGCGATCGCCAGCCCCAGGCCCGACCCGGTGCCCGCGGGCGCGTCGCCACGCTCGAACGGGTCGAAGATCCGCTCGAGCCGGTCGCGCGGGATGCCGCCGCCCGCGCTGACGACGCGCACCACGGCGCGCTCGCGGCGGCGCACGACCCGCACCAGCACGGGCTCGTCGGCGCCGTGGACCAGCGCGTTCTCCAGCAGGTTGCCGACGATCCGGGTGACGTGGACGGGGTCGGCCCACGCGACGGGCGGCGGCTCCTCCACGTCCACCCGCACGCGCCCGGCCGCGGCGGCCAGGTCGTCGACCGCGTCGCGGACCAGGTCGTCCAGCGCCACGAGCGCCGCGCGGGGATGGGCGGCGCCGGCGTCCAGGCGCGACAGGTCCAGCAGCTTGTCGATCATCGCGGACAGGCGGTCGCTGCCCTGCTCGACGTCGGCGGCCAGCTCGTCGCGCTCCTCCGGCGCCAGCGACGGCGAGCGCAGCGCGGCGGCGCCCGCCGCGATCTGGGTCAGCGGCGTGCGCAGGTCGTGGCTCGTGGCGCGCAGGATCGTCGTCTTCACCTCGTCCGAGCGGCGCAGCGCCTCGGTGGCGAGCGCCTCGTCCGCCAGCCGCCGCCGCTCGACGGCGGTGCGCACGAGGGCGGCCAGCGCGGGCGCCACGCGGCGCAGCAGCTCGCGGCCGTCGGGGCCGAGGACGGGCGGGAAGCGCAGCGCGCCGACCGGGCCGTCGGGGCCCTCGAGCGGGATCGCCTTGCGCCCCGCCGCCGGCTCGTCGGCCAGCGCGACGGTCACCGTCGCGCCCGTGGCCCGGCTCAGGCGCGCGCCCGCCGCGTCCAGGCCGGCGCGCAGGCCGTCGGCCGCCAGGACGGTGCGCGCCAGGTCGGCGACCAGGTCGGCCTCGTCGCGCGCGGCACGGGCGCGGGCGGCCTCGCGCCGGCCCGCCTCGGCGATCCGCGCCGTCACCGCCGCCGTGACCAGCAGCACCGCGACGGCCGCCCAGTGCCGTCGGTCGGCCAGCGCGAGCGTGTAGAGCGGCTCGAGCGCGAAGAAGTTGAACGCCGCCATCGACAGCACGGCGGTGGCGACCGCGAGCCACACGCCCCAGCGGGTCGCGACGAGCAGGACCGGCAGCACGTACAGGACGCCGAGCGAGACGGGCGGCGCCCACGCCTTCAGCACCTCGACGGCGAGCGTCGCGACCACGACGCCGGCGACGGCGACGGCGGCGCCGCGGGCGGGGTCGGGCGGGGCGGCGACCCCGGGCGCAGGCGACGGCACCGGCCAAGGGTAGTCCGCCGCCCGCCGGCGCTCAGGCACGCGGCGCGGCGACCCGGCGGCGCGCGGCCGGCCCACGGGCGCGGCGGCCCGCCGTCAGCGGCGGCAGCGCCAGCGGCGGCCGCTCCTCGCCCGCGGCGGGCTCCCCGGCCCGCAGCACCACGACCTCGCCGGGGATGTGCGCCAGCAGCCACGCGACGTCCTGCGCCGACAGGCCCCGGTCGCCGTCGCCCGCCGGGACGATCAGGCGGTCGAACGGCTCGTCGGTGGTGAGCTGCCGCAGCGCGTGGCGGACCGTGCGGCCCTGCACCAGCCGCGGGTCGACGTCCACGCCCGTCCGGTGCAGCCGCGCCTCGGCGGCGTCGAGCAGCTGCAGGGCGGGCTCGGCCGCCTCGGGCGCCGCGGCGCCGCCGAGCGGCAGCGCGTACGGGGTGACGACGAGCGCGGCGGGCACCACGGTCGCGTCGTCCGCGTGCGCCAGGCGGGCCGCGGCGTCGACGGCGGCGCACGACAGCGTCGCCCCCGGCAGGGCGAGCAGGATGCGCGAGCGGCCGCGGCGGCGCGCGCGGCGCCGGGCGGCGAGGACCGTCGCGGCGCCCGCGATCAGGCCCAGCGCCAGGGCGGCGGCGATCGGGATGACGTCCGCGAGCGGCAGGACGGCGGGGACGGGGACGGTGGGGGTCATCGGTCCTCCCGGGACCGTCGCTTCTTCTCCAGGCCGTCGCCGCGGTCGGCGACGATCCGCACGTCGACGCCGGGCAGCCGGCGGACGAGGCGCATGGGCAGGGGCTCGCGCAGGCGGCGCCAGCCGCGGGCGGGCGGCCCCGCGCCCAGGAAGACGTAGGTCGTGCCGCGGGTCGCGGCGACGCGCTCGGCGGCGTCCTCGATGGCGTCGTCCTCCTCGACGAGCAGCTCGACGCCGAGCGCAGCGGCCAGCCGGCGCACGCCGTCCAGCCGCCGGTCCTCGCCGGGCGTCCGCGCGTGGCCGGGGCGCTGGACGTGCAGGGCGTCGAGCTTGGCGTGCAGCCGGCGGGAGGAGCGCCACGCGCGGCGCAGCACCCGCTGACCGCCGGGGCCGGCCGAGACGAGGACGAGCAGGCGCTCCTGCACCGCCTCGGCGACGTCGTCGGCCAGCCGTCGCTCGCCCGTCGCGCCGATCCCGGCGCGTTCGTCGACCGCCCGGCGCTCGTCGTCGTCGCGGCGGCGGACGGGGCGCGCCGAGCCGACCCGGCGGGCGCCGACCTCCTCGGCCGCCTGCAGCAGCGCGGTCTCGCGCAGCGCGGTCAGCCGCTCGATGCGGAAGAAGTTGTTCAGCGCCGCGGGGATGCGCTCCGGCGGGTAGATCTGCCCGTCGCGCAGCCGCTGCAGCAGCACCGCGGGCGGCAGGTCGATGACGACGACGTCCTCGGCGTCGACGAGCACGCGGTCGGGCACCGTCTCGCGCACGCGCACCCCGGTCAGGCGCGCGACCTGGTCGTTGAGCGACTCGAGGTGCTGGACGTTGACGGTGGAGAGGACGTCGATGCCGGCGACCAGCGCGGTCTCGACGTCCTGCCAGCGCTTCTCGTGCTCCAGGCCCGGCGCGTTCGTGTGCGCGAGCTCGTCGATCATCGCCAGCGGCCGGCCGCCGCCCGCGTCGACCACGCGCCCGGCCCACGCGAGCAGGCCGGGCAGGTCGAGCTCGTCCTGCACCACGCTGCCGCGCGCGACGGTGCGGCGCGGCAGCGTCGGCAGGCCCTCGGCGCGCGCGGCGGTCTCCGCGCGGCCGTGGGTCTCGAGCAGCGCGACGACCGCCTCGCGCCCGCCGTCGCGGGCCCGGCGCAGGTCGTCCAGCGCCCGGTACGTCTTGCCGACGCCGGGCGCCATCCCCAGGTAGACGGTGTGGTGGCCGCGCGCGCTCACGGCACGGTCACGCCCCCAGGGCGTGCACGAGCAGGTCGATGAGCTTGATGCCCACGAACGGGGCGATCACGCCGCCCAGGCCGTAGATCAGCATGTTGCGCCGGAGCAGGGCGGTGGCGCCGACCGGCTTGTACGCCACGCCGCGCAGCGCGACGGGCACCAGCAGCGGGATCACCAGGGCGTTGAAGACGATCGCCGAGATGATCGCCGACTCGGGCGAGCCCAGGTCCATGACGTTGAGCTTGCCGAGCGGGCCCTCCGACCCGGAGGTGGCCCACACGCCGGCGAAGATGGCGGGCAGGATCGCGAAGTACTTCGCGATGTCGTTGGCGATCGAGAACGTCGTCAGCGCGCCGCGGGTGATGAGCAGCTGCTTGCCGACCTCGACGATCTCGATGAGCTTCGTCGGGTTGGAGTCCAGGTCGACCATGTTCCCGGCCTCGCGCGCGGCCTGGGTGCCCGTGTTCATCGCCACGCCGACGTCGGCCTGGGCCAGCGCGGGCGCGTCGTTCGTGCCGTCGCCGGTCATCGCCACCAGGCGCCCGCCGGCCTGCTCCTCGCGGATCAGCTCGAGCTTGCGCTCCGGCGTCGCCTCGGCGAGGAAGTCGTCCACGCCGGCCTCCTCCGCGATCTTCGCGGCGGTCAGGCGGTTGTCGCCCGTGACCATCACGGTGCGGATGCCCATCGCCCGCAGGCGGTCGAAGCGCTCGCGCATGCCGTCCTTGACGACGTCCTCCAGGCCGATGACGCCGAGCAGCTGCTCGTCGCGGGCGACCGCCAGCGGCGTGCCGCCGTCGCGGGCGATGCGGTCGGCCTGCTCCGCCACCGCCGCGCGGACGCGGTCGAACTCGGCGTCGCCGGACGGCCGCTGCTCGTCCACCCAGCGCAGCACGGCGTCGCCGGCGCCCTTGCGCAGCCGGCGGCCGCCGGTGTCGACGCCGCTCATCCGCGTCTGCGCGGTGAACGGCACCCATTCCGCGTCGGGCAGCGCGTCGCGTGCGGGGCGGTCGCCGTCCGCGGCGCCGAAGCGCTCGTCCGCCAGCGCGACGATCGAGCGGCCCTCGGGCGTCTCGTCGGCCAGGGACGACAGGCGGGCGGCCTCGGCGAGCTCGCGCTCGTCGACGCCCGGCGCGGGCAGGAACGCCGTGGCGCGGCGGTTGCCGTGCGTGATCGTCCCCGTCTTGTCGAGCAGCAGGACGTCGACGTCGCCGGACGCCTCGACCGCGCGGCCCGACAGCGCCAGGACGTTGCGCCGCACCAGGCGGTTCATGCCGGCGATGCCGATGGCGGAGAGCAGCGCGCCGATCGTCGTGGGGATGAGGGCGACGAGCAGGGCGATCAGGGTGGCGATCGAGACCGTGGAGCCGGCGAAGCGCACGAACGGCGCCAGCGTGACCGTGACGACGAGGAAGACGATCGTCAGGCCGGCCAGCAGGATGCCCAGCGCCACCTCGTTCGGGGTCTTGCGGCGCGCGGCGCCCTCGACCAGGCCGATCATCCGGTCCAGGAACGACCCGCCGGGCTCCTGGGTGATCTCGACGAGGATCTCGTCGGACAGCACGCGCGTGCCGCCGGTGACGGCGCTGCGGTCGCCGCCGGCCTCGCGCACCACGGGCGCGGACTCGCCGGTGATGGCGGACTCGTCGACGGAGGCGATGCCCCGCACGACGGTGCCGTCGCCCGGGATGACCTCGCCGGCGGTGACGACGACCACGTCGCCGGGCCGCAGCTCGGCCGCGGGGACGTGCGAGCCGTCCTGCATCCGCGCCACCGTGTCGGTGCGCATCGCCCGCAGCGTGTCGGCCTGCGCCTTGCCGCGGCCCTCGGCGAGCGCCTCGGCCAGGTTGGCGAAGACGACGGTCAGCCACAGCCAGACCGTCACGACGAACGTGAACCAGCCGGCCTGGCCGCCCTCGCCGCCGTCGACCTGGACGCCCAGGACCTGGAGCAGCCAGACGAGGGTGGTGATGACCGCGCCGACCTCGACGACGAGCATCACCGGGTTGCGGACCTGCACGCGCGGGTCGAGCTTGCGCAGGCTGTCCAGCAGCGCGGGCCGCAGGACGTCGGGGGTCAGCAGGGACGCATCGGAGCGGGTGGTCATCGCGCACCGCCGGAGGTCGAGGAGGACGCGCGGTCGAGCGCGAGGTTGAGGGCCAGGACGTTCACGCCCGGCTCGCCGAGGACGCCGAGGGCGCGGCCGTCGGTGGCGTCGTCGACGAGCTCCAGGACGCGGGCGTACGGCAGGCGGCGGGTCGCGGCGACGCGCCGCGCCTGGATCCACGCGTTGCGGCGCGAGATGTGGGGGTCCAGGCCGGACGCGGACGTCTGCACCGCGTCGGCGGGCACGCCGGCGACGGTCAGGTCGTGGTCGTAGGGCCGCTCGAGCGCCAGGTAGGCGTCGAGGTTGGCCTTCGTCGCGTCGCGGGTGTCGGCGCTGTTCGGGCCCAGGTTGGCGAAGGCCGTGGCGTTCGCGGCGTAGCCGGTGGCGGACGGGCGGGCCTGGAACAGGCGCGGGTCGGCCTGCAGCACGGGGTCGCCGTCGGCGTCCTCCTGCGGCTGTCCGTCGGCGCCCACGACGGGGCGCCGGCCGTCCTGGGCCAGCAGCTTCGAGCCGACGACCGTGCCGCCCCGCTCGACGAGCGAGCCACCGGCGCGGTCGGGCATCGCCACGGCCGACAGGCCGGTGACGAGCAGCGGGTAGGCGACGCCGAGGATCACGGTGAGCGCGACCACGGCGACGATCGACGACAGGAGGTCCCTGCGGAGTCGGGAGAGCATCTGGGTCTCCGGGCCTAGTAGAGGTGGCCGGTCAGGGCCTGCACGACGGGGCCGAGCAGGAACGCCGGGAAGAACGTCAGCGCGCCGATCAGGACGATCACGCCGATGAGGAGGACGACGAACGTCGGGCTGTCCGTGCGCAGCGTGCCGGGCCCGGACGGGACGACCTTCTTCCGCGCGAGGGAGCCCGCGATCGCCAGGACGATCACGATCGGGAAGAAGCGCACGAAGAGCATCGAGCCCCCGCCGAGGAGGTCGGCGAACGTGATGCCGAACGCGCCGTCGTTCGTGCCGTTCGGCTGGACGTAGCCCGTGTAGCCGGCGAACGCCGAGCCGTTGTTGTTGCCCTGCGACAGGTAGGCGTAGAACGTCTCGGAGAAGCTCTGCGGGCCGCTGGCGAAGAGCGAGACCTTGCCGTGGCCCGTCGCGACGCCCAGCGCGGTCGTCGCCAGGACGGTCAGCGGCATGTACAGCGCGCCGAGCGTCGCGAGCTTGATCTCGCGCGCCTCGATCTTCTTGCCGAGCAGCTCGGGCGTGCGGCCGACCATCAGCCCGCCGACGAAGACGGCCAGGATGACGAAGAGCAGCATCCCGTACAGGCCGGATCCGACGCCGCCGAAGATCACCTCGCTCGACGCCAGGCCGATCATCGGCATGAGCGAGCCGAGGCCGGTCAGGGACTCCATCGCGCCGTTGACCGCGCCGGTCGACGTGGATGTCGTGACGGTGCCGAACAGCGCGGTCCCGGCGACGCCGAAGCGCTGCTCCTTGCCCTCCAGGTTGCCGTTGCCCGCGCCGCTGACCGCGTCGGTCGTCAGGCCGAGCGCGTGCTGGACGGGGGTGCCGTGCTGCTCGGCGAGCGTGCCGACGACGGCGAGGGCGAGGAAGAGCACGCCCATCGTGGCGAAGATCGCCCAGCCCTGGCGGCGGGAGCCGACCATGCGGCCGTAGGTGTTCGTCAGCGCCGCGGGGATGGCGAGGACGAGCAGCATCTCGACCAGGTTGGAGAGCGCCGTGGCGTTCTCGAACGGCATGGCGGAGTTGACGTTGAAGAAGCCGCCGCCGTTCGTGCCGAGCAGCTTGATGGCCTCCTGCGAGGCGACCGGGCCGCGGACGATCGTCTGCGTGGCGCCCGTGAGCGTCGTCGCGTCGATCGGGCCGCCGAGGGTCTGGACGACGCCCTGGGTGACGAGCACGAGCGCGCCGATCAGCGCGATCGGCAGCAGCACGTAGAGCAGCGCGCGCACCAGGTCGTTCCAGAAGTTGCCGATCAGCGCCGGGCCGGCCTTCGGGTCGCCGGTGCCGCGCGCCGCGATGCCGCGGATCAGCGCGATGGCGACGACGATGCCGACGGCCGCCGAGACGAAGTTCTGGACGGCCAGGCCGGCCATCTGGCTGAAGTACGAGAGGGTCGTCTCGCCGGCGTAGTACTGCCAGTTCGTGTTCGTGACGAACGACGAGGCGGTGTTGAAGGACAGGTCCCACGTGCCCGACGCGAGGTCGAGCGGGTTCCACGGGTGCAGGCCCTGGGTGCGCAGGATCAGGTAGAGCCCCAGCCAGGAGACGAAGGAGAAGAGCAGCAGGCTCTTCGCGTAGGCCTTCCAGGTCTGCCCGGCGGGCTGGCCGTCGGCGTCGCGGCCGACGCGCAGCCCGCGCAGCAGGACGCGCTCGAGCGGACCGACGACGGGGGTCAGCAGCACGCGGCGGCCGGTGAAGACCCGCGCCATGTAGCCGCCGAGGACGGGGGTGACCGCGATCGTCAGGGCGACGAGCACGAGCAGCTGGACGATGCCCGGCATCTACAGCTCCTCTCCGCGGACGAGGGCGTACAGGAGGTAGGCGAGCAGGACGGCGGCGACGACCAGCGCGAGTGATTCCGCGACGGTCATGCCTTGTCCAGCCCGTCGACGAGCAGGAGCATCGCGGCGAAGAACGCGCCCGCGAGGCCGATGGCGATCAGGTCCATGCCTTCACGGTGCGCCCCGGGCCGCCGAGGCCGTGTGGGGCTTCTCGATGGCGGCATCAAGAAGGTGTGAAGGCGCGTACGGCGGCACGGAGCGGGTACGGAGCGGGCATGGCCGCCAAGACCCCCGCGGAGATCGCCGCGACCGCCGCCGAGCGGGGGGCCGAGAAGGCCGCGCTGCCGGCGAGCAAGCTGCTCGTCGGCGGCTTCCTCGCCGGCGCCTACATCGCGTTCGCCGGCATGCTGGCGATCACCGTCTCAGCGGGCCTGGACCCGAAGATCTGGGGCACGCTGCCGACGTTCTTCACGGGCGCCGTCTTCTCGCTCGGCCTGATCCTGGTGATCATCGCCGGGTCCGAGCTGCTGACGGGCAACATGGCGCTCGTGCCGATCGCGGCCCTGGCGCGGCGGGTGGGCGTGGGCCGCGTGGCGTTCAACTTCGCCTTCGTGGCCGTCGGCAACCTGCTCGGGTCGCTGTTCGTCGCCTACTTCCTGGCGGTGAAGAGCGGCGTGCTGACCGCCGAGCTGCCCCTCGCCCGCCTCGACGGCATCGCCACCGCGAAGGGCGTCACCGAGGGCGGCGGCCAGATCTTCCTGCGCGCGCTCGGCTGCAACTGGCTCGTCTGCCTGGCGGTCTGGATGGCCCTGGCGGCCGACGACGTCGGCGGCAAGATCCTGGCGATCTTCTTCCCGATCATGGGCTTCGTCGCCATGGGCTTCGACCACGTCGTCGCGAACATGTTCTTCCTGCCCGCGGCGATCTTCGCGGGCGTCGACGGCGTGTCCTGGTGGGACACGATCCACAACTGGATCTTCGCCTTCCTCGGCAACCTCGTCGGCGGCGCGGTCTTCGTGGCCGGCGCCTACTGGTTCCTGCACCTGCGCGGCCGCGACCCGCAGGCGACGGCCGTCGCCGCGGGCCACCCGGACGCCCCGCCGGGCCGGGCGGGCGGCCCGGACGCGGCCCGTCGCCCGCCGGAGACGGACCCGGCGGCGCGGATCGAGCCGTCGGCGTAGGGACGCGGGCGCGGCGGCGCGGGCGGGCGCGGCGGCGCGGGCGGGCGCGGCGGCGCGGGCGGGCGCGGCGGCGCGGGCGAGTGGACCCGCGGCTCAGGGGGCGACGGCGGCGACGCGGACAGGCCGCACGGCGCGGGCAGGCGCGGGCAGGCGCGGGCGGGCGCGGGCGGGGGCGGACAGGGGCGGACAGGCATGGGTCGCCCCCCGGCCGATATGCGCGCGTGTCATCACCGATCACACGCCGGAATATCGCCCTGCGCGGCACCCGTGGGGACGGACCGCCGCCGCTCCGTCCCCGCCGTGCCCGGCCCCGGCGCCGCCCGCCGCCCGCCGTCAGCGCCGGCGCCGGCGCGCCACCGCGCCGGCCAGCGCCCGCGCTTCGGCCGGCCGCACGGCCCCGCAGGCCAGCAGGACGACGGGCAGGGCCAGCGCGGCGACGATGCGCAGGATCCAGCCCTCCGCGCCGCCGGCCGGGACGACCCAGTCGATCCCCACGGCGTAGACGGCGAGGACGACGGCCGTCGCCGCCAGGCGCGGCCACTCGAAGGGGACGGCCATCAGGCGGCGGGTGCGCAGGTGCGACGCGCCGAGGGCGACGACGTAGGCCGCCACCAGGGCGATCGCCGCGCCGGTCGCGCCGTACGGCGGCACGAGCACCCACAGCGCGAGCACGTTCACGGCCAGCCCGAGCAGCGCGGCCGGCAGCGTGCGGCCCGTCGCGTGCTGCCGCCCCGCGATCGTGGTGAAGACCCAGGTCAGCCCCCACAGCGCCCAGCCGAGCGCCAGCCACGGGAGGGCGCCCGCGGCGGCGGCGTACCGCTCGTTGGTCAGGACGTCGACGATCTGGTGCCGCAGCAGCACCAGGGCGGCGACCGCCGTGCCGAGCACCACGACGTAGGCGCGCACCACCAGCGCGTAGGCGCGCGGCGCCTCCTCCTCGCTCAGGTCGTACGCCAGCGGCGGCCACGCCGCCTGGAACGCCCGCGCGACGACGATCACGAGCGTCGCCAGCTTCACCGCCGCGGAGTAGACGCCGGTCGCGTCCAGGCCGTCCCCCGCCGCGTGCGTCAGCCACGTCCGGTCCACGACGTTGAGCAGGAACACCGCGACCTCGGGCGGCACGGTCGGCAGGCCGAAGCGGAGCAGCGGCCGCAGCGGGGTCGGCGGAGCGTCGCGGCCGCCGGCGAAGACGTCGCGCTGCATCCACCAGACGCCGAGGAGCACGGCGGTCGACGCCAGGTAGTTGCCCAGCAGGTAGCCCGTCGTGCCGCCGTCGAGGACCACGACGAGCAGCACCGTCGTCGTGACGGTCAGGACGACGTTGGACAGCGACGCCAGCAGGTACGTCCGCCGCCGCTCCTGCGCCCGCAGCAACGCGTTGGCGACCTCCAGGTTGGTGAACGCCCACACCCCCACCGCCGCGGCCCGCAGCGCGTCGGTGCGCTCGTCCGCGGGCAGCTCGTCCCCCAGCAGCGCCCGCGAGAGCGGTCCCGCGAGGAGGACCGCCAGGACGCCGAGCGCGGTCGACGCGGCCAGCACCACGGCCGTCACGCGCCGCGCCAGGCGCGCCCGTCGGGCCGCGTCGCCGTCCAGGAACCAGTGCCGCAGCAGCGCCTCCTGCAGCCCCGCGCGCAGCACGATGGAGACGAGGATGATCCACGTCAGCAGGTTCTCGGCCGCGCCCAGCTCGGCCCGGCCGAGGTGGTGCGTGTACAGCGGCAGGGTGACGAGCGCCAGGACGCCCGCGAGCAGGCTGGAGGACTGGTACGCCAGGCCGGACGCCGCCAGGCGACGGAGGGGGTGCGCCGCCATCGGGACGGGATCGTAGTCCCGCGTACCGTCGCGTAGCCTCCCGCGGGTGAGCGACGTGCCCCGGTCCGCCTGCGTCCTGCTGCTGCCCCGCCCGCTCGAGCGGTTCATCCTGCGGGACCAGGCCGAGGACCTGCTGCGCGGCGAGGACGTCGTGGCGCTCGACCCGCCGCGCGGCGGCTACGGCGGCGCGCTGCGGCTGCCCGACCGCGCGTCCGAGGCGCTCGCCCGGCGCCAGGCGGCCGCGCTCGAGCGGCAGCTGCTCGGCGACGGCCGGGACGCCCGGATCATCGTCTTCTTCCACGCCACCCAGGAGCCGGTCGCCGCCGCGCTGCGCGCCCGCACCGGCGCCGAGCTGTGGTACTGGCGCTGGGACCGCTACGAGGCCGCCGGCGACGCAGACGAGGCCCGGCGCGAGCGCCTGGCGACGCTGCACCGCCGCGCGTCGCAGGCGTCGTCGCTCGTCGTCGCGTCGAGCTCGCGCCTGCACGAGCTCGCGGCCGCCGACGGCCGCCCCGCGGTGCTCAGCCCGCTCGCCGCCGACTCCTTCCCCGACCCGGACCCGACGGTCGAGGTCGTCGGCTTCTGCCTGGGCCACCTGGGTCGGCGCACGGACTGGGCGCTGCTGCGCGGCCTGGGCGAGCGGCTGCCCGGGCTGCAGCTGCTGCTCGTGGGCGAGGTCCACGAGGACGAGGCGGAGGGCGACGAGGACTTCGCGTGGTGCCGCGCCCACGCGCCGTTCGTCTTCTGCGGCGCCCTGCCCGACGCCGCGGCCGCGCAGCTTCTGCGGCTGGCGGACGTGGGGATCCTGCCGTTCCGCCGCGACGAGTTCAACGACGCGGGACTGCCGTACCGGATCCTCAAGGCCGCGCGGCTGGGCCGCCGCACCGTCGTCCCGCCGCTCGCCGGGGCGCGCACGTGGGACGAGGCGATCGTCGTCGCCGACGGGCCGCAGGAGTTCGCGCACGCCGTCGCCGCCGAGGCGGGGCGGCGCACCGCGCCGGACGAGGCGCTGCGGGCGTGGGCGCACGCCCAGACGGCGGAGCGGCAGAACGCGCCGCTGCGCTCCCGCCTGGTGGCGCTGGGCCTGCGCGCCGGCTGACCCCGCCCCCACGCGCCTCAGCGGGGGCAGCGCACCCAGGCGCGGAACGCGCCCGAGCGGGCGACGGGCCGGAAGCCCGCCGGCGCCGCCTGCGTGCGGCGCGGCACGCCGTCGGCGCGGCCGTAGCGGCGCGCCCACTGCCCCGTGTCGTCGACGGTGATCGCCACGCCGCGCCGGAGGACGCCCAGGCGGCGCGCCCGCGGATCGGACCGGGCGAGCACCGCGTCGCCGGTCGCGTCGCGCTGCAGGCGGATCTCGGGCACCAGGCGGTAGGTGGGCAGGCTGATCGGCCCGCAGCGGGCGCCGCGCACGACGGCCGGATCGTCGATCAGGGCGCGCACGTCGCGGCGGGCGTCGGCGAGGAAGCGCAGCTCGGTCCCCAGCCGCGAGACCGCGTCGCGCTTGACGGTCAGGTACGCGCCGACGCCCAGGACCGCGCCGACGACGACGAGCGCCGCCCAGGCGGTGCGCACCCGGCCGGCGTCGGGGGTCAGGGCCAGCCAGCCCGTCGCCGCGAGCGCCGCCAGCACGGTCAGCGCGACGACCGGCACGGACAGGTAGCGCGGGATCAGGGACAGGCCCCCGACCCCCGCGGCGAGGAACGTCAGCACCCCGCCGAGGAGCAGCGCGCCGACGACGACCAGCACGCGCCGCCACGGCCGGGCCAGGCCCAGGCGCGGGGCGAGCAGCAGCACGAGCGCCCCCGCCACGCCGGCGGCGGCGACCGGCGGGCGCGCCTGGTCGACGAGCTGGGTGACGAGGAGCCGCGGCGCCTTCGCCAGGCCACGGTCGCGGCCGAGCTCGTCGGCGAGCGCGCTCGTGGCGGTCAGCGAGTGCAGCGGGTCGCCGGTGACGGCGGCGTCCATCAGCACCCACAGGACGGGCGCGGCCAGGACGAGCGCCAGGTGCGCCGCGCGGCCCGGCAGGCGGTCGTCCGCCGCGGCTCCGGTCCCCGCCGGCGCGACCGCCGCCCCGGCGGCGCGGTCCCCGCCGCCGGCGACGCCGCCGCCCGCGCTCCAGCGGCCGCGCAGCGTGCACCACAGCCAGTGGGCGCCGGCCAGCACCCACGCCTCGGGCCGCAGCAGCCCGGCCAGGACCAACAGCACCGCGGGCCCGCGCCAGCGCTCGGGGCGCGCGGCCGCCCACGCGCCGGCCCACGTCACGAGCGCCAGGAACGGGACGTCCAGGTAGCCCTTCACGGCCAGCAGGCCGAACGCGAAGCTCGTCAGCGTCAGCAGCCCCGCGACGATCCCCGTCCAGCGGCCGACGAGCGCGCCGCGCCCCGCCGGCGCCGCCGCGGCGCCGACCAGGCGACCCAGCCGCACCGTCCCGGCGGCGAGGACCGCGAAGGACAGCGCCGTCAGGAGCACCATCACCCGGTCGCCGGCGTCGCCGAACAGCGCGACGACGGGCACGCCGAGCGCCAGCCACGCGGGGTGCGGCGTCGACGCGGCGTACGCCGCGAAGCCGGGCGCGTGGCCGTCCAGCAGCTCGCGCGCCCAGACGAGGTCCAGGACGGTGTCGTAGTTGCCGGCGGACGGGAAGGCGGCCCAGACGACGACCGCGCCGACCACGCCCAGGAGCAGGACGACCCACTCAGCGGCCGGGCCGCGGCGCGGCGCCGCGGCCGGCCCGGCGGTGGGCGCGGGCGGCGCCGCGCCGTCGCCCCGCGGGCTCACGCGCCCGGGGCGGGCGCCGACCCCGCCGCGGCCTGGCCGGCGGCCTCGCGGCGCCGGCGGCGCTCCTCGTCCCGCCGGCGGTCGCGGCGGCGGAGCCGGGGCCCGGGGGCGGGCGCCAGCGAGACCCCGGCGGCGAGCAGCACCCACAGCACCGGGTCCTCGAGGAAGGCGGCGTAGCCCATCGTGTGCACCACGAGGGCGATGACCATCGCGACGACGCCGGCGCGCGCCGCGGAGTCCTCGGCGTCGCGCAGCAGGCGCCGCAGCAGGACGACGAGCAGCAGCACGTACGCGGCCAGGCCGATCAGGCCCTGCTCGGCGGCGATCGTGATCGGGATGGTGTGCGACGCGTCGACGGCGGACTGCGCCCCCGAGTGCTCGGCGGCGCGATAGGCGCGGGCGAAGCCGCCCGAGCCGACGCCCCACACGGGGTGGTCGGCGAACAGGCCGATGCCGCCGCCGGTCAGCGCGACGCGCCCCGACGTGGCGTCGTCCAGGCTGCCCTCGCTCAGGCCGTCCAGGTGCAGGGCGCTCGGCGCCGCGAGCACCAGGACGACGCCCACCAGCGCGACGGCGACGAGCGCGCCGAACGCCTTCCACGGGCCGAACCGCAGGCCGCCCAGCACCGCCAGGCCGACGAGCAGCGCGACGAAGCTCGTCTGCGAGTACGTCAGGACGATCGCGGCCAGCAGCACGGCGAGCAGCGCCGTGGCCGCCGCCACGTCCCGGCCCCTGCGCGTCCACAGCAGGTGCGCGGTGATCCCCAGGATGACGAGCGCCAGGAAGCGGCCGTAGATGTTGGGGTCGAAGAAGAGCGAGTTGACGCGGAACGCGTCCTCGATCTGGTTCGACGCGACGACGCGCGGGTTGAGCAGGACGTGCTTCGTCGCGTACTCGTAGAAGCCGATGCCCGCCAGGACGAGCGCGACGCCGGTGGCGACGCCCAGGCACCGCGCGGCCAGGCGCGCGGTCCACGGCACGGTGCGCAGGACGACGTAGAGCAGCGCGAAGGGCACGTAGAAGAACGCGACCTGCTCGACCGCCTTGTCCTGGTCGCCCGACCACGCGGACCCGACGGCGTAGAGGACGACGAAGAGGAGGAGCACCGCGTCGGCGAGGGTCGCCCGCGGATCGGTCGGCTCCTCGTCCGGGTCGGCCTGCGCCCGCTCCCACGTCCACGCGAGGGCGGCCGCGCCGGTGACCAGGTACAGCGGCAGCAGCAGGTTGACCGGCGGGCCGTCGCCGACCTCGATCGGCAGGCGGAACGGCAGGACGAGCGCCACCGACAGCGGGACCGCGAGCGGCCAGCGGCGGAAGGCCCAGGCCCCGGCGACGAGGACCGCCAGGCCGAGCGCGACGACGCCGACGAGCACGGGCACGTGGTCGCGCAGCCGCTCGACGGGGCCCGTCGTCCACACCTGGGCGGCGAGGATGATCGGCGCGCCGACGAGCGCCACGGCCATCGCGCCGGCGCGCCCGTGCGGGGCGCGCAGCAGCAGGGCCAGGGCGGCGGCCAGCGTGACCGCCGTCAGCGCGAGAGTCGTCGCCATGCGGACTCCATCAGGTCGGAGGTGTCGGCGTCGCGGGCCAGCCGCCCGGCGAACGTCGGCAGGCCGGTGCGGATGAGGAAGCCGTCGCCGATCTTGTACGCCGCGATGATCACGTGGTCGCGGCGGTCGACCGCGGTGGCGACGGCCTGCCCGCCCTCCACGCCCTCGGCGGGCCAGCCGACGGGGTAGCCGTCGAAGCGCCCGTCGGTGCCGTCGAACAGGCCGATGTCGTCCTTGTCGTTCTGCGGCGGGCCGTCCAGGCGCACCGCGCCCTTCGAGCGGACGCCGAGCGCGTTCGTGGCCTCGAACGGCCCGGGCTCGCGCAGCTGCCCGCCGTCCTGCGCCAGCTCGACGCCGCGCCGCAGGCCGGACGGGTCCAGCCCGGCCACCACGCCGCCGCGGCGCACGTACGCGCGCAGCGCCTCGCCGTTCTGCGGCGTCGTCCAGCGCGCCTCGCCGACCAGCAGGACGCCCTTGTGGCCGTCGAGCTTCGGCCCGCGGCCCTGCGCGAGCGCCAGGTCGGTGGTCACCTCGAAGCGCTTGCGGTGGCGGACGAGCCACTCGATCGCGGGCTGCACGGCGGCGTCGAAGCCGGCGGGCAGCCCGGCCATCACGCGCTCGGAGCGGATGCGGCTGGCGCGGCTGGTCTCGGCGCCGGTGAGCGTGTTCGCCAGCCCGTCGCCGTCGTCGTCGACGGCGTTCAGCCCCTGCCAGGTGATGCCCGGCAGGACGACGAGGACGCTCTGGCGGCGCGCGTCGCCGGCGAGGGCGGGCACGGTCACGCGCCGGCCGTTCGCCGTCACGGTCAGGCGGTAGACGCCGGCGCGCGACGAGCGGGGGCTGACCTTCAGCGCCGGCTTGCGGCTGCGGCCGCTCGCGACGGGCCGGCGGGTGCCGACGCGGCGCAGCGTCCAGTCGTAGGCCGCCCCGCGGCTGTCGACGTAGAAGCCGATGCGGTTGCCGGCCTTGACCGGCACGGGGCTCGGCTGCACGCCCAGCCGGCGGACGGTGACGCCGCCGTTGCCGCGCAGGCGGCCGCGGCCGTCCTCGTCCGGCGCGGGCAGGCCGTCCTTGCCGGACGCGCGCGGGCCGCAGCCCAGCACCCCGGCCCGGTTGCGCACGCAGACCTGGATGACGTACGTGCCGTCGGGGGCGGGCCGTCCGTCGTCGGTCTTCCCGTCCCAGCGCACGCGGCCGGCGTCGGCCCGGCGGTAGCGCTTGCCGTCGCGCGGGTCGCGCAGGCGGGTGCCGGTCGACGGGCGGGCGACGTCCTCGACCGCGAGCGTCCGCACGACGCGCGGCGTGCCGGGGCCGGTGCGCACCACCCGCGCGCTGGGCTCCCAGCCGCGCAGCGTCACGACCGCCTCGACGGGGTCGCCGCCCACGGACGGCAGCAGGGCGGTGGTCCGGCGCGGCGGAATGCCGACGATCCGGCGGACGCGCGGCTCGGGGGGCGCGGTCTGCACGGCGAACGAGGCCTTCTGCCAGACGACGCTGCGCCCCTCCTCCGGCAGCGTGAACTTGATGCGGTAGCGGCCGTCCTTGACGAGCCGGCCGTCGTCGTTGCGCCCGTCCCACTCGAGCGCGATGCGCTTGTACTTCTGCGCCGGCCGGTCGCGGGCGAGCGTCGCCACGGCCTCGTTGTCGGTGTTGACGACCTCGACGGTGACCGGCGTCGAGCGCTTGATCCTGAAGCGCAGCTTGAGCCGCTCGTAGCGGCCGTCGCCGTTCGGCGAGAGGACCGGGGAGTAGTAGACGCCCTGGAAGACGGCGGGCTGGTTCTTCAGCCGCTGCGCGACGAAGAACGAGGCGGCCGTCGCGACGACGAGCAGCAGGAAGACGATGCGCGCGGCGCGGGTCACAGCGCCTCGAGGTGCGTGTTGTCGATGTCCTCGTGCGCCGGGGCGACGCCGCGCTCGTGGCGCAGCAGCAGGCGGATGACGTTGCCGTGGCAGACGACGAGCGTGGCGCCGTCGGCGGGCGCGGCCGCGCGGATGCGGTCGATCGCCGCCAGCACGCGGTCCAGCTGCGCGGCGAACGTCTCGCCGCCGGGCGCGCCGAAGTCGGGCTCCAGGCGGCGGAAGCGCGCGTAGGCCTCCTCCCCCTCGGCGGCGATGACGTCCGCGTACGTGCGGTCGGTCCAGTCGCCCGTGTGGGTCTCGGCCAGGCCGGGGTCGACCTCGGGCGCCAGGCCGGTGCGGGCGGCGATGATCGCCGCGGTCTCCATCGCCCGGGTCAGCGGGCTGGCGACCATGCGCACCACGTCGCCGCGCGCCGCGACGACGTCGGCCAGCGCGAACGCCTGCTCCCGCCCGTGCGCGTCGAGGGGGACGGGCCCCTGGCCCTGGAAGCGGCCCTCGGCGTTGTAGGCCGTGCGGCCGTGGCGAGCGAGCAGGATCATGCGGGTTCCTCGGGCTTCGACGCGGGGCCCGGCGTTCCTGCCGGGCCGGGGCGGCCGCGAACGGTCGGGGTCTACGGCGTCAGGGCGCCGGTGCCGCTGCCGTCAGCCGCGCCCGCGGCGCCGTCGGTCGTCCCGCCGGCCCCGCCGTCGACGCCGCCGTCCGTGGTGCCGCCGGCGGCGCCGGACCCGGTCGCGCCGCCGGACCCGGTCGACCCGCCGGTGCTGCCGCCCGTGGCGCCGTTCGTCGTCCCGCCGGCGGCCCCGGACCCGGACGTGCCGGCCGCCCCGCCCGACGAGGAGCCCGACGGCGTGGTCGTGCTCGCGCCGCTGTCGGGCTGCACGCCCTGCGGGTTCTTCCGCGCGTAGTCGGCGCCGACGATGACGACGACGTCCGGGATGTCCTGCACCGCCGACCGCGTGTCGGCGCTCATCGCCTTCACCTGGCGGCTGGAGAGCTTGAGGATCCCCGCGATCGCCAGCGCGGCCTGGCGCCGCTGCCGCGAGCCGGATCCAGCCTTGTACTCGACGGTCGTCGTCGCCTCGGACTTCGGCGCGCCGTTGACCGTGTAGTTGCTGGCCTCGCCCATCTCGAAGCGGCGGTTGTCCAGGATCTGGCTGACCGTCCGCGCGAGCCCGTCGGTGCCGGACGCGTTGAGGACGGTGACGTTCGTGTCGGCCGGGCTGAACCGCTGCGTCGGCTCGTCCTTCGCGGTGCGCGTCGCCGCGGCGGTCCCGCGGTCGGCCTGGTCCTTCGGGTCGTCGCCGCCGCCGAAGACGCCGAGGGCGAAGAGGATCGCCACGACGACGACGAGGCCGACGGCCGCGACGCCGATGAGCTGCGGGATGGAGCGGTCGGAGCCGCCGCCGTCGCCGGAGCCCGCGGTGCGGGACCGGGCGTTCGCGCTGGCGGCGCGGCCCGCGGCGGTCGCCGCGCCGGGCCCGCCGGCGGCCGGGACCACGCGCGTGGCCTGGCCGCCGGCGCCGACCGGGGCGCCGGGCCGCGGCGGGGTGGGGCGCGGCGTCGCACCCGGGGTGCCGGGGGCCGGCTGGCCGGGCGCGGCGGCCCCGCCCGGGGCGCCGACGGGCGCGCCCGGGGTGCCGGGCGGCGCGGGCGGCGCGCCGGGGGCCGCGGGCCGGGCGGCGGTGGCGCCCTGGGCCGCGGCGGCCGGCACGGCGGCGCCCGCCGCCTGGCCGGGGAAGCGGTTGACCGCGCCGTTCGGCCGCGCCTGGCGCAGCTCGTCGTCGATGCGCTGCTCGAGCGACGTCAGCCGCTCGGGCGAGGTCCCGGCCCATTCGCGCAGGCGCTGCAGCTCGCGTCCCTGCGCGAACACGAGGACGGCCATGGCGACGACGGCGATGAGCGAGGCGAAGCCGACGTACGGCCCGATCGTGTCGAATTTGCTCGCGAAACCGGCCGCCAGCGCGGGGACCTCGAAGGTCATAGCGGACCAGTGTAGGCGCTCGCGCTGGGATCGACGTCACGCGTGGTACCGGCCTTCGCCGGTCCCGCGTGCGTCTCCCGCAGCTCGGCGACCTTCGTCGCGACCCCGCGCGCGTCGCCCTCGAGGACGAGCAGCGCGATCTCGTCGAACATGTTCTCGACCACGTCCGGGGCGAACTTCTCGCGGTCCGCGGCGCGGATCCGGCTGGTCCCCGTGGACCGCGGCGTCTCGAACGGGTTGAACAGCTCCTCGTGGAGCTTCTCGCCCGGTCGGGGGCCGACGATCTCGATCGCGATGTCCTCGTCGGGCTTCAGGCCGGACAGCTCGATCATGTCGTGCGCGAGCTGCAGGATCTTCACCGGCTCGCCCATGTCCAGCACCAGGATCTCGCCCGTCGAGCCGAGCGATCCGGCCTGGATGACCAGCTGCACGGCCTCGGGGATCGTCATGAAGTACCGGGTCATCCCCGGGTCGGTGACCGTGACGGGGCCGCCCTTGGCGATCTGTCGCTGGAAGATCGGGACGACCGAGCCGCTCGAGCCCAGGACGTTGCCGAAGCGCACGCACGAGTACCGGGTGCCCGTCCAGCGCTGGGCGGCGCTCTCGACGGCGAGCTCGGCGAGCGCCTTGCTCGCGCCCATGACCGTCGCGGGCCGGACGGCCTTGTCCGTCGAGACGAGCACGAAGCGCCCGACGCCGGCCTCGCCGCACAGCCGCGCCATCAGGCGGGTGGCAATCGAGTTGTTGCGCACCGCCTCGACGGGGTTGAGCTCCATCAGCCCGACGTGCTTGTACGCGGCGGCGTGGAAGACGACGGTCGGCGCGTGCTCGGCGAGCACCTCGCGGATCCGCTCCCCCTCCTTCACGTCCGCGATGACCGACGCGACGGTCCCCTCGGGCACCTGGCGGTCCTCGAGCAGCTCGCGCTCGATGCGGAAGAGGTTGTCCTCGGCGTGGTCGAGCAGGATCAGCCGCGCGGGGCCGACGCGGGCGATCTGGCGGCAGAGCTCGGAGCCGATCGACCCGCCGGCGCCCGTGACCAGGACGGTCTCGCCGCGCAGGTACGCGCCGACGCGGTCCAGCTCCATCACGACGGGATCGCGGCCCAGGACGTCCTCGACGCGCACCTCGCGCACCTGGCGGACCGCGGCGCCGGGTCCGGCCTGCAGCAGCTCGAAGACCGTCGGCAGCGTGCGGACCGGCACCCCCCGGTGGCGGCCGGCGCGCAGCACCTCGGCACGCAGCGTGCCCGGCGCGGAGGGGATGGCGATGATGATCTCGTCGGGCTCGACCTCGTCGATGACGCGCGGCAGGTCGGCGATCCGGCCGAGCACCCGCACGCCGTCCACGCGGGTGCGCTGCTTCTGCTCGTCGTCGTCCACGAAGCCGGCCGGGCGCAGGCCCAGCTGCGGGTTGCGGACCATCTCGCGCAGCACCAGCCGGCCGCCCTCGCCGGCGCCGACGATCAGCGCGGTGCGCCCCGACCCGCGGGTGCCGAAGAGGAAGCGCCGCTCGGCGACGGCCCGGACGACCACGCGGACGCCGACGACGAAGAGGATCCCGGCGACGATCGCCGCGCCGTAGATGCTCGGCGGCGGGTACGTCGTGGTGATCCCCTGCGAGCTCGGCCACGTCGCGGGCTGCACGATCCCGTTCAGGCCCAGGAACAGCAGCAGGCCCAGGACGACGCCCTGGCCGGCGCGGAAGTCGTCGTGGCCGTCGGTGTGCCGCCACGGCCGGTGGTAGCCCCCGAGCGCCCAGATCGCGAGGACCACGCTGATCCCGACGAGGAACCAGGTGTGGTTGAACAGGTTGGAGAACTTCGGCGACGCCTCGGAGACGTGCCGCAGGTCGAACCGCAGGCGGAAGGACAGCCAGTACGCCGCGACGGCCAGCACGAAGTCGACCAGCGCCTGCAGGGGCGTCAGCCGGTGGAACGTCAGCGCTGCGGGGCGACGGCGCATCCCACCGATGATCGCACGGACCCCCGTGCCGGCACCGTGGGTCCTCGCACGCGGCGGGCCCAGGGCGGCCCGCGCCCCCGCGCCGCGCGGCCTCGCCCACCCCGTGGGCGCCCCGCCGCCGCGACCACGTGGCGCCTCGCCGCTCGCCCCTTGAGCGGCGCCTACGGTCGACCCGTCACCATGCGGGCGTGGCCTCCGCACCCCGCACGCCCGCGAGCCCCCGTGCGCCCCGCTCGCCGCGGCCCGCCCGTCCGGCCCGGCCCGCGGTCGCCGCCCCGCGCCGCCGCCCGGTGCCGCTGCTGCTCGTGCTCGTGGCGTTCGTGGCGATCGGCGCGCTGCTCGGCTGGATGGGGCGCGAGGCGAACAACGGCGCGTTCCGCGGGTCGTGGGAGTTCTCGCGACTGGGCGGCCCGTGGCTCGTCGGCGCGTTCGTCGCGGGCGCGCTGGCCGGCTGGCGCCGGCGCACGGGCGGGCTGGTGCTCGGCGTCGTCGGCGGGGCGGTGGCGATCGCCCTGGGGTCGCTCGCCTACTACGGCATCTCGATCTGGTGGGAGCACGTGCCGGACCCGCGGCGCGCCGCCAAGCTCGGCGTCGGCTGGGCCGCGGCGGGCGTGGTGATCGGCGGCGCGCTCGGCCTGGTCGGCGCGCTGTGGACGACGGCGGCCGGCGGTCGCGCGCGCGACCTGCTGCGCGGGGCCGGGCTCGGCACGCTCGGCGGGCTGCTCATGGGCGAGTCGATCGCCCTGCTCTGGGTGTGGGACCAGGAGCCGCTGCGGGCGATGGCCGCGCTCGAGGGCCTGGCCGGCGCCGCGGTCGTGGCGGTCGGCGCGCTCGGCCGGTCCTGGCGGTTCATCCTGGCCGCGGTCGCGCTCGCCGCGATCACCGCGTCCGTGGCGCCCGTCGCGACGACGATGGTCCGCGACGCCCTGCGGACGATCGGCTGGGCGGGGGCGTAGCGCCGCGGAGCGCGGCCGCCCCGCCGTGGCCGGCGCCGCACGCCGGGACGGCCCGCCCGCGCCGGCTCAGCCGGCGGCGCTCAGCAGCAGGTCGGTGAGGATCCGCGGGTCGCGGCGGGTGCGCGCGGCGTCGGCGTCGGCGCGGTCGCGCTTGGCCAGCCGCACCTCCTCCGGGTCCTCCAGCCGCCGCAGCCGCCCCGCGGCGATGAGCGCGTCGTCGACCGCCCCGGGCTTGCCGTCGAACGTCGTGAAGACCGGGGTGCCCAGCGCGACGGCCTCGCGGTTCATCGTCCCGCCCGCGCTGACCACCAGGTCGGCGAGCGCCACGAGCGACGGGCCGTCGATCGGCCGCTCGGGGATGACGAAGCCGCCCGCGTCGCGCAGCTCGGCCCGCTGCGCGTCCGTGCGCGGCAGCACGACGACCTGCCCCTGCGCGCGCAGGCGGTCGAGCACGACGGCGAAGCGGTCGTTGTGGAAGCGGTGGTAGAGCGAGACCTCGGGCGGCGTGCGCACCACGGCGATCGGCGCGGACGGATCCAGGCCCAGCTCGTCCAGCACGGACGCGTCGGGCTCCAGGTCGGCCAGGTAGTACTCCTCCTTCAGCCCCGCGTAGGCGCGGATCTTGCCCGTCGCCCCGTAGGGGGCCAGCCGCGCGGGCGGGATGACGTCGGGCACCACCACCGCGCGCGCCAGGCGGCAGTTGATCTGGTGCTGGACCGTCGCCCACTCGTAGTCGAACGCCGTGGCGGACGGGACGCCCAGCAGCGCGGCGGCGACCGTGACGTCGTTGCTGCCGTGGCCGAGGGCCACGTCGAACGGCCGCGACCCGTCCGGGTGCCCGCCCACGCGGCGCGCCCACCGCAGCAGCGCCGTCGTGCGCGACGCCAGGCCGCGGGCCTTGTCGGGCAGCCGCTCGCCGCGGTGGTGCCCGATCGCGGTGTGCGCGATGCCCAGGCGGTCGCACAGGCCCAGGGTCTGCGCGAAGTCGCGCGCGGTGACGTCGACCTCGTGCCCCCGCGCGCGCAGGTCCTCGATCACCGGCCGCAGGACGAGGACGTGCGGGCTGTTGGTCAGGTCGATCCAGACGCGCATGGCTCGGGGGGATCGTGGCAGGTGGCCGCGGCGCCCCGCCCGTCCGGCCCCTCCGGGGCTCAGGCCAGGACCGCGCCGACCGCCGCGACGACCTCGGCCACCTGCTCCTCGGTGATCGTCGCGCTGACGGGGATCGCGGCGTGCGTGCGGGCCAGCTCGTCCGTCGCCGGCAGGTCGACCCCGCCGCCGGGCAGGAAGCGCGCCATCGGCGGCTGGCGGTGGACCGGCGTGCGGTAGTAGCCCCGCGCGCCGATGCCGCGCGCGTTCAGGCCCGCCACCAGCTCGTCCGCGCGCGGGGAGCGGACCACGTACAGGTGCCAGGCGGGCGTGGCGTTCGGCGCGGCCACGGGCGGCGCGACCAGCTCGTCCAGCCCGGCGCGGTGGTAGCGGACGTGCGTGGCGGCGCGGTGGGCCGCCCAGTCGTCCACGTGCGGCAGCAGCACGCGCAGGACCGCGGCCTGCAGCTCGTCGAGGCGGCTGTTGTAGCCGATGTCGACGTAGTCGACCTTGTCGGCGGATCCGTGGAAGCGCAGCGTGCGGACCCGCTCGGCGATCGCGTCGTCCTGCGTCGTGATCGCCCCGCCGTCGCCGAACGCGCCCAGGTTCTTCGAGGGGTAGAAGGAGAACGTCGCGACGTCGCCGAGCGCCCCGGGGCGAGCGATCGGGTGCGTCGGGTCGCCGTCGGCGGTCAGGGTCGAGCCCGCGGCCTGCGCGGCGTCCTCGAGCACCGGCAGCCCGGTCTCGCGGCGGATCTCCGCCACCGGCGCGACGTTGCCGAACAGGTGCACCGCGATGACGGCCTTCGTGCGCGGCGTCAGCGCGGCCTTCACCGTCTCCGGCGTCACGCACATCGTCTCGGGGTCGACGTCGCAGAAGACCGGCGTCGCGCCCGTGGGCGGGATCGCCTCGGCGCTCGCCCAGAAGGTGAACGACGGGACGACGACCTCGTCGCCGGGGCCGACGCCCAGGGCACGCAGGGCGATCGTGATCGCCTCGGTGCCGTTGGCGACGCCGACGGCGTGACGGGCGCCGAGCCACGCCGCGAACTCCTCCTCGAACGCCGTCACCTCGGGCCCGAGCACGAACGCGCCGCCGTCGGCGACGCGCAGGAGCGCCTCGTGCAGCTGCGGCCGCAGGGGGGCGAGCGCGGTGGCGGGGTCGAAGAGCGGGACGGCCATGCCGCAGAGGGTATGCCTCGCGGCGCCCGGGAACCGTGCGCCCGGCGACACGTCGAGCCCGCGGCCGCGCCCCGGCTCGCCGGGCGGCGCGCGGCCGGCGCACCGCCGCGGACGGACGACGGAGAACGCCGTGCACGGCCGCCGCGGGCCGCCGCCCGGGGGCGTACCCTGCCGTGCCGTGTCCGCGCCCGACCGCATCAGTCCCCGCCGCGGGCTCGCCGCCGCGCTGCTCGCCGGCGCGCTGCACGGGCCGGCCGAGGCGCTGCCCGTCTCCTCCTCCGCCCACGTCGCCTTCGTCGCCCGCCTGGCCGCGGGCCGCCGCGGACGCCGGCCGGCCGATCCCGAGCTGGCGAAGAGCGTCGAGGTCGGCGCGCACGCGGGGACGCTCGCGGGCCTGGCGGTGGGGCTGCGGCGCGAGGGCGGCCTGGTGGTGCGCACCGCCCTGCGCGAGCCGCGACTCGCCGCTCGCGCCGCGCTGCGGATCGGCGTCGCGTCGCTGCCCGCGGTGCTCGGCGCGCTGACGTGCGAGCGGCTGATCGAGGGCCACCTGGGCGGCGACCGCGCGATCGCGGCGGGCCTGGCCGCCGGGTCGGTGGCGATGACGCTGGCGGACGCGCGCCCCGCCGACGGCCGCGACTGGACGGACGCGACGCTGCTCGACGCGCTGGCGATCGGGACCGCGCAGTCCATGGCGCTGTGGCCGGGCGTGTCGCGCAGCGGCGCCGTCCTCACGGCCGCGCGCGCCCGCGGGTTCTCTCGCGCCGCGTCGGGCCGGATCTCGGCCGCGCTCGCCGTCCCCGTCGTCGGCGGCGCGACGCTGCTCAAGCTCGTCCGTCTGTCCGCCCGGCTGCGCGCGGGGACGCTCGACCGCGGGCAGGTCACGGTGCTGACGGCGGTGACCGCGACGGCCGCCGCGTCGGGCGTCCTGGCGGCCCCGACGGCGCGTCGCACGCTCGACGGCGTGCCGCTGGCCCCCTTCGCGGCGTACCGGGTGGCGCTCGCGGGCGCGCTCGCGGCGGCGGATCGCCGGTGGCGCCGCTGACCCGGCCGCCCGCCGTCTGCGAC
The DNA here is from genome assembly GCF_017916475.1 of Patulibacter sp. SYSU D01012. GTDB lineage: Bacteria > Actinomycetota > Thermoleophilia > Solirubrobacterales > Solirubrobacteraceae > Patulibacter. The sequence goes on from NZ_JAFMTB010000001.1 coordinate 179,905, forward strand.
GATTCCCCGCGATGAGCGACGCCTACGCAGCCTCCGGGGTCGACACCACGCAGTCCGACGCGGGCGTCGGCGCGCTGGTCTCGGTGCTGAAGACGATCTCCACCGGCAAGCCCTCCACCTCGGTGCTCGGGTCCGGGCACTACGCGAGCGTGCTGCGCGTGGCCCCGAACCTCGGCGTCGCGATCGCGACCGACGGCGTGGGCTCCAAGCTCATCGTCGCCGAGGAGACCGGACGGCTCGACACCGTCGGCATCGACTGCATCGCGATGAACGTCAACGACCTCGTGTGCGTGGGCGCCGAGCCGATCGCGATGCTCGACTACCTGGCCGTGCAGGAGCCCGACGGCGAGCGCCTGGCGGCCATCGCGCGCGGCCTGAAGGCCGGCGCCGAGGACGCGGGCATCGAGATCCCGGGCGGCGAGCTCGCGGTGCTGCCCGAGCTGCTCAAGGGCCACCCCGACCCGCTCGGCTTCGACCTGTGCGGCACCGCCATCGGCACCGTCGCCCTGGACGAGATGGTCACCGGCGAGCGCATCCAGCCGGGCGACGCGATGATCGGCCTGCCCTCGAGCGGCATCCACTCCAACGGCTACACCCTCGCCCGCAAGGCGCTGCAGCAGGACGGCGGCCTGGCGCTGGACGATCGCCCCGAGGAGCTCGGCGGCGCGTCCGTCGCCGACGCGCTGCTCGAGCCGACGGTCATCTACGTCCGCGCCATCGTCGAGCTGCTGCAGAGCGGCATCGCCGTGCGCGGCCTGAGCCACATCACCGGCGGCGGCCTGCTGAACCTCGTGCGGCTCGGGCCCGACCGCCTCGGCTTCGACGTCACCGACCCGCTCCCGGTGCCCCCGATCTTCGGCCTGATCCAGCGGCTCGGCCAGGTCTCCGAGGCCGAGATGTGGGAGGTCTTCAACATGGGCTGCGGCTTCGTCGCGATCGTCCCCGAGGACCAGGTCGACGCCGCCTGCACCCTGCTGGACAAGCGCCACCACGGCACCCGCCGCATCGGCACGGTGTCGGACCGCCCGGGCGTCTGCACCGCGCCGGGCGGCGTCGAGCTGCGGTAGGGGCGGCCTACCCGACCCCGTCGACCGCGACGACGCGGCCGCCGCGGACGACGACGTTCGCCCGCTCGGGGCGCAGGTCGTCCGTGCGCGCCAAGCCCTCTCCGTCGCGTTCGACGACCCGTACCGCGCAGCCCCGCACGGCCGCGAGCGCCTGGGCGTCGCGGAGGGGCCGCCCCACGAGCGTGCGGGCGTCGAAGTCGCGGGGCGCGCGGGCGGGGCCGGCGACCGCCCGGCAGGCGGGCGCGTCCGGGGCGCGCGGCACCTCGCCGGCGCCGGGGGCGCGGGTCGGCGCGGTGGAGCGGGCCGTGGTGCTGCGGCCCGCGTCGCCGCCGCTCCCGTCCCCGCACCCGACCAGGCCGATCACGGCCGCGACCGCGACGGCTCCGCACAGCACGCGCATGGGAACAGCCTGCCGTACGTGCGTGCGCGGCGCCGACGGGAGCGCAGGAGGACACATCTCGCACACCCGTCCGCCCGGACGGCCCCGACCGACAGTTTGGTCACGCGCCGCCGATCGGCGGGGGCACGGGTCGGCGCGCGCCGGCCGCCGTCCCTATCCGAAGGCTTTCTCGTGCGTCACCCCCGGCGGTTCTTCCGCTCCTCCCTGCTCACCGCCGGCACCCTGCTGGCCGGCACCGCCCTGGTCCTGCCGGCCGGCGCGTCGGCGGCCAACACGCGGGCGTTCCCGGCGACGTTCGCGCCCGGTGTCAGCGCCAGCCTGCCCAACCCCAACGGCGACTCCGTGCACCTGCTCCACGGGGTGCCGGCGGCCGGCGCCGAAGGCGTCGTGCGGGTGGACATCGACAACGGCCTGCGCTTCGCCGAGCTGGTCCCGGACGACGGCAGCCTCGCCGCGCGGGCGGTCGTCTCCGCCGGCGATGTCGCCGCCCTGCCGTACGTGGGTGCCGGCCGGCTCAACCCGGACGCCGGCACGGCCACCGTCGCGGTGGTCCGGCGGCCGAACGGCGCCTGGCAGCTCGTCGCCTACGGCGCGAACGGCGAGGACGGCGCCGACGGCGCCGACGCCCTCACCAGCATCCTGCTGCCGGCCGCGCAGCCGACCGGCCTGACGGTCGGCCGCTTCGGGACGGGCCCCGAGGACCTGGTGGCCATCTCGTTCGAGACGGGTGAGACGCGCCTGTACGGCTACGCCGCCGGTGCCCTCGTCCCGCGCGGCACGTACGACGGGATCCGCGGGCCGCTCGCTTCGTGGGGCTTCGACGGCACGACGCGCCTGGGCATCGGCGGCGTCGACGGCAACGGCGACCCCTTCACGGCCGTTCCGACGTCGGACACCACCTTCGAGAAGCTCCCGACACCGAGCGGCACCGACCTGGCGAAGATGCAGGACTACGGGTCCCAGGACGTGGGCCCGGACGGCAAGCGCTGGTCGGTCACCCCGAACGGGATCGGCATGTCGTACCTGCACGGGTTCCGCCACGGCCTGATCAGCGAGGACCTGTACGAGTCGGTCGTCTCCCTGAACCGCGCGTTCGTCGCCCGCTTCGGCCGCCTCGGCAACGACGGGGTCCTGCGCGACACGCCGGGCGCCATCGGCACCGACGGCGCCCGCGTGGTCGCGCCGGACGCGTTCCACGACGACTTCGTCTTCGGCGTCGGCGGCCAGGACGGCACGATCGCCGACGTCGACGGCGACGGCCGCGACGACCTCGTCGTCGTGCGTTCCGACGCCACGATGGGCACGTCGGACGTCATCGTCTTCCGCAACACGACGGGCGACGCCGAGACGGCCGCCACCGTGGAGGCCAAGCAGTTCTCGCCGGCCCTGACGACGTACGCCCCCAATCCCAAGGCCAGCCTGGCCCAGTCCGGCACGATGACCTGGACGGCCCCCGACCGTGGCCTGCCCGACCAGGCCGAGTACCGCTGCGCCATCGACGGCGGCAGCACGCCCACGCTCCAGGCCTGCGACGGCACGTTCCAGCTGAAGGACCTGACCCCCGGCTGGCACACGTTCCACGTGCAGCGCCGCGAGTCCGGCTTCTCGTTCTGGGCGCCGGTCACCGAGCGCCATTTCCTCGTCCCCGCCGCGGCACCGACGTTCGTCAGCCCGCCGCCGGCGTTCGGCAAGGCCCCGACGGCGACGATCGAGCCCCGCCCGGGCAGCCGCCTGGAGTGCCGCGACGAGTCCGGTCTGCTCGACCCGGCGTCCACCACGGACGGCTGGACCGCGTGCGCCAGCCCCTACGGCGCCGACCTGACGGACGGCCCCCACGTGATCGCCTTCCGCTGGGTCGACGGCGACGACATCCCGTCCGAGGTGCTGCGGTGGAACGTCACGGTCGACCGCACCGCGCCGGACAAGCCCGTCGTCTACGGCCGCCCGATCCCGTCGACGCTCACCTCGACCTCGATCGGCTTCTCGATCGAGCAGGGCGCGACGGCCGAGTGCCGGATCGGCGACGCGAAGGAGTTCACCGCCTGCGCCCCGGGCAGCCTGCAGCTGCAGGGCCTGAAGCAGGGCACGACCCGGGTCGAGATCCGGCAGGTCGACGCCGCCGGCAACACGAGCGAGCCCGCCGTCGTGGACGTGGTCGTCGCGGCGCCGGCCGCGCCCATCGTCGAGGGGGGCCCGCTCGCGGCCGGCACCGCGGCGAGCTTCGTCGTGGCGCCCGTCTCCGACGAGACGGTCGCGGGCCCGAGCGGCGTCCTCGAGTGCGCCTTCGACGGCGGCCCGTGGGGCGTGTGCGGCGACCAGAACCGCTACAGCGGCCTGGGGCCGGGCGAGCACGTCTTCCGCGCCCGCCAGACGGTCGACGGCACGAACTCGAGCCCCGTCGTCGAGCGCCGCTGGACGGTCGCCGGCCCGGCGCCCGCGACCCCGGCGCCGACGCCCGCCCCCGCGGCCCCGCCGGCCACGCCGACGCCCGCCCCCGCGGCTCCCGCCGCGGCACCGGACGCGCCCGCGCCCGTCGTGCTGAAGACCCCGAAGGCCCCGGTCCCGGCGAAGGCCGCGACGGTCACCGGCCGCGCGCTGAGCGTCGGCTGCGCCGTCCCCGGCGCGACGGACTACCGCTGCGTGGTCACGGTGACGAAGGGCGGCAAGCGGCTCGGCCGCGCGGTCCGCACCGGTGACGGCGAGGTCCAGGTCAAGCTCACCCGCGAGGGCGCCCGCAAGGTCCAGCGCCTCGGCGGCCTGACCGTCAAGGTCAAGGTGCGCGCGACCGCCGGCGACCAGGCCACCACGACGACGAAGACCGTCCGCATCCTGCCGACGAAGGTCCTCGTCGTCCCGACCGACGGCCTCTTCGCCTTCGACAGCGCCAAGCCCACCGAGTCCGGCCGCCGCCTGGCGCGCACGATCGCCTCGCAGCTGCACGGCGCCCGCGAGCTGACGATCGTCGGCCACACGGACGCCCTGGGCCGCGACGACGTCAACCGTCGCCTGGGCCTGCGCCGCGCCGAGGCGTTCGCCGCCCTGCTGCGCCACGAGGGCCTGGGCGACACGAAGGTCGCCGTCGAGTCCGCCGGCGAGACGTCGCCGCGCGTGTCCAACGACACCGCCCGCGGCCGGCAGCTCAACCGCCGCGTCGAGGTGACCGTCCGCTACTAGGACGCCCCGTTCCCCCGCCGGCGCGTCCGGCGGGGGGACGCCCCGCGGCTGCGCCGGTGGCGTCGCCGCGGACGCGCCCTCGGGGACCGCCCGCGAGCCGCGGACGCCCGCGGCGGCGCGCCCGGCGCTCGGCCGCGGCCCTGCAAGCCGCCCTGCACCCGGCAAGAGATCGGCCAGCCTGCGCGGCCACCCCCCACGACCCGGCAAGATGCCCCTCGTGGACGCGATCTCGGCCGTCACCCGCACCCCCTCCCGGCCCGCCGACCCGACGGCCGCGGGGCCCGTGCGGTGAACGGCGGGGCACGAACCGGCGCCGAGCCCGCACAATAGGGCGGTCCCGGTGACCATCGACGTCGGCACACTGCTCGCGGATCGCTACCGCCTCGAGGCCCAGATCGGCTCGGGGGGGATGTCGACGGTCTACCGCGCCTTCGACACCGTGCTCGAGCGCACGGTCGCGATCAAGCGGATGCACCGCGAGATCGCCGAGAACTCGGAGCAGCTGGAGCGCTTCCGCCGCGAGGCGCGCGCGGTCGCCCAGCTCAACCACCCGAACATCGTCCAGGTCATCGACGCGGGCGAGCACGACGACACGCCGTTCATCGTGTTCGAGTACGTCAACGGCGAGACGCTGAAGGAGCGGATCCAGCGCGCCGGCCGGCTGCCCGTCACCGAGGCCGTCGCCTACGCCATCGAGATCGCCCGCGCCCTCGGCGCGGCGCACGAGCGGGGGATCGTCCATCGCGACGTCAAGCCGCAGAACGTGATGATCAACGAGGAGGGCGCGGCGAAGGTCACGGACTTCGGCATCGCCCGGACGATGGAGGAGCACGGCCTGACCGCCGACGGCCGCGTCCTGGGCACGACGGACTACGTCTCGCCCGAGCAGGCGATGGGCCACGACGTCGACGGCCAGAGCGACATCTACTCGCTCGGCATCGTCCTCTTCGAGATGCTCGTCGGCGACATCCCCTTCCACGGGGAGAACCAGGTCGCCGTCGCGATGAAGCACGTGCGGGAGGAGATCCCCGACGTGCAGCAGCTGCGCCCGTCCGTCGGCTCGGCCCTCGCCGCCGTCGTCGACCGCGCGACCGCCAAGGCGCTCGACGTCCGCTACCCGTCCACGGACGAGCTCGTCGCCGACCTCGAGGACGTCCTCACCATCGAGGCGGGCCGCCGCGGCGAGACGACGGGCGAGGCCACCGCGGTCTTCCGCAGCCTGCCGCGCGAGCAGCAGGGCCGCGCCAACCTGCGCCCGGGCCGCCGCAGCATCATCGTCGGCGCGGTCGTCCTGGTCGTCGCCGCCCTCGCCGTCGCGGGCTTCCTGTTCCTGGACGGCGACCGCACCACCCGCGGCACCGGCCAGAAGCCGCTCACGCCCACCGCCAAGGGCGACGTCGCGGTCTCGCTGGCCCAGGACGCCGCGCACGACTACGACCCGCCGCCCGGCGACAGCAACGAGCACGGCGAGACGACCGGCCGCGTCCTCGACAGCGACAAGAAGTCGTCGTGGACGACCGAGCAGTACCAGGGCGGCACCTTCGCCGGCAAGCAGGGCGTGGGCATCTACCTGGACGCCGGCGGCGGCTCGAAGGCCGTCGCGGCGACGAAGATGGAGGTCCGCACGCCCATCGGCGGCTGGTCCGCGACGGTGATGGCCGCCAACGGGGCGTCGCCGCCCGCGACCGCCGACGATCCGGGATGGACGACGGTCGGCGAGCTGCCGCGCGCGAAGGGCGGCCCGCAGGCGATCCCGCTCGACACGGGCGGCAAGCGCTACCGCTACTACCTGCTGTGGCTGACCTCGCTGCCCGAGGGCAAGTCCCAGGTCGCCATCAGCCAGCTGGGCCTGCAGCGGGCGCGCTGAGCCCCGCCGCCGGCCCGCGCCGGGTGCCGGCCGGCGGCCCGCCGCCGCGAGCCCGCGGCGGCGCCCTCGACGCCTAGAACGCCTGCCGGCGCTCGCGCGCGTAGCGCTCGACGGCCAGCTCCACCAGGCGCGAGACGAGCTGCGGGTAGGCGGTGCCGCTGGCCTCCCACAGCTTCCCGTACACGGACGTCTCGGTGAACCCGGGCAGGGTGTTGAGCTCGTTGAGCAGCACCTCGTCGCCGTCGACGAAGAAGTCGGCGCGCGCCAGCCCCTCGCAGCACGAGAGGGTGAACGCGCGGGCGGCCAGCTCGCGCAGCCGCTCGCGAGCGACGGCGCTGATCCGCGCCGGCACCTGCAGCTCCATGCCGCCGGGCGTGTACTTCGCCTCGTAGTCGTACCAGGCGTCGGGGTCGTCGCTCGTCAGGACGATCTGCCCGATCTCGGACACCTGCGGCGCGTCGACGGACCCGAGCACCGCGGTCTCGGCCTCGACGCCGCTCGCGGACGCCTCGACGATGACGCGCGCGTCGTGGCGCAGCGCCTCCTCGATCGCGGGGGCCACCTCGTCCGCCGTGCGGGCGGGCGCGATGCCGACGGACGAGCCCAGCCGCGACGGCTTGACCCACACGGGCAGGCCCAGGCGCGCGACGCGCTCCAGCACGCCCTCGGCCGCGGCCTCCCACTCGCGGGCGTGCACCGCCTCGTAGTCCACCTGGGGGATGCCCGCAGCGGCCATCAGGTCCTTGAAGACGAGCTTGTCCATGCAGACGGCCGAGCCGAGCACGGGCGACCCGACGTACGGCACGTCGAGCAGGTCGAGCAGGCCCTGCACCGTCCCGTCCTCGCCGAACGGGCCGTGCAGGACGGGGAAGGCGACGTCGCAGCCGAGCAGGCCGCCGCCGGGGACGATCGAGACGGCCTCGCCGTCGACGGTCCACGCGCCCTCGCGGGTCAGGTGCACCTCGACGACCTCGTGGCCGGCCTCGCGCAGGCCCGCGGCCACCGAGGCGGCGGAGCGGACGGAGACCTCGTGCTCGGACGACCGGCCGCCGCCGAGGACCGCGACGCGGCTCACGAGGAGGCCCCGTCGTCGCCGGGCGTGCCGCTGCCGGCCACGCCGGCGGCGGCGCCGCTGCGCGTGGAGACGCTCTTCGCCGCCCGGCCCTTCGTGCCCCCGGAGGCGCCCTGCGTCGACCCGCCGTCGGACGAGCCGGACGCGGCGCCCTGGTCCTCGTCCGGCGTCGTGGGCGTGGGCGCGACGTACTTGCCGATCGCCACGCTCACGGCGGATCCCCGCGTCACGCGTCCCCCGTTGGGCACCTGTTCGACCACCTTGCCGTCCTCGCTCTCGTCGTTCGTCTCGACCGTCCGCACCCGCGGGTCCAGGCCGCGCTTGCGCAGCGCCGAGACGGCCGCGGAGCGGGACTGGCCCTGCAGGTTGGGGACGATCACCTCGTCGGTCTGCTCGTCGTCCTGGTCCGGCGTCGTCGTGGTCGTCTGCTCGCGCTGGCGGGCGACGGTCACCGTGACGGTGCTGCCGGGGTCGACGCGCTGGCGCCGGCCGGGATTCTGCGCGAGGACCTTGCCGGCCTTCTGGTCGCTGTCCTGCTCGACGACGTTCGCCTGCAGGCCCGCGGCATCGAGCGCCGACTCCGCCTGGCGGCGGCTCATGCCCGACAGGTCGGGGACGGACACCTTGCCGTCGGCGGCCGGCCCGCTCGACACGCGGATCGTGATCGTCTCGCCGGGCGTGGAGGCGCTCTCGGCGGACGGATCGGTGCCGATGACCTGGCCGGCGGGGACCTCGTCGCTCGCCTCGCGGGTGTCGACGAAGGACGTGAAGCCGGCGCCGCGCAGCTTCGTGCGCGCGTCGTCCAGGCTCAGGCCGGCGACGTTCGGCACGGTCAGCTCGCGCGGGCCGGTCGAGATGACGATGCGCACCTGGGTGCCGTGCCGCACGCGCCGGCGGGCGGACGGCGACTGCCGGATGACGTGGTCGACGTCGATCTCGCGGCTCGTGTCGTAGTCCTTCAGCACGTCGAAGCCCTCGGCCTCGAGCTTCTGGATCGCCTTCGCGGACGAGTCGCGCACGACGTTCGGCACGGTCTCCATGCGGCCGAACAGGAGGTAGGCGACGAGCGCCGCCACGACGAGCAGCGCCAGGCCGCCGACGACGGCGAAGGTCCAGCGGCGCCGGCGGCGGGCGTCGGCCTCCTCCTGCAGCTCCTCGGGCGAGACGCCCGCGGGCACGGCCATCCCGGCCGCCGGCATCAACCAGCCGCCGGTCGGCTGCTGCGGGCCGTTGAAGCTGCCGCTGGCGGTCAGCCCCGGCTGCACCGGCACGGGCGCGCCGGTCAGGATCCGGTGGCGGACGCTCTGCAGGACCGAGATGAACTCCTCGGCGTCCTCGAAGCGGTCCTCGGGCTGCTTCGACAGCGCCCGCATGACGACGTACTCCAGGTCCGCCGGCACGTCGGGGTTGACGACGGACAGCGCGGGCGGGTCCTCGTTGACGTGCTTGAGCGCGATCGTGACGGGCTGGTCGCCGTCGAACGGCATCCGCCCCGTCAGCATCTCGAAGAGGACGACGCCGACCGCGTACAGGTCGGCGGAGGGCGTGACGGGCTGGCCGGACGCCTGCTCCGGCGACAGGTAGTGCGCCGTGCCGACGATCATCCCCGTCTGCGTCATCTGCAGGTCGTCGACGGCGCGGGCGATGCCGAAGTCGGCCACCTTCAGGTCGCCGTCGGGGCCGACGAGGACGTTCTGCGGCTTGATGTCGCGGTGGACCAGGCCGCGGCGGTGCGCGTAGCGCAGCGCGTCGAGGACCTGGCTGATCTGGTCGATCGTCTTGACCGGGTCCAGCGGCGCCTGGTCGCGGATGACGTCCTTCAGCGTCACCCCGTCGACGAGCTCCATCGCCATGTACGGGATGCCGTCCCAGTCGCCGCGGTCGTAGACCTGGACGATGTGAGGGTGCTGCAGGCCGGCGGCCGCCTGGCTCTCGCGCCGGAACCGCGCGACGACGTCGGGATCCTCGGCCAGGTTCTCGTGCAGCACCTTCAGCGCCACGTGGCGCCCGAGCTGCAGGTCCTCGCAGGCGTAGACCTCGGCCATGCCGCCGGTGCCGAGACGGCGCTCGACGAGGTAGCGGGCGTCGATGGTCTGTCCGGTGCGGTTCATCGTGTCGTCCCGTGCGCGGCCACGCCGCCCGTCGATCCACTATGCCGGGCGGCGGCGCCGCCGGGCGTGTCCCTCGTCATGCGTCCGACGGCGCTCATCGGCTGAGCGCGGCCTGGAAGACCTGCTTCGCGATCGGGGCGGCGACCGTGCCGCCCTGACCCTGGGTGTTCTCCACCACGACGGCCACCGCCACCTTCGGGTCCTGCAGCGGCGCCGAGCCGATGAACCACAGGTCGTTCAGGCCCTGGGCGATGTTCAGCTCGGCCGTGCCGGTCTTGCCCGCCACCTGGATGCCGGCGAGCGCCGACCCGGTGCCGGTGCCCTCGTTGACGACGTCGCCCATCATCGACTGCAGGTCGGCCGCGGCGCCCGCGCTCATCACGCGGCGCTGCTCCTGCGGCTTCACCGTCTCCTGCACGCGGCCGTCGGGGTCGACGACGCGGTCGACCAGGTGCGGCTTCATCATGCGGCCGCCGTTGGCCACCGTCGCGGCGACCATGGCCATCTGCAGCGGGGTGACCTGCAGCTTGTCCTGCCCGATGCCCAGGCGCGCGACGTCGACGTACTTGCTCGTGGCGGGGATGAACCGGCCCTTGCCGTTCTTGCGCGCCAGCCACTCGCCCGACGTGCGCAGCTCGTCGGACGGCAGGTCCAGCTGGGGCTTCTGGCCGAAGCCGAAGCGCTCCATGTACTCCTGCATCGTCGCCTTCCCCAGGTCCTCGGCGACGTGCGCGAACGCGGTGTTGACGGAGTGCGTCAGCGCGTTGCGGAGCGTCGTGTTCGGGAAGTTCTCGCCGCCGAAGTTCTTCAGCGGCGTGGCGGAGAAGACCTGGTTGTCGCTGCCGTCCACGGTCGAGTCGGGGGTCATCTCCCCGGTGTCGAGCGCGGCGGCCGCGGTGACGACCTTGAAGGTGGACCCGGGCACGTACGCCGCCTGGGTGGCGCGGTTGAGCCGCGCGGCGTCCTTCAGGCCGGCCAGGTAGTCGGGGTCGGTCGCCGCCTTCGTGGGGTCGTAGCCCGGGACGGAGACCATGGCCAGCACCTTGCCCGTCGACGGCTCGACGGCCACGACGGACCCGGCGCGCCCACCGAGCGCGGCGATCGCCGCGTTCTGCACCTTCGGCTCGAGCGTGGTGCGCACGTCGGACCCGCGTTGGTCGCCCTGCACCAGGCGGTCGACCGCCGTGGCCAGCTTCACGGCCTTGCCCGACAGCCAGTCGTTCTGCGACCGCTCCAGGCCCTGCTGCTGCCCCAGACGCAGGTCGCTGTAGCCGACCGTGTGCACGTACTCGGCGCCCTTGGGGTACCGCCGCTTGTAGACGAACGACCCCGTGTCCCGGGAGCGCTGCCGCGAGCTGCGCGCGAGCACCGTGCCGTCGGCGGCGAGGATCTTGCCGCGGGGCACCCGCTCCGCGCGGAAGAGGTCTCGGTGGTTCAGCGCGTTGTCGCGCAGCGACTGGTCCTCGAAGACCGTCCACCGCGAGGTGAACGCGACCAGCACCGCGAAGAGCAGGACGAAGACGACGAAGAGGTTGCGGATGGGCCCGTTCACGCCGGCCGCCTCGCGTCCTCGGACACCCGCACGAGCAGGGCGAGCAGCACGAAGTTGGCCATGATCGACGACCCGCCGTAGCTGATGAAGGGCAGCGTCACGCCCGTCAGCGGGATGACCTTCGTCACGCCGCCGACGATGACGAAGACCTGCAGCGCGAAGACCGACGTCAGGCCCGTCGCGAGCAGCTTCGAGAACGGGTCGCGCGCGAGGACGGCGATGCGGAAGCCGCGGTGCACGATCAGCAGGTACGCGAGCAGGATCGCGACGGCGCCCATCAGGCCCGTCTCGTTCGTGATCAGCGCGTAGATCATGTCGGTCTGCGACGCCGGCAGCAGCGGCGTGGACACGACGCCGTCGTTGATGATCGTGCCGAGCTCGGCCTGGCCGAAGCCGCGGCCGAACAGCCCGCCGTCGCCCTGGGCGAAGAGCGACTGCGCCAGCTGGAAGCTCGACCCGCAGCCCTCCGACACGCGGCACGGGTCGGCGTTGCCGAACAGCGTGGGATCGAACGGCGTGCGCCACGCGGCCACGCGGTCCTGCACGTGCCCGACGCGGCTGCCCACGAAGTACGCGCCCAGGGCGAACGCGCCCAGGCCGCCCAGCGGGTACCGCTTCTTCCCCGTCGCGACGTACAGCAGGGCCAGGAACGCCCCGAAGAACATGAGCGACGAGCCCAGGTCGCGGATGAAGATCAGCAGGAGCATCGCGACGCCCCAGATCGCCAGCAGCGGCCCGAAGTGGCGCAGTGGCGGCAGCGACATGCCCAGGAACTTGCGCCCGCCGTGGATGAGCACCTGCCGCGTGTCGCGCAGGTAGCTCGCCAGGAAGATGACGATCCCGATCTTCGCGAACTCCGCCGCCTGGAACGTCAACGGGCCCAACCGGATCGACAGGTACGCGCCGTTCGTGGCCTGCCCGATCCCCGGCATGCGCGGCAGGATCAGCAGCAGGATCGCGCCGAAGGCGATCGTGTACCGGTAGCGCTCGAGCACGTGGTAGTCGCGCAGCGCGATCAGGGTGACCGAGAACAGCCCCAGGCCGACGACGAACCAGCGCGCCTGCGCCTGGGCGAACGACTGGTCGATCCGGTACAGCTCGACCAAGCCGAAGCACGCCAGCAGCGCGACGAGCGGGAACAGGTACGGGTCGGCGTTCTTCGCCGTGAAGCGGATGACGAGGTGCCCGACGAGGCAGAGCCCGAGGAAGACCCCGCCGTAGATCAGCGAGGTGTTCGAGACGAACTCGTCGCGCTTGAGGAAGATCGCCGTGAAGCCCGCGGTGATCAGCAGCGCCGACGGCAGGAGCGCGAGCGCCTCCCGGTTGCGCGCGGTCACGGCGTGACGACCTCGCCGCGCTCGAGCTTCGAGACGAGGTCGTTGGCGTCGCCGAGCGACCGGATCCGGTGGTCGAGCAGGCGCTCGCGCAGGGCGGGGTCGACCTCCTGGACCGGCACGGACGAGTAGTAGTTCGCCCGGTACAGGTCGATGCCGCCCGGCAGCTCGTACGGCAGGCCGCGGAAGACGGTGACCAGCCCGCGGTCGGCGCCGACGAAGTAGACGGTCTGCGACGCGAAGTACGCGCCGATCAGGACGCACGCGACGAGGAAGAGCACGATGAACGGGCCGGCGTGCAGGCCGCGGCGCTTCTTCTTCGCGGGCGCGGTCGCCTCGGCCGCGGGGCGCGGCTGGCGCGGGCCGCCGACCGGCGCGTCGTCGTCCGCGTCGCGGGCGCCAGCGCCGCGGGGCGCGACGGCCGGCATCACCGCGGTCGCCTGGCCCGCCGGCGCGTCCGTCGGCTCGTCCTCGGGCAGCACGACGTGCGGCTCGGTCGGCTCGTCGGCGCTGTCGCGGGCGCCCGCGCCGCGCGGCAGCGTGGCGTCGCCCGCCACGCGGAAGAGCAGGACGGTGATGTTGTCGCGGCCGCCGGCCTCGTTCGCGGCGTCGACCAGCGTGTCGACGGCCTCCTGCAGCGACCCGGCACCATTGACGATGTCGGCGATCCGGTCGTCCGACAGCATCCCGGTCAGGCCGTCGCTGCAGACCAGGTACAGGTCGCCGTCCTCGGCGCGCAGCACCTCGGAGTCCACCGCCACCTCGGCCTCGGGGCCGAGCGCGCGGGTGATGATGGAGCGCTGCGGGTGCTCCGCGGCCTCCTCCGGCGTCAGGCGGCCCTGGCGGACGAGCTCCTCGACGAGCGAGTGGTCGCGCGTGATCCGCTCCAGCTCGCCGCCGCGCAGGCGGTACAGGCGCGAGTCGCCGACGTGCACGACCACGAGCGAGGTCGTGTCGACGTACGCGGCCGTCAGGGTCGTGCCCATGCCGGCGTTGCTCGCGTCGCCCTGCGCCCGCTCGTGGATGCGCCGATTCGCCTCGACGACCTGGTCGCGCAGCCGCTCCGCGACGGTGCCGCTGCCCTGGCCCAGTCCCTCGTGCAGGACCTCGACCGCCATGCGGGACGCGACCTCGCCCGCCTGCGCGCCGCCCATCCCGTCGGCGACGGCGAAGAGGGGCATCCGGACGAGGAACGAGTCCTCGTTGCCGGGGCGCTGGCGGCCGGTGTCGGTCCGCTGGGCGTGTTCGATGACGCGAAGCAACTAGTCGTCCAGGTAGGTGAACTCGGTGTCGCCGATGCGGATCCGGTCGCCCAGCTGCAGCGGCTGGGCCCCGACGAGCGGCTCCTCGTTGAGGAACGTGCCGTTCGTCGAGTCCAGATCCTCCACGATCACGACCCCGGCCTGTCGCACCAGGCGCGCGTGGCGGCCCGAGGCGTACGGGTCGTCGATGTGGATGTCGGCGTTCGCGCCGCGGCCGATGACGGCGCCCGACCCGATGTCGTACTCGTCGCCGGGCTGGTGGCCGATGGCGCGCTCCACGCGCAGCCGCGGCTCGCCCTGGCCGCCGCCGGACAGCCCGTCGCCCGCCATGACGCCGGGCGCCACGGCGCCGACGGCGCCGCGGCCCAGGTCGACGATGCTCGACCGGGCGACCCAGGCCAGGAACAGGTACAGGACCCCGACGATCGCGAACTTCAGCGCGACGGAGACCGGCTCGACGAGGTCCGCGACGGGTGGCGCGATCACAGCGCCTCCTCCACGCGCAGCACGACGGTGCCCAGCTCGATCCGGTCGCCGGGGCGCACGGGCGCGGGGTCGCCCGGCCCGCCGACGGGCGCGCCGTTGACGCGCACGCCGTTCGTCGACCCCAGGTCGAAGACGACCCAGCCGTCGCCGCGCGGGCGCAGCTCGCAGTGCTGGCGCGACACCTCGGCGCTGGCGATGACGACGTCGCAGTCGCGGCTGCGGCCGATCGTGCCGCCCGTGGCGGGCAGCGGCTCGCGGCGGCCCTCCAGGATCAGCGCCAGGCCCGCGGGGGCGGCGCCGGCACGGCGCCGCGGGGCGGCCGGCTCGTCGGGCGCGGCGGGCCGCGGCCGCGCGACCGGGGCGGCCGCGCCCGTGGGGCTGCGGCGGCGCGCGGGGCGCTCGGGCGGCGCGGCGGCCTCGGGCGCGTCGTCGTGCGTGGCGCGCACGCCGTAGCGCCCGCGCGGCAGCTCGTCGCCGCGACGGAAGACGACCTGCGGCGGGTGCGCCAGGGCGAACCGCTGCTCGCGCGCGACGATGAGCAGCTCGGCGGCCAGCTCCTCCGCGAGGGCGCGGGGGTCCGCCTCGACGATCCGGCGGTGGTCGCCGGGCGAGAGGAAGATCTCGTAGTGGTGCGCGACCCACGTGCGGTCGCCGACGTGGCGGCGCGACGTCTCCATCTCCCGGCTCAGGCCACGGGCCAGCTCAGCGGGGGTGACCTCGCTGCGGAAGATGCGGCCGAAGGTGCCTTCGACCAGTCCGGCAAGCTTGCTCTCGATGTCGCGCAGCACGTGATGCTCGGTCTCGGTCACCGGATGCTACGGGAGGTCCGGTTCCGACCGAGCGCCCCTCCGGCGGCGATCGCGAGGACGAGGGCGACGACCGCGGGCAGCGGTCCGTCCGCCGGGCCGCCGGCCGCGGTGACGGCGGCCGGCACGACCAGCCCCGCCGCGGCGGCCACGAGCGCCAGCACGACCACGCCGGCCGCCGCGCGGGCGCACGAGGCCGACCGCGGCGCGTTGGCGCGGCGACCGGCGGCGCCGAGGCCCACGACGACGAGGGCGACGAGCAGCGCCAGCCCGGCGGCGGGGCCGACCGCCGCGCCGGCGGCGGCCACGAGCGGCGCCAGCGGCAGCAGCGGCAGCGCCCGGCCGGGCCGGCGGGCGACGCGGTGCACGTGGACGGGGCCCGACGGCCGGCGAGCCGACGGCCGGTGCGCGCGGTCGCGCCGGGGGCCGGCCGCGGCGCGCGGCCGCGCCGCCTCGCGCAGGACCGGCGCCACCGGCACCGCGCGCTCGGCCAGGCCGTCGCGCAGGGCGGCCTCCAGCTCGGCGACGGTGCCGCGCTCGTCCGGCTCGGCGGCGCACGCGCGGTCGATGGCGGCCACGACGCCCGCGGGCAGGTCGGGCCGGCGGGGGCGCAGCGAGGGCAGCTCGGCGTGCGTGCGGACGAGCGCGCTCGCCTTGTCGGGCCCGCCGGCCGGATGCTCGCCGACGAACGCCTCGTGCAGGATCACGCCGAGCGCCCACAGGTCGCCGGCGGCGTCGCCGATCTCGCCGCGCAGGCGCTCGGGCGCCATGTACGAGAGGGTGCCGACGATCCGGTTGGCGGGCGCGCCCTCGGGGTGGCTCGCCGGCCGCTCGGCGGGCCGGTCGTCGGCCAGGCGGGCGATGCCGAAGTCGGCGAGCTTGGCCGGCGGCAGGTGCGGGTCGCAGCGCACCGGCCCCTCCGGCCCGCCGAAGGCGCCGACCGGCACCAGGACGTTGCGCGGCGTGACGTCGCGGTGCACGATCCCGCGCGCGTGGGCGTGACGGAGCGCGACGCACAGCGCCACGCCGATCTGCAGCAGCTCGTCGTCCGTGTGCGTGTCCTCGGCGATCGTGCGGCGCAGCGTGTCGCCGGCGACGAACTCGGTGACGAGCCAGACGCAGCCCTCCGCGGTGCCCAGCCCGTACGTCGAGACGACGGTGGGATGGCTCAGGCGCGCCGCGGCCCGGGCCTCGGCCAGGGCGCGGTCCGAGCCCTCGCCGGGCAGGCACTTGATCGCGACCGGCCGGCCCAGGTGGCGGTCCTCGGCCTGCCAGACGGTGCCGGCCCCGCCGCGACCGAGCACGCGCACGAGCTCGTAGCGGCCGAGGACGACCTCGCCGGGCTGGCGGGCCGCGACAGCGGGGTGCTGGGGCCGCGCGGCAGGACCGCGGCGCGCGATCGGCGCGGCGTCCTCCATCGTCGGCGGACGGAGCGGCGAGGCGTCCGTGGCGTGGGCGGATCCCGTGCGCACGGGGTGGGGGTTCGCCCCGCCGCGCCGCGCTCCTTCCCTGCCGCGTCGATTCGCGCGGCGCTGCGTCGGACGCACGCGCCGGCGCCGCGCGCGCGGCCGCGACCCGGCGGCGGACGGGAGTACCGGCGAAAGGAGGAACGGGCGTCCGTAGGGTGAACGCAGGGCAGGACCGCCGTCGCGTCCGACGCTGCGGCGATTCTCCATCCACCTGCCCAGGAGCGCACCCCGTGTCGTTCTTCGACGACGACGACTTCGACGAGCCCACCCACATCGCGGACGAGGCGCCTCGCCGCGGCCCGCGCCGCGGTGCGTTCGGCGGCTTCGGCGGCGGTGGCGGCCTGCGCGGCGGCGGTGCCGGCGGCGGCCACGTCGACCCCAAGACCGCCCGGCAGCGCCAGATCACGGCGCTCGCGGTGATCGTGGTCGTCCTGATCCTGCTCGTCCTCGCGGTCAACGGCTGCGTCAACTCGGGGAAGACCAACGCGCTGCGCGACTACTCGCGCGACGTCACGTCGCTGCTGGACGAGTCCCGCTCCGACGTCGCGGTCCCGATGTTCCGCGCGCTCTCCTCGGGCGCGCAGGCGAACACGATGCAGTCCGAGCTCAACCGGCTGCGCGGCATCGCGGAGGGCAACGCGAAGGACGCCGCCGGTCTGAACGCCCCGGGGGTGGACGGCGGCACGGACGCGCAGCACGACCTCGAGGTGGCGATGAACTTCCGCGCCCGCGCGGTGCGGATCATCGCCGAGCGCGTCCCCGCCGCCCTCGCGGACGAGGACACGGCGCAGCAGGCGCGCAACGACATCGCCGGGCAGATGCAGGCGTTCCTCGCCAGCGACGTGCTGGTGCTCCAGCGGACGAAGCCGCTCGTGGACGAGGCGCTCGCCGCCCGGGACGTCAGCGGGCTGGACGTCCGCGCGCCGCGGACGGTCACCGACTTCGGCTGGCTCGACCCGGACTCGGTCGGCACCCTGCTGGCCGGCGGGGGCGGCGGATCGACCTCGTCGGGCGGCAGCTCGGGCGCGGTGCGCGACCGCTCCGACGAGGAGCCGCAGACCCAGGGCACCCACGGCACCGGCATCACCGGCGTCAGCATGGGCGGCACCGCGCTGCAGGACGGCGACAACGCCGTGTCCGGCCGCGAGATCACCGTGACCGTCACCAACCAGGGGACGGTCGACGAGTCGAACATCGAGGTCGGCGCCACGTTCACGCCCGAGGACGGCCGCCCCGTCTCCAAGAAGTCGACGATCCAGACGATCGCGTCGCAGGACAGCGCCGAGGTCACCATCGAGCTGCCGAGCTCGGTGCGCGCGGGCGCGTCGGGTGAGCTGAAGATCCAGGTCGGCGGGGTCCCGGGCGAGCAGGTGCTCGACAACAACACCGCGACGTACGACGTGACGATCGGCGGCTGAGCGGGTGACGGTCGGCGACGACACGGCCGCGCTGCTCGGCGCGATCGGCGCCGGCCTGGCCCTGCTCGCGCTCGTCTGGATCGTCGTGTTGACGGTCCAGCTGCGGCGCCTGCGGCGCGCGCAGTCGGCCGTCCTGGGCGACTCGGGCGCCGACGACCTGGTCGCCCACGCGGCCGCGCTGTCCCGGCAGGTGACGGCGGAGACGGCCGAGTGGCGGGCCCTGTCGGCGGCGCTGTCCGAGCGGATGGGCGGGATCGAGGGCGCGCTGCTGCGGGTCTTCTCGCGCCACGGCCTCGTGCGCTTCGACGCGTGGGGCGAGCAGTCCGGGCACCAGTCCAGCTCCCTCGCGCTGCTCGACGTCCGCGGCGACGGGTTCGTCATGACGTCGATCCACCACCGCGACCAGGCGCGCCTGTACATCCGCCGGATCAACGGAGGCACGCCCGAGCACCGGCTGGCGCCCGAGGAGGAGGAGGCGCTCGC
This sequence comes from Patulibacter sp. SYSU D01012, assembly GCF_017916475.1. Classification (GTDB taxonomy): domain Bacteria; phylum Actinomycetota; class Thermoleophilia; order Solirubrobacterales; family Solirubrobacteraceae; genus Patulibacter. The sequence continues at coordinate 198,406 of NZ_JAFMTB010000001.1, forward strand.
CGCCGCCCTGCGCGGCGGACCGATCGCCGCCTCGGGCACGATCGACGGGGTCGGACCTGCCCCGCGCGGCGGCGCCGAGACGGCGTAGGCGCCCCGTCCCGTCGGGGCGCCCGGCGGTCCGGTGACCGAGTCGTGTCCGGCACATAAAAGGTGCTGGACTTCGTCAGGGGGAGGACTATGCTCCGCTGCGGAGTGCCTCCTGTGCACGCGGCCGAGCCCTCAGCCACCGCCGTCACGCTGCCTCCCCGGGACGTCGACGCGCCCCGTGGAGGCGGGCACCGCGCCATCCGCGCGGCCAGGTCCCGCCGCGCCGGCGCGGGGCACGGCATCCCCGCCGGCGGCCCCGCTCCCGCCACCGCGACGGTCGCCGTCGGAAGGGTGGGCGGCGCCCCGCACGGCTCCGGCTCGCACGTCCTCGTCCTGAACGCGACGTACGAGCCGATACACGTGTGCGGCGTCAAGCGCGCCGCCGTCCTCCTGCTGAAGGAGAAGGCCGAGGTTGTCGAGCCCGGCGAGGGCCACCTGCACGCCGAGCGCACCGCGCTCGCCCGCCCCGCCATCATCCGCCTGCGGACCTACGCCCCGGTGCCGCGGCGCTCGCGCCGCCGCCTGACCCGCCGCGCCGTCTTCGCCCGCGACGACTGGACCTGCCAGTACTGCGGGTCGCGGAGCGACCTGACGGTCGACCACGTCATCCCGCGGTCGAAGGGCGGGTCGAACGAGTGGGAGAACATCGTCGCCTGCTGCGCGCCCTGCAACCGGCGCAAGGCCGACCGCATGCCGCACCAGGCGCGGATGTTCCCGAAGCGCTCGCCGCGGGCGCCGCACCCGTCGGTCTTCATCCAGGTCGCCTGCCCGCGCGTGCCGGCCAGCTGGGACGCCTGGCTGCCGAACGCGGCCTAGCGTCCGGACTGGGTCCCGCGGTCCGGCGGGCCGGCCGCCAGGCGGCGGTGCGCGGCCCGAGCGCTCCGCCGAGGCCAGGCCCGGAGTCCGCGGGCGGGCGCGGCCCCCGAGACGACGTGGGGCCGGCACGCGGCCGGCCCCACAACGGGGCGCGGCGCCCTGTGGGCGCCGCGCAAGGAGTGTCGGGCAGTGACCCGAACCGAGGTCTCGCGTCCCCCGTGCCAGTAACACGGGTGCGTGTCCGCTGGGACCAGGGCGAACCCTCGTATCCGCAGTGACGCACTGAACGTCACCGACGGCCCGGCATGACCGTCCTAGGAGACGGCCACCTCCAGGGTCCCGATAGAACTGTCGTAGATTCGGACCACCTCCTTTCTCTGGTGTTGCGTAGATCCACCGTACCACCGGCGGTTTGCGGCGTCGAGGGGCACCCGTCGCGCGGGCGGACCGGCCGCGGGGAAGCGGGGGCGACCCCTCCGGAACCGACGGGACCGTGGGCTCGGCCGGGGCGGGGACGGCGCGCCGTCCCCGCCCGCGGGGCGGTTACGACCCCGAGCCCCGGAACGACGAACGGCGCCCCGCGGGGCGCCGTCGCAGGCGGTGGCGGGCCGGCCGCGGCGGGCGGCCCGGACGGGGCGATCAGCCCGCGGTGCCCTCGCCCGGGTCGGGATCGATCGGGTCGTCGTTGACGACCGGCGTGGCGTCGGCGCCCTCGCCGCGGTCCTCGGCGGCCGGCACGTCGCCCGGGGCGTCGGACGGCGCGGCGACGCCCTCGGCGGCCACGGGGGCCTCGGCGGTCGACAGGTCGACGGGGCCGCCGCTCGTGGGCTCGTCGCCCTCGACCTCGACGAGCTTCTCGACGACGTCCTCGCGGCCGTCCTCGAGCACGCGGGCGATGGCGCTCACGCGGTCGTCGGCCTTCATGTTCATGACCTTGACGCCCTGCGAGTTGCGGCCGTAGCGGTTGATGCCCTTCACGGCGGTCCGCTGCACCATGCCGCCCTCCGAGATGAACACCAGGCCCTCGTGCTCGCGGACGACGAGCGCGCCGGCCAGGCCGCCCTTCGTCTCCGTCAGCTGGATCGTCTTCACGCCCTTGGCGCCGCGGCTCGTCTTGCGGTACTCGCGGATGAGCGTCCGCTTGCCGAAGCCGTTCTCCGTGACGACGAGCAGGTCGAAGTCGTCGCGGGCGACGTCCATCGCGATGACCTCGGAGCCCGCGACGTCCATGCCGCGCACGCCGGTGGTGTCGCGGCCCATCGCGCGGGCGTCCTCGGCCGAGAAGCGGACCGTCAGGCCGGCCTTCGAGACCATGACGATCTCGTCCTCCGGGTCGACGTTGCGCACCGCGACGAGCTCGTCGTCCTCGCGGATGTTGATCGCGATGATGCCGTCGGCCTTGATCGGCGTGTTGTACGCCTGCAGCTCGGTCTTCTTCACCGTGCCGTTCTTCGTGGCGAAGACGAGGTACTGCGTCTCGGTGAAGTCGCGCGTGGACAGGACGGACTGGATCCGCTCGCCCTCGCGCAGCGGCAGCACGTTGCCCAGGTAGCGGCCCTTCGCGGTGCGCGACGCCTCGGGCAGCTCGTACACCTTGGACCGGTAGACCTTGCCTCGGTTGCTGAAGAACAGCAGGTAGTCGTGGCTCGAGCACACGAAGAGGTGCTCGATGAAGTCCCCGTCCTTCATGTCCATCCCGGACACGCCGCGGCCGCCGCGCTGCTGCTGGCGGTACGTCGCGAGCGGCAGGGACTTGATGTAGCCGGACTGCGTGATCGTGATGACCATCTGCTGGTCGGCGATCAGGTCCTCGATGTCGATCTCGCCCTCGGCGTGGGTGATGAGCGTCTTGCGCTCGTCGCCGAAGCGGTCGCGGATCTCGGTCATCTCCTCCTTGATGAGGTCGAGCACCTTCTGCTCGTCCCCGAGGAGCTCGCGCAGCTCGCGGATGCGCTCCATCACGTCGGCGTGCTCGCCGCGGATCGCGTCGCTCTCCAGCGCCGTCAGCTGCGACAGGCGCAGGTCCAGGATGGCCTGGGCCTGGATCAGCGTCAGGCCGAACTGCGCCATCAGCTCGCCGCGGGCGGTCTCGCGATCGCGCGAGGAGCGGATCACCTGGATGACCGCGTCCAGGTTGTCGAGGGCGATGAGCAGGCCCTCGAGGACGTGCGCCCGGGCCTCCTTCTGCGCCAGCTCGTACTTCGCGCGGCGCACGACCACGTCGCGCTGGTGGCTGACGTACGCGCGGAGGATCTCGCGCAGCCCCATCGTGCGCGGGACGCCGTCGTGCAGCGCCACCATGTTGACGCCGAAGGTGGACTGCATCGCGGTGTGCTTGAACAGCTTGTTCAGCACGACCTTGGGCAGCGCGTCGCGCTTGAGCTCGATCACCAGGCGCATGCCGCGGCGGTCGGTCTCGTCCCGGATGTCGGAGATCTCGGGGATCTTCTTCTCGTTGACCAGGTCCGCGATCTTGCGGATCAGGCCGTTGTCGCCGCCCTTCTTGACCTCGTAGGGCAGCTCGGTGACGACGATCGCCTCCTTGCCGTGCGAGAGCGGCTCGATGTGCGCCTTCGCCTGCACGCGCACGCGCCCGCGGCCAGTCTCGTACGCCTCGCGGATGCCGGAGGAGCCGAGGATGATGCCGCCGGTGGGGAAGTCGGGGCCCTTCAGGTGGGCCATCAGGCCCTCGACGTCGATGCTCGGATCGTCGATGAACGCGATCGTCGCGTCGATCGCCTCGCCCAGGTTGTGCGGCGGGATCTTCGTCGCCATGCCGACCGCGATGCCGGCCGACCCGTTGACCAGCAGGTTGGGGAAGCGCGCCGGCAGGACCGTCGGCTCCATCTTGCGGCCGTCGTAGTTCGGCGAGAAGTCGACCGTGTCCATGTCCAGGTCGCGCAGCATCTCGAGCGCGACCCGGGTCAGGCGGGCCTCGGTGTACCGCATCGCGGCGGCGGGGTCGTCGTCGATCGAGCCGAAGTTGCCCTGGCCGTCGACGAGCGGGTACCGCATGGCGAAGTCCTGCGCCAGGCGGACGAGCGTGTCGTAGATCGCCGAGTCGCCGTGCGGGTGGTAGTTGCCCATCACCTCGCCGACGATGCGGGCGCACTTGGCGTAGCCGCGCGTCGGGCCCAGGCCCAGCTCGGACATGCCGAAGAGCACCCGGCGGTGGACGGGCTTCAGGCCGTCGCGGACGTCCGGGAGCGCGCGCCCGACGATGACGGACATCGCGTAGTCCAGGTACGCGGTCCGCATCTCCTCTTCGAGGGCGCGCGGCTCGATGTTGCCGCCGCTGATGACGTCAGTGGCCACGGATCAGGCTCCTTCGGTGTTCGTGCGGGCGGGGCGACGTCGGTCAGACATCGAGGTTGGCGACCTGGCGGCCGTGCTCCTCGATGAAGTCGCGGCGGTGCTCGACCTGCTCGCCCATGAGCATCGAGAACAGGCGGTCGGCGGCCGCGGCGTCGTCGATGCTGACCTGCTGCAGGGTGCGCGACGACGGGTCCATCGTCGTCACGCGCAGCTGCTCGGCGTTCATCTCGCCCAGGCCCTTGAAGCGCGACAGCTGCACGCCCTTCTGCGCGACGCTCAGCACGGCCCTGCCGAGCTCCTCGAACGTGTTCGCGGTCTCGGAGCGGTCGGACAGCGTGATGGTGAACATCGGCTGGCCGAACAGGCCGACGAGCTGCTGGTGCACCTTGACGAAGCCGACGTACTCCGGCGAGTCGAAGAGCGCGCGGTCCAGCTCCGTGGTCTGCGCCAGGTTCGTCTGCTTCTCGGTCGTGCGGATCCGCAGGTGCGTGTCCGTCTCCTCGAGCAGCTTGACGTTGATCGCCGCGTCGTCGCCGGAGACCTCGGGCGACTTCAGCCGCGCGAGCACCGCGTCCGACCCGGTGATGCCGTCGTGGACCAGGCCGGTCGAGGCCAGGAAGTTGACGACCTCCATGCCGTGCTCGGCGCGCAGCGCGCTGGCCCAGCCCTCGTGCTGCTTGCGCAGGCGGCTGAACTTCTGCCACTTCGCGGTCGACAGCTGCACCTTCTCGCCGGCGGCGTTCGTCACCTCGAACCGCTCGAGCTTGTCGTGCAGGAGGTACTCCTCCAGCTCCGACTCCTTCTCGATGTAGCGGTCGTTGCCGCCCTGCTTGACCTTGTAGAGCGGCGGCTTGGCGATGTAGACGTAGCCGGCCTCGATCAGCTCCTGCATCTCGCGGAAGATCAGCGTCAGGACGAGCGTGCGGATGTGCGCGCCGTCGACGTCGGCGTCCGTCATCAGGATGATCTTGTGGTACCGGGCCGCGGTGATGTCGAACTCCTCGCGGATGCCCGTCCCGATCGCCGTGATGAGCGCCTGGACCTCCTGGTTGCCCAGGACGCGGTCGATGCGCGCCCGCTCGACGTTCAGGATCTTGCCGCGCAGCGGGAGGATCGCCTGCGTGTGGCGGTCGCGGCCCTGCTTGGCGGAGCCGCCGGCGGAGTCGCCCTCGACGATGAACAGCTCGCCCAGGGACGGGTCCTTGACGGAGCAGTCGGCGAGCTTGCCCGGCAGGCGCGAGTTCTCCAGCGCGCTCTTGCGGCGCGTCAGGTCGCGGGCCTTGCGGGCGGCGGAGCGGGCCTGCGCCGCGGAGACTGCCTTGCGGACGATCGCGCGGGCGTCGGCGGGGTTCTCCTCGAGGAACTCGGCGAGCTTGGCGTTGACGACCTGGGCCACGAAGCCCTGCATGCCGGGGTTGCCGAGCTTCGTCTTCGTCTGGCCCTCGAACTGCGGGTTCGTGAGCTTCGCCGAGACGACGGCGGTCAGGCCCTCGCGGATGTCCTCGCCGGACAGCGCGGGGTCCTTCTCCTTCAGCTCGCCCTTCTCGCGGGCCCAGCGGTTGATCGTGCCGGTGAGCGCGGAGCGGAAGCCCGACAGGTGCGACCCGCCCTCGTGGGTGTTGATGTTGTTCGCGAAGCTGTGGACGGACTCCTGGTAGGTGGAGTTCCACTGCATCGCGACCTCGACCGCGCCGCCGGCCTTGTCGTCCTCGCCCTCGAAGGTGATGACCTTCTTCTGGATCGGGTCCTTGTTCTCGTTCAGGTACGCGACGAAGTCGGCGATGCCGCCCTCGTAGTGGAAGTCGACCGACTTGCCGCCCTCGCGCTCGTCCGTGATGAGGATCCGCAGGCCGCGCGTCAGGAACGCCGTCTCGCGCAGGCGGTTCTCGAGCGTCGCCCAGTCGTACTCGGTCGTCTCGAAGATCTCCGAGTCCGGGAGGAAGCGGATCGTGGTGCCCGTGCCCTCGCCCTTCGCCAGGGGCTCGCCCTTCTGCAGCTCGCCCGTCGGCACGCCGCGGACGTACGACTGGCGCCACACGTGGCCGTCGCGGCGGATCTCGATGTCGAACTCCTCGGAGAGGGCGTTCACCACCGACGAGCCGACGCCGTGCAGGCCGCCGGAGACCTTGTAGCCGCCGCCGTCGCCGAACTTGCCGCCGGCGTGCAGGACGGTGAGCACGACCTCGACGGTCGGCTTGCCGGTCTCGTGCATGGCGACCGGGATGCCGCGGCCGTCGTCGATCACGGTGATCGAGTTGTCCGGGTGGACGACGATCTGGACCTTCGAGGCGTGGCCGGCGAGGGCCTCGTCGACCGAGTTGTCGACGATCTCCCACACGAGGTGGTGCAGGCCGCGGGCACCGGTCGAGCCGATGTACATGCCCGGCCGGTGACGCACCGCCTCGAGGCCCTCGAGGACGGTGATGTCCGCCGCGTCGTAGGTGCCGCCCGGGGCCACCGTGGCCGGATCGGCCTTCGGGGTCTCGTCGGTGGGGGTGGTGTCGTCAGTCGCCATGAGCCTCCAAGCAGCAGAAACGCCCCGGTCACCTCGCCAAGGTTGGCGGGCCCGAGGCGCACCGAGCGAATCCCTCCGAGAATAGCACAGCGGGGGCCCGAATCCCCAGTCTCCACCGGGCGAAACGCCCGCAAACGTGCCGGTTCGGACACGCTCTGCGCCGACCTCGCGCCGGGACGGCTCAGCGGTCTCCGCCGGCCCGGGTCCGCACGGCGGTGACGCCGTCGATCCCGGCGGCGGCGAGCCGGTCGAGCAGCGTGCGCTCGAGCATCTGCAGCTCCTGCGCCCACGTGGCGTCCCGGCAGGCGACGAGCAGCACGCCGTCGCGCAGCGCCACCGGCGTCCCGGCCCGCGCCACGGCCTCCGGCATCGTCGTCCGCCACGAGCGCTGCAGGCGCACCAGCGCGGGGTCGGGAGCGTCCTCGGGGGCCAGGGCGTCGAGCAGCGACTCGAAGCCCTCGCCCGCCGCGCGGGGGGCCAGGCGGCGCCGTCGCGGCACGTCAGTCGCCCCCCGCCGCCACGCGCACAGACTCCGCGGCACCGGGGACCACGTCGATCCGGCCCACGTCGGGATCCTCGGCCCCCGGCACGTGCGCCGCCTCGGTGACCGTCACGAGCGCTTGCCCGCGCCCGCGGATCAGGGCCACGAGCCGCGCGCGCCGCTCGGCGTCGAGCTCGCTCATCACGTCGTCGAGCAGCAGCACCGGCCGCTGCCCGGTCGCGTCCTCGATGACGTCGGTCTCGCCCAGGAGCAGGGCCAGGAGCGCCATCCGCTGCTCGCCCTGCGAGCCGAACCGCGTGATCAGGCGCCCGTCGCGGCGCACGGCCAGGTCGTCGCGGTGCGGGCCGTGGTGCGTGAACCCGCGCTCCAGGTCGCCGCCGTGCCGCTCCTGGAGCGCCGCGAGCACCTCGTCCGGGTCCGCCGACGAGCGGGGCCGGTAGGCGATCTCGAGGACGCCGGACAGGCCCAGCTCCTCGGCGCGCGCCTGGACCGCCGGGTTGATGGCCTGCGTGGTGCCCGCGCGGGCCGCCGTGAGAGCCGCGGCGGCCTCGGCGACCGTCCGGTCCCAGGGGCCGAGCTCGCGGGCCGCCGCGGCGACGTCCGCGCCGCGGGCGCGCAGCGACGAGAGCAGCGCGTTGCGTTGGCGCAGCGCCTCGTGGAAGGACCGCCGCAGCGGGGCGGCCCCGGGGCGCAGCACGGCGAGCAGCTGGTCCAGGTGCGAGCGGCGCAGCGCGGGGCCGCCCTTCACCAGCACCATGCGGTCGGGCAGGAACACGCTCATCCGCGGCCGTGCCGGATGGTCGAGCAGGCTGTCGACCGGGTTGCCGTCGACCCGCAGCCGGCGGGTGCGCTGCCCCCCGGGCTCGAGGCCCACGGAGAAGACGCTCGGTCCGGCCGGGGTCGCGACCTCGGCCGCGACGTTGCCGGCCTCGGCGCCGCGGCGCACCAGGTCCGCGTCGCTCGCCGCGCGGAACGACCGCCCGGTGCACGCCAGGTACGCGGCCTCGAGCAGGTTCGTCTTGCCGGCGCCGTTCGGGCCGGCGACGACCGTCAGCCCCGGCCCGAGCACGACGTCCGCGGCGACGTACGTGCGCAGGTCCCGCACCCGCAGGCGCGACAGGTGGGCCGACAGCGCGCGCTCCCTAGGAGTTCAGGCGGATCGGCATGATCAGGTACAGGAAGCCCTGATCGTCCGTGGTCTGCAGCAGGCCCGGACGGATCGGGCTCGTCAGGCGCAGCAGCACCTCGTCGCCGTCGATCGTGTCGAGGCCATCGCGCAGGTACTCGGGGTTGAAGCCGATCGCGAACGGCTCGCCGTGGAAGGGCACGGGCAGCGCCTCGCGCGCCTCGCCGACGTCCTGGGTCTGCGACGACACGACGAGCTCGCCCTCGCTGAAGGCCAGGCTCAGCGCCGCGGCCTTCTGCGCCAGCAGCGACACGCGCGAGACGACCTCGCGCAGCTCGCTCGTGGACAGCCGCAGCTCGTGGTCGAAGGTCTCGGGGATCAGCGAGCGGTACTGCGGGAACGTGCCGTCGACCAGGCGCGAGCTGAGCACGTGCTGGCCGAGGGTGAAGATCACCTGGTTCTCGCCGCGGGCGACGCGCAGCGTCTCGGCGCCCGACGCCGGCACGAGCCGCTCCAGCTCCTGCATGACGCGCGCCGGCACGTTGGCCTCGAACGAGCCCTCGAGCGGCGTCTCCAGCGTCGTCTTCTTCTCGGACAGGCGGTAGGAATCCGTCGCGACCATCGTCAGGACGTCGCCCTCGGCGCGGACGAGCACGCAGGCCAGAAGCGGCCGCGTGTCGTCCTTCGCCGCCGACCGCACGACCTTGCCGGTCGTCTGGACGAAGGCCTGCGCGTCGACCTCGACGCCCTGCACGTCCTTCGGCTCGGGCAGCGGCGGGAAGTCCTCGCCACGCAGCGTCCGCAGGTGGAAGACGGCGGACCCGGCGGTGACCTCGACGTCCTGCTCCTCCGTCCGCAGCTCGAGCGTCAGCCGCGGGCCCGGGGCCTGGCGGGTGATGTCGAGCAGCAGGCGCGCGGGCAGGACGACGGTGCCCGGACGCTCGACGTCGCCCTCGAGCGCGATGCGCAGCCCGACCTGCAGGTCGGTGGCGCGCAGCTCGATGCCGTCGCCGGTCGCGGCGATCTGCACCCCGGACAGCGTCGGGTTCGCGAGCCGCCCCGACGCGATGCGGCTGAGCGACTGCAGGTGTCCGAGCAGGTCCTGTGCGGCGGTGTGCAGTTTCACCTTGGAGTCCTCAGGGGAGAAAGGAGATCAGTAGTCGTAGGAAGGGCTGTGCGTCCTGTGGAGCGCCGGCGCCGGGGACCGCGATCGCCCGTGGTGACGGGGATCGCTCCGCGTCCGGGGCGCACAGGCCGCTGTGCAGTCTGTCAGTCGCGGCGGTCGTCCTGTGGACCGTCGGTCGCGGCCTGCGCGTCGGCGGGCCCCGCGGGCGCCGCGCCGTCCACAGTCCGCAGGCGCTGACGCACACGCGCCAGGTCGACCTGTGCGGCCGGGTCGCCCTCGATCCGCTTGCTCACGCTGCGCACCGCGGTCATCACCGTGGTGTGGTTGCGGCCGCCGAAGTCGCGGCCCAGCGAGGGATACGACGCCCCGGTCTCCTCGCGCGCGAGGTACATCGCGAGCTTGCGAGCCCACGCCAGGCGCTTGTCGTTGCGGCGGGAGAGGATGGCGTCCTCGGTGACGTCGAACGTCTCGGCGGTCGCGCGCAGGATCTGCGGGACGGTCACGGGCCCCGCGGGCGCCGGCGGCCCGGCGGACGGCACCGGCTCCTCGGCGCGGCGGCCGGGGCGAGGGACGCGGCCCGGGTAGAGCGACGCGAGGACCTCCTGCGCCAGCCCGACGGTGAGCGGCCGGTCCGTGAGCGAGGCGTAGGCGACGACGCGGACGAGGGCGGCCTCGACGGCGCGCACGCTGCTCGTGACGTGGCGGGCGATCTCCTCGAGCGCCGCCGGCTCCGCCAGGTCGATCGCCTGGCCGGCGATGCGCTTGCGCAGCACCATCAGGCGCGTGGCCAGGTCGGGCGGCTCCACCTCGGCGGCCAGCCCGGACGCGAAGCGGTCGCGCAGGCGCTGCTCCAGGTCGTCCATGTCGTTCGGCAGGCGGTCCGCCGTCAGGACGAGCTGCGCGCCCGCCTCGTGCAGCGCGTTGAAGGTGTGGAAGAACTCCTCCTCCGTCGCCTTCTTCGCCATGAGGAACTGCACGTCGTCGACGAGCAGCAGGTCGAGCTCGCGGTAGCGCTCCTTGAACGCCGTGACGCCGCGCGAGCGCAGCGCGCCCGTGAACTCGGTCGTGAAGGTCTCCGCCGTGGCGTAGCGGATGCGCATGCCCTGGTGGTGCTGCTTCGCGTAGTGCGCGATCGCGTGGAGCAGGTGCGTCTTGCCCGTGCCCGGGGGGCCGTAGAGGAAGAGCGGGTTGTAGGCGACGCCCGGGTTCTCGGCGACCGTCAGCGCGGCGGCGTGCGCGAAGCGGTTGGCGGGGCCAAGGACGAACTCCTCGAAGCGGTAGCGCGGCGTGAGCGGGCGCTCGCGGTCCACCGGGGCCGGCTCGGGGGGCGGGGCCGAGCCGGCGCGACTCCCGGGGGCGGCGGAGGGCGCGCGCGGCGCGGGCTCGTCGTCGGCCAGGACGACGCGCAGCGGGCGGTCCATGACGCGGGTGGCGCTCGCGCTCAGCAGCGGGACCAGCCGCGACTCGATCCAGGAGCGTGCGTGGCGTGGCGCGCGCACCAGGACGCGCTGGCCGTCGGTGGAGACGGGCGACAGGACGGAGAGCCAGGTGTCCCACGCGCCGTCCCCGATGTGGCGCCGGGCGTCCTCGATGATGGCGTTCCAGGCGCGGTCGAGGTCGGTGGGCGGCACGGGCAGGGCGAAGCGGACCGCTCGGCGGAGCGATCGGAGGGAGACGGCGGGGACCGTGGTGGGGTCCGAGGAGGCGCCGCCCGAAGGCGACGGCGAGCCGCGAATATACCAGCGGTCCCCCGGCCGCCGGGGGCTCTGGACGCAAGTTGCCGGAAAGAGCGCGAACATTCGACGGGCCTTCCGGCGATGCCGTCCGGGGGGTGCAGTACGGGCGCCACGCCCGCCCGCTCGAGGCCCGCTAGACTGCTCGTTCCGCGCCTGCGCCGCCGCATGCCCTGAGCCTGCCGTCGGCGCGGCCCCACGAACCCGAGTCTGAGCAATGAAGCGCACCTACCAGCCGAAGAAGCGCAAGCGCGCCCGCACCCACGGCTTCCGTGAGCGGATGTCGACCAAGGCCGGCCGCGAGGTCCTGAAGCGTCGCCGCGCCAAGGGTCGTCGCCGCCTCACCGTCTAGGGCCATGCCCGCCCCCCGTCCGGCCGCCCCGCGGTCGAAGCGGGGTCGCCTGACCCGCAGTGCCGACTTCGACCGCGTCTTCCGGCGCGGTCGCTCGTTCGGCAACCGCTACCTGGTGCTCCACCTCTTCCCGCGCGCGCAGGCCGCGGACGAGGGGACGCCGGACACGCCGGAGCCGCGGGTCGGGCTGAGCGTGTCGCGCCGCGTCGGCGGCGCCGTCGAGCGCAACCTCGTCAAGCGTCTCCTGCGGGAGGCGTTCGCGGAGCACACCGAGCGGTTCCCGACGTCCGTGGACGTGGTGATCGTCGCCCGCCCCGACGCCCGCGAGCTCGCGGAGCGCGAGGGCCTGGCCGGGATCGCCGCGCCGCTCCGCGAGCTGGTCGAGAAGGCCGCCGGCGCGCTCTCGTCCGCGGACGGGGCCGCATGAGGCTCCTCCGCTCGCTGGTCATCGCCCCCATCCGGGGCTACCAGCGGTTCATCTCCCCCGCGCTGCCGCGCTCGTGCAAGTACGAGCCGACGTGCAGCCAGTACGCCGTCGAGGCCGTCCGGACGGAGGGGGTCCTGAAGGGGCTCGTCCTCGCGTCCTGGCGCATCCTCAGGTGCAACCCGTGGAGTCACGGCGGCTACGATCCCGTGTCGGCCCAGCGGGTGTTCCGCTCCCGCCGTTCCACCCCGCCCTCCTGAACGAGTACGCATGCCCGTTGCCGTCATCGCGCCGATCCAGTGGCTGATCGACCTCTTCCTGCCGATCCTGGAGTTCTTCCATGACTCCATCGGCCTGGGATGGGGCCTGGCGATCATCGTCCTGACGATCCTGCTGCGCCTGGCGGTCCTGCCGCTGGGCGTCAAGTCCTTCAAGTCGATGCGCGGCCTGCAGGCCATCGCGCCGCAGATGAAGGCGCTGCAGGAGAAGTACAAGGACGACCGTCAGCGTCTCCAGCAGGAGACGATGAAGCTGTACGCGGAGCACAAGGTCAACCCGTTCGGGTCGTGCCTGCCGATCATCATCCAGATCCCGTTCCTGGTCAGCTTCTACTACATGCTGCGCACGGATCTGAAGTTCGAGATCTGTGGCAACGGCGTGGACCGCGGCCTGCCGCACGACGTCGGCTGCGGCAAGGTGCCGAACCCCATCGGCGACTGGATGTACGGCCAGCCGATCCCCAGCGGCCTGCGCACCGGCGGCTTCGGCGAGGGCTTCCTCGGCATCCACGACATCACGGCCGTCGCGACCGGCGCGCTGCTCGTCCTGCTGCTCGTCCTCTACGTCGGCTCGCAGATGGCGTCGTCCCTGGTGAACATGCCGCCCACGGCGGACAAGAACCAGAAGCGCCTGATGCTGGCGCTGCCGCTGATCTTCGTCATCTTCCTGATCCCGATCAAGCCGCCGGCCGGCCTGTTCATCTACTGGATCACGACGAACGTCTTCACGCTCGTGCAGCAGTGGGGTCTGATCCGCGTCTACGGCCACGCGAAGCCGCACAAGACGGACGACGACGAGGACGGCGGCGTCGCCGCGGCGACGGCCGCCACGGGGCGCCCGCGACCGGCCGTCGCGACCGCCGGAGCCACCGGTGCCGGCGTGGCGCCGCCCCCGCCGCCGCGCAAGCGCAAGCGCAAGCGCTCGGGCCGGAGGCGCTAGTGACCACGCAGGACGAGATCGGTCAGCGGATCGCCGAGGAGGTCGCGACGCTGGTGCGCCGCGTGGCCGCGGCGATCGAGGCCGGCGAGCGCGTCGAGGTGACGCGCGAGGGGCCGCGGATCACCGCCACGCTCATCGGCGAGCAGGTGGCGCCGTTCATCGGTCGTCACGGCCACGTCATCGACGCCGTGCAGCACCTGGCGACGCGGATCGCGGCGAAGCACGCACCGGGCGGCGACTGGGTCGTCACGGTCGACGCCGGCGACTACCGCACCCGCCGCGCCGGCATCCTCGAGCGGATCGCCGACGAGGCGGCCGACCGCGCCCTGCGGACGGGTGAGCCCGTCGCCCTGGATCCGATGACGGCGAGCGAGCGCCGCTTCGTCCACGAGCGACTGCGCGAGCGCGGCGACGTGGACACGCACAGCGAGGGCGACGAGCCCGAGCGTCACCTGGTCGTCTCGCGCCCCGGCGCGTGAGCCCCGCACCGTCCTTCTCCCCCGCCGTCGAGGCGCGCCTGGAGGAGCTGGCCGTCGAGCACGCGCTCGACGGCCGGGCCCTCGACGCGCTGCGGGTGCTGCTCGAGGTCTACGCGACGGACGAGCACGCGGCGACGACGGTGCGCGCGCCGGAGGAGGCCGTCGACCGCCACGTCGCCGACGGCCTGAGCGGCCTCGCCGTCCCGGCGCTGTCCCGGGCCGCCTCGGTCGTCGACATCGGCACCGGCGCCGGGGTGCCCTCACTCGTGCTCGCGGCGGCCCGCCCGGACTGCGAGGTCGTCGCGCTCGACACGGTCGGCAAGAAGGTGGCCTGGGTCACCGCCTGCGCCGAGCGGATGGGCCTGCGCAACCTGCGCGGGGTCCACGCGCGGGCCGAGGCGTGGAAGGAGGGCCTGGGGGCGTTCGAGGTCGTCACCGCCCGGGCCGTCGCGCAGCTCGGCGTGCTGATCGAGTACGCGGCACCGCTGCTCGTTCCCGGGGGTCGGCTCGTCGCGTGGAAGGGGTCGATCGCGGGTGACGAGGAGACCGTCGCGCGGTCGGTCGCCAAGCAGCTGCGGATGTCGCCGCCGGAGCAGATCTCGGTGAAGCCGTGGCCGGAGGCGCGCGAGCGGCAGCTGATCGTGCACGTGAAGAGCGGCCCCACGCCGAAGGGCTTCCCCCGCCAGCCCGGCGCGGCGCTCCGCAAGCCGCTCAAGTAGGGCGATCCGGGCCGAAAAGCGGCCGTTTCACGTGAAACGGCCGTTCCGGCCCGTCTGAGGCGAATTCGGGTCGGGCGGCGGCCTCCCCCTTCCGGAATGCGGCCGCGCCGGGGAGTCAGCCCGCGCGCGGCGTGAGGGGCGGCTGCGGGCGCCACGCGTCGCAGCGGCTCGAGCGGCGTTCGCCCGGTCCGGTGCGACGAGCGGTCCTCGTGCCGGCCGAGCGGCTTCGGCGCCCGGTGCGGGTGGCCCGCCGCCCGCCGGCGCCCGGCGGCCGCGGTGGTGCCACTCGGTGGCCGGTCCCGGCGACGCGGAGGCAGGCCGGGCTCCCTGGGCCGCGGAGAGACGGATGTCGAGTTGTGCGCTCGCTGCGGGGCGGCGAGCCGGATCGACGAGCCAGATCACCGTCTGCCCGACACGCCGTCGCTCGCGAGCGGGATGGAGGGAGCGCGCCACCATCGCGCCGCGACGGGGAGCGCCTGGCGCCGCGTTTCCCGCCCGGTGAGATCGTTCCTGGCCCTTCGCGGACTCCGCGCGGACGGCGCCGGGGCGACCGGTCGTGCGCGTCGCGATGCCGTCGATGCGTAGCGGCGTCCGGGGTGCTGGCGGGGTGCGTGACGCGCCGCGTCTGCCGCGGGGCGAGGCGCCACGGCCGCAGGTGTGCCCTCGGCTGCGTGGTGGGTCGAGGCCAGACGAGGCCGGTTGGTGTCGGCACGGCGCGCACGTCGACCGCCCGGGGTGTGGGCCGGCGCGCGTCCGGCCGGTGCCGCGCGCCCGCGGCGGCGCGCGGCGGCGACGCACGCCCACGCGCCGCGTGTGGTCATGCGGTGGCCGGTCGGTGCGTGCGTCGTCTCAGCGGTCCCGCCGATGCGGGTGGGAACGGCATCGACGCGGTCCGCGGTGCTGGTCCGGCGTTCGCGGTCGCGGTCGGCGTCGCCGCGCGCTGGTGGTGCGCGGGTGGCGCACCACGCTGCGCGGGATGTGGCGGCGGTGTGGACGCGGGCGCGGCCTATGCGCCGCGGTAGCGGGGGGCCGACGCGCTGCCCGGCGACGGGCGTCGAATCCAGAGCTCGGTCCCGCGGACCCGGTGCGGCAGACGGTGAAGCTCTGTCGCACGATCGACGGGCGGCCTTCGTCGGGCCGCCCGGCGTCTATCCCCTTGTCCCGTTCCGTCCCCGGTCGGCGGTCGTCTGTCCGCTGGGCGGAACTGTCTCGACCGCCTCCGGGCGGCGTGGCGCGGGCCGACCGGGTTCGGCGCCGGGCGTAGGCACGGCGCGCGCCAACGCAGGCCGCCGGGGATGCGGGCGCCTCCTCGTCAGGGTGCGCGGCGGTGTCGTTGGGACGGTGCGCGAAGGGACCGGGGCCACGCCCTCGGCACCGCGGCGGGGCGGCGCCGCGGAGGACTGAGGCGGCGCGCTGGGTGTCGTCGATGGCGCTGCCCACGCCGATCTTCCGCTCGGGTCTTTCGGTCCGCCGGGGCGGCCTCGCGCCGGGATGCGGGCTCGTTTCAGGTTCGCTCCGAGTGCCGGCGAGGTTCCCGCCGAGGGGTCGTTGGGGTTGGGTTCAGGCTGCTTCTCACCCAGGAGAGGAGGAGCTGCGACGGGGCCCCAGTTGCGGCCGCGTGAGGGTGGTGCTCATCCGCGGGCCGGACGGCGGGCGTCGCGGGCCCGGACGAGCTCGGCGGGGCTCTGACCCCTCCGGACCCAGGCTCCTCGTCCGGGTGTCAGGTGGCGGCGGGCCCCGGCCTCGGGATCGGGGCTGGTGCGGTTCGTACGCCGCGGCGTCGTCACCGGGAGGCTCCTCGGCCGCTCGATGCGGCCCGGTGAGGTCGTCGACCGATGGCGTTGTCGTTTCGTGTCGGAGGGCGTCCATGGGCGCCGGGGTCGCCGGGGCGCGGGCGCGCGGGTGCGACGGTTGCTCCGCGTGGCGCGCCGTGAGGACGGACCCATGGCCAGCCGGTTGTCTTCGCTGTCGCTGCGTCATCTCGCGTTCACGCCGCGTCCGGCCATTCCACGGGCTCTCCCCGCTCCGCTCCGCAGCGGGGGGTCGTTGGCAGTGGCTCGCGGGGAGTCCTGCTCCGGACACGGGGCGCGCCCGTCTGGGCTCGTCACGCGGTCATTGCCGCCGCGCAAGATGCGTTTCACGTGAAACGGTGCCGTGTCCCGGGAGACCTCCGTGGTGGGAGTGCCGGTGAGGGCCCGGTCGGGTGCCGTGAGGGGCGGGGCTGTCGCCTGTCTGCCCCGAAGGCCCTCCTAGCGCTGCGCGCCGGTTCGGCCGGGTCCCTGGCCGGTCCCCGCCTTCTTGCCCTGGGGATCGGGCCCCCCTTCGCCGCTGCGGGGGCCTGCGCACCGACGCCGTCTCCAGCCGCACCTTCGCGGCCATTCGCAACGTACGTTTCACGTGAAACGGTCGAAGGCCTTCACGGCGCCCGCACGCCCCTCCCTCGCGGTACCGTTCGTGGCCCTTGGGCACGATCTACGCCATCGCGAACCAGAAGGGCGGCGTCGGCAAGACGACGACCGCCGTCAACCTCGCCGCCTGCATCGCCGAGGCGGGCTACCCGACGCTCCTGATCGACATCGACGCGCAGGCCAACGCCACGGTCGCGCTCGGTGCCGACAAGAACTCCGAACCAAGCGTCTACGACGTGCTGCGCGGCGACGTTCGGGCGGCAGACGCCATCGTGCCGACGCAGATCGACGGGCTGTCGCTGCTCCCCGCGAATCCTGATCTCGCGGCGGCGACGGTCGAGCTGGCGCGGGAGTCGAGCAGCGACGGGCGGCTGCGCGACGCGTTGGCGACCGTCCGCGACGACTACCGCTACCTGATCCTCGACTGCCCGCCGTCGCTCGGGCCGCTGACGATCAACGCGCTCGTCGCGGCGGACCGCGTGATCGTGCCGGTGCAGGCTGAGTACTTCGCCCTCGAGGGCCTCGCGGGGCTGCTCGAGACGCTCACCCTCATCCAGCGCCGGCTCAACCCGCAGCTGGCGATCGCCGGGATGCTGCTGACGATGCACGACACGCGGACGCGCCTTTCGCACGACGTCGAGAACGAGGTGCGCCAGCACTTCCCCGAGCTCGTCTTCGACACGGTGATCCCGCGGAACGTCCGGATCAGCGAGGCGCCGAGCTTCGGCGTGCCGGTCATCCACCACGACCCGCACTCGAGCGGTGCGACGGCGTACTTCGATCTGGCCAAGGAGCTGGTCGCCCGTGGCTAAGCCCAAGCAGCGCGGCATGGGTCGCGGCCTCGCCTCCATCCTCGCGGCCGAGGAGCAGCCCGAGGATGCCGTGAAGGGCGTCGAGCTGCGCACGCTGCCCGTCGAGCTCGTCCACCCGAACCCGAAGCAGCCGCGACGGACCTTCGACGAGGACGCGCTCCGCGCGCTCGCGGACTCCATCGCGGATCGCGGCGTCCTGCAGCCCGTGCTCGTCCGGCCGATGCCGGGCGGCCGGTACGAGCTCGTCGCCGGCGAGCGGCGTTGGCGCGCGACGCAGATCGCCGGGCTGTCCGACATCCCGGCCCTGATCCAGGAGCGCGACGACGCGACCACCCTGCAGGCGGCCCTCGTCGAGAACATGGCGCGCGCCGACCTCAATCCGATCGAGGAGGCCCGCGCCGTGTCGGCCCTCGTCGAGGACATGGGTCTGACGCGCGAGGCGGTCGGGCGGATGGTCGGCCGGTCGCGGGTGGCGATCTCCAACCTGCTCCGCATCCTCGACCTGCCGGACGAGGCGCTCGACCTGATCGGCGAGGGCAGGCTGACGGAGGGGCACGGCCGCGCCCTGCTCCTGGCGGACAGTCACGAGAACCGGCGGCTGCTCGCCCGCAAGGC
This sequence comes from Patulibacter sp. SYSU D01012, assembly GCF_017916475.1. Taxonomy (GTDB): domain Bacteria; phylum Actinomycetota; class Thermoleophilia; order Solirubrobacterales; family Solirubrobacteraceae; genus Patulibacter. Next base: position 216,653 of record NZ_JAFMTB010000001.1, read on the forward strand.
GGCGGCCGAGGGGTGGTCGGTCCGGGTGACCGAGCAGCGCGCCCGCGGCGCGGCGTCGGCCGACCGGGCGAAGGCCTCGCGGACCGTGGCGCCGGCGGATCAGGTCGCGGCGGCCTCGGACATGAGCGACCGCCTCGGCAAGGTGATGGGGCAGGACGTCGAGGTCAAGCCGAAGGGCGACGGGTTCGCGGTCGAGATCCGCCTCCGCGACGCCGGCGCCGCCCGCCGTCTCCTCGAGCGCCTGAACGCCTGACGGGGGCGCCCGGCGCCCGGTCGGTCCCCCGGCTTTCGCGGCGTTCCCGGACGTGGCGCGCGCCCGGTCCCGGGGGTCGCCGGGCGCAACGCGTGGCCCCCCGAAGTGCTGTATCGTTGCCGTTCCTTCGGGCGATTAGCTCAGTCGGTTAGAGCGCTTCTCTGATAAGGAAGAGGTCGGTGGTTCGAGTCCACCATCGCCCACTCGAAGGTCACGGCCCGCGCAAGCGGGCCGTCGTCGTTCCCGGGCCGATTCGTCGTCGCCCCGCCCCGCCCCGCCCCGCGTCGCGTCGCGTCGTGTCTTCGGCGGGAGCGATGCCACCTCTGCGGCAGGAAACGGGCAACGGAAAGCGGGAGTGATGACAGATGGACAGATGACGGCTTTGTGTTGCGCATGACGCCGTGATCGTGCTTCCGTGTCCGGCGTGTCATACGTCCCACGCCTGCTCTTCATCACGGCGCTCGCCGCTGCCGGCCTCGCGCCGCCGGCGCTCGCGGCCGAGCGCACGACCGTCTTCACGCCCTCGGGCGCACCGCAGACCTTCACCGTCCCGCGGGGCGTGACGTCCGTGGACGCCACGGCCGTCGGCGGCCACGGAGGCGCCGCGCAGCTCGAGACCTGGCGGGCCGGCGGCCGGGGCGCGGTCGTCACGGGGCGCCTGACGGGCCTGCGCGCGGGGCAGCGGCTGACGGTCGTGGTCGGCGGCAACGGGCAGGACGGGCAGTTCTACGCCGGGGGCCAGGGCGGCTACAACGGCGGCGGCGACGGCATCAGCGCCGTCAGCTCGTCCCGCGCGGGCGGCGGCGGAGGCGCCAGCGACGTGCGCACCTGCGCCCCGGGCGACGCGGACTGCGACGCCCTCGCGTCGCGCCTGATCGTCGCCGCGGGCGGCGGCGGGGGCGGAGGGACCGGCAACGTCGGCAACCCGCCGTCCGGGGCCGGCGGCGACGCGGAGCGGCCCGGCGGCGACGTGGGCGGCGACTGCCGCGGCACGGTCGAGGGCGGCCGCCCGGGATCCGCCGCGGGGGCCGGCGCCGGTGGCCGCGCCGACCAGGGCAGCGCGGGCGCGGACGGCGCCGGGGCCCGGGGCGGCGACGGGTCCAGCCTGGGCAGCGCCCCCTTCAGCACCTCCGGGGGCGGAGGCGGAGGGCTGTTCGGCGGCGGAGGCGGCGCCAGCACGGGGTACTGCTCCGCCGGGGGCGGGGGCGGCGCCAACCTGGTCCCCGCCGGCGGCACGGCCGCGCTGGACGACGACGCCGAGCCCCAGGTGCGCCTGACGTATCCCGTGGGCGAGGTGCCTGCGCACGTCGGGGAGCTCGCGCTCAGCAGCCCCACGGTCCTCGGCAGCGGCCGCGCGGTCGTCCGGATGACGACCGTGGTGACCGACGCCACCGGTCTCGGCGTCGCGAACGCGGGGGTCGCGTTCCGCGCCGACGATCCCGACGTCCAGATCGGCGCGGTCAGCGACGAGGGCGACGGCACGTACAGCACGACCGTCCGCGCAACCGGCGCCACGCGCGCGGTGACGCTCCGCTCCGTGGTCGCGGGCCTCGCGGGGGACCGAGCGGCGACCCTGCAGGTGGTGGCGGCGCCCTCGACGACCGTCGTCTCGCCTGCGGACGGCACCGCGATCGTCCGGGACGCGGGCGCCCCGGACCCCACGGTCGACGTCTCCGGCCGGGCGGACGCCGGGGCGGACGCCGTGGACGTGGGGTGCCGCGCGACCGACGGCACCTGGGCGCCCCTGCGCACGGCCGTCCCGGTGACGGACGGGCGGTTCGCCGTCCAGGTGCCGCTCGCGCGCACGCTGGAGACGACGTACGGGTGCCGCCTGGTCGCTCTGCCGAGCGACCCCGACGCACGCACGGACGACGGCCCCTACGCGGGGCCGTCGCTGCACCTCCTCGACCTGGACGTCGAGCGTCGGGACGGCCACGTCGTCGACTTCGCGGCCGACGCGGACGGCGCGACGGGGGCGGTGCGGATCGGGCCGGTGGGCGCGTGCGGCGTCCGGCCCCTGGTCTTGCGCGACGGAGCGTCGCGGCTGTCCCCCGCCCTGCGATGCGGCGGCATCACGGGCCCCGTGCCGTCCACGGTCCCGGTGACCGTCGACGGGGCGGCGGCGTGGTCCGTCCTGGCGCTGAGCGACACGGACGTCCCGATGAGCGCCGCCGTGCGGGACGACGTCGAAGTGGACGCGGCGGCGCGGGACGACGGCGGCTTCACCGTCACGGAGCGGACCGCCCTGGTGCGGTGCGACGCCGGGACGGATCCCGGCGCGGCGGCCCCGTCGGCGGCCACGTGCGCGAGCGTCGTCCCCGCCGGGGTCGAGCTGCGGGTGGTCTCGACCGTCGGCGCCGACGGCGTCACCGTCCGCCGCACCGAGACGTACCGGGCGGTCGACGGCCGTGATCACCGCATCCTCGTCGGCGCCGAGCGCTTCGGCGCCGTCCGGGCCGGCCGGTGGCGGGTGCCCGGCGTCGCCGCGCCGACGGCCTTCGCGGCCGGCACGGTGCTGGCGCCCGAGCCCGGCGTGGGGGCGCTGCGCGTCGACCTCGACGGAGCGGCGCCCGGGGCGGTGGTCCACGCGCCGATGCCCAGCCGCGTCGTCTCGACGGGATCCGGCTACGACGCGTCCTGGCCCGCGCGGACCGCGACGCCGGACGCGCCCGTGCGCTTCGCCACGACCTGGATCGTCGGCGCGACCGCCCCCGGGCGGGACGACGTGGTCGACCGCGCGATCGACGCCGCCCGGCCGACGATCGCCCTGGACGGCCCGGCCGCGGGCGAGGCGGTCGCGACGGACGCCGTCCGGGTGCGCGGACGCGCGACGGCCGTGCAGGACCCGACGGTGACGGTCGGCGACCGGTCGGTGCCCGTCGCGGCCGACGGCACCTTCGCGCTGGACGTGCCCCTCGCTCCCGGCGAGAACCGCGTCGTCGCCCGCGTCACCGACGCGTTCGGGGTCACGGCCGAGGCGGTTCGGACGGTCGTGCGGCGGGTGCCGCCGGGCGACTCGCCCGCCGGTGACGGTGGGCCGCCGGCCCCGGGGCCCACCGGCCCGGCGACGCCGCGCCCGGGCTCGGGCGTCGTGACCCCGCCCGCGGGCACCGGCCGCGCGGCCGCGCGGCCGACGGTGACGCGCGCGGGCACGGTCGGCGTCCGTGGCCGTCGCCGGGGACGGCTGACCGTCTCGTCGGGCCTGACGGCCGCCTGCCCGGCGGACGGCCCGTCGTGCACCGCGACGCTCGTGGCGCGGACCGCCGGCCGGCGGGGCCCCGTCGTCGGGCGGTCGGCCGTCGCGCTGCGGCCCGGCGCCCGCCGCGTGCTGACCTTGCGGCCGATCGGGGCCGCGGCCCGGGCGCTGGCCCGGGGGCGGGGCGTGCGCGTGGTGTTCACGGCGAGCGTCCGGTCCGGGGCGAACCCGGCGACGAGCGTCTCGCGCGCCGCACGGATCCGGCGCACCCGCTGAGGCGGCGCGGGCCGCGGTCGTCCGCCGCGGCCCGCCGCTCCGACGCCGTGCCGCCCCCGCGGCCCCCGGGGCGCGCCCGTCCGTCCCCGGCGCGGGTGGCCGGGCGCCGCGGGCCCTCCGCGGCGCCCGGGCCCGCCTGCGTCCGTCCGCCCCGCCGCCCCCAGGCCCGGCGTGGCGGCCCGGCGCCGGTGCGTCGCTATCCTCGTGGGAGGACGCCGTGTGACCGATCCGGCCACAGCACCTCGCACCATCGGAGCTGATCGATGCAGGAGATGACCATCTACGGCGTGAGCTTCGACATGGTCGGCAAGCAGCCGATCGTGCTGCTCAAGTGCGCCGAGTCCAACCGCTTCCTGCCGATCTGGATCGGGCACCCCGAGGCCGCGGCGATCCTCATGCGCCTGCAGGGCGCCTCCACCCCGCGCCCGATGACGCACGACCTGATGGTCGACGTGCTCGAGCAGTTCGACGTCCGCTGCACCCGCGTGGCCGTCACGGAGCTGCGCGACAACACCTTCTACGCGACGATCACGCTCGAGCAGAACGGCCGCGAGGTCGAGATCGACTCGCGCCCGTCGGACGCCCTCGCCTTCGCCGTCCGCTGCGGCGCGCCGATCTTCGCCGCCGACGACGTGATCGAGGAGTCGGCGATCGAGTTCGACAAGAACAGCGACGAGAGCGACGACGTGGTCGACCGCTTCCGCTCGTTCCTGGACCAGGTCAACCCCGAGGACTTCGGCAAGCAGGGCTGACGCGCGGGCCTACGCGGCGCCGCGCGCCGTCGTCAGGCCGCCGCGCAGCGCCGACCGCGGCTCCCGCCGGACGAGCGACGCCGCCCGCTGCACCGCGGTGCGGGCGCCGGCGACGTCCCGTCCCGTGACGTCGCCGAACGTCCGCCGGACCGCGTCCAGGCTCGGCGCGCGGCCGGTGCCGGGGGCGACGAGACGACGGGGAGCGCGGTCCATGAGGACACGGTAGGCGCGCCGCCGGGCCACGTCTTGGGCCGTTCGTCCCTCGTGCGGGGCCTGACGTTGTCCACCCGGGCGGGGAGGGGCCGGCCGTGGCCGTCGGCGGAACGCCACCGCGCTGGCCCCGGGCCCGGCCCCGTCGCCCCTACGCGGCGGCGGGGTGCGCCCGCAGCGCCAGCTCCACCAGCCGCGCCACCAGGTCGTCGAAGCTCATGCCCGCCGCCTCGGCCGCGACGGGCAGGTAGCTCGTGTGGGTCAGGCCGGGCACGGCGTCGACCTCGAGCACCGTCAGGTCGCCCGTGGTGCGGTCGGCCAGCAGGTCGACGCGGGCGAAGCCGCGGCAGCCGAGCGCCTCGAAGGCCCGCAGCGCGAGCGCCTCGACCGCGGCGGCCGTCGCGGGCTCCAGGTCGGCCGGGCACGTGAACGTGCTCTGGCCGATCGTGTACCGGGCCGTGTACGGATCCAGGTCGCGGGGGTGGACCTCGACGATCGGGAGCGTCTCGCCGCCGACGACCGACACGGACAGGTCGTGTCCGTCGACGTGGTGCTCGAGCAGCACGCGATCGCCGTACGAGAGCGCCGCGACGAGCGCACCCGGCGCCTCGTCCGGCCGCCGCACCATCCGCAGGCCCAGGGCCGAGCCCTGCCGCGCCGGCTTGACGACCAGCGGGTAGCCCAGGCGCTCGCCCACGCGGCCGAGCGCGTCGGCCGCGCCGAGCTGCTTGAACGCCGATCCGGACACGCTCACCGCGTCCGGCGTCGGCACGCCCGCGGCGGCCAGCGCGCGCTTGGCCACCACCTTGTCCCAGCAGCGCTCGCACGCGCCGGGGCCCGAGCCCGTGTACGGGATCTCGAGCACCTCGAGCAGCTCCTGCACGGTGCCGTCCTCGCCGTCCTCGCCGTGCAGCGCGACGAACGCCACGTCGGGCCGCAGGTCCGCGAGGGTCCGCACCAGGTCGTGGTCGACGTCGACGCCGTGGACCTCGTGGCCCTGCCGGCGCAGCGCCTCCTCGACGCGCTGGCCGGACTGGAGGGACACCTGCCGCTCGAGCGAGCGGCCGCCCTGGAGCACCGCGACGCGCATCACGCCGTCCCCCGCCGGCGGCCGGCCGTCCGCAGGGGCACGATCGGCGCGTTCGCCGTCCGTCCCGGATGGGGTGGCGTGACGTAGCCGCCGCGGCCCCCGACGGCGCGCGGGCCGCGGGCGACGGGCCCGGCCCCCGGGCCGTCGGGGGCCGGGCGCACCGGCCCGCCGTCGGCCGACACGGCGCGCGCACCCGCGCCGTGGGCGCCCGCCCCGCTCCCGCCGGCGGCGCCGCCGCGGCCGCGCGACCCGCCGGTCAGCGACGCATACAGCTCGATCTGCTCGGCCACGACCGCGCCGATGCGCGCGACGCCCTCGGCGATCGCCTCCTCCGTCACGCCCGAGAAGTTGATGCGCATCGAGTCGCCGCCGCGCCCGTCCAGGAACGCGCCGCGACCGGGGACGAAGGCCACGTCGCGCTGCAGCGCCCGGGCCAGCAGGTCGGTCGTGTCCAGGTAGTCGGGCAGCGTGACCCAGACGAACAGGCCGCCCTGCGGCCGCGTCCACGTCGCGCCCTCGGGCATGTGCCGCTCGAGCGCGTCGAGCATCACGTCGCGCCGCGCGCGGTACACCTCGGCCTGGTGGCGCACGTAGTCGCGCCAGTCGCGCTCGCGGAAGTAGTACGAGACGAACAGCTGCGAGAGCGCGGACGAGTTCAGGTCGCTGCCCTGCTTGCCCACGACCATCTTCTGCCGCACGGGCGCGGGCGCGACGGCCCAGCCGACGCGGATCCCGGGCGAGAGGATCTTCGACAGCGTGCCGGCGTAGATGACGAAGCGCCCCTCGTCGAGCGAGTAGAGCGTCGGCAGCGACTCGCCCTCGTACCGCAGCAGCCCGTACGGGTTGTCCTCGAGCACGAGGATCTGGCGCTCCTGCGCGATCTGCACCAGGCGCCGGCGGCGCTCGAGCGACATCGTCACGCCGCCCGGGTTCTGGAACGTCGGGATCGTGTAGATGAACTTCGGCTTGCGGCCCTCGGCGGCCAGGCGCTCGAGGGTCTCCTCGAGCAGGTCGATCCGCATGCCGTCCTCGTCCATCTCGATCTGCACGAGGTCGGCCTCGTACGCGGAGAACGTGGGGACGGCGCCCGGGTACGTCGGCGCCTCGGCGATGACGACGTCGCCCGCGTCGACGAGCGTCTTGCAGACCAGGTCGATGACCTGCTGGCCGCCGGTCGTGACGAGGATCTCGTCCTCGTCGACGATCGTGCCCTCGGCCGCCATCACCTCGGTCAGCACCGGGCGGATGTCGGCCATGCCCTCCGTCGGCGCGTACTGCAGGGCCCGGGCGGAGTCCCCGGCGGCCATGTGCGAGAGCACCTGCGCCAGGTCCTCGGCCGGGAACAGCGTCGTGTCGGCCAGGCCGCCGGCGAGCGAGATGACCTCGGGCCGCTCGGTCAGCGCCATGATGTCGCGCATCGCCGAGCTCTTCATCACGCGCGTGCGCTGCGCGAACAGCCCGGCGTAGCGCTCCAGGTCGCCCGTCGGGCGCGCGGGAGAGCCTGCGGCCGCCGAGGACGGTCCGGCGGCTGCCGCCGCGGCGCCGGGGGCCTGCGGGGCGGTCGGGTCCGGGTCCTCTACAGTCATGCGCGGAACGGTATCGCCCTATGAACTACGTCCTCGACATCCTCCAGGGCATCGGCGTCGCGGCAGCGGCCGGTGTCAGCCCCTTCCTCCCGCTCGCGGTCGCGGCGGTGGCGGGGCTGGCGAACCTGGGCGCCAACTACGACGGGACGTCCTTCTCCGTCCTCGAGTCCCCCGTGGTGCTCGTGGCCGCGATCGTCCTGGCGGTCGCCGCGATCGTCGCGCGCCGCCAGCTCGAGGCCCCGCACGTGGAGCGCGCGCTCCTGGGCCTGGGCGTGATCTTCGGCGCGGTGGTGTGCGCCGCCACCGTCGCCGACCGCAGCGACACGTGGTGGCCCGGCCTGATCGCCGGCGCGCTCGCCGCGCTCGTCACCGGCCTGGCCGTGCAGTCGCTCCTGCGCCGCACCCGCGCCCGCCTGGACGACGAGCAGCGCACGCTGCTCTCCACCGGCTCCGCCCTCGGCGCGGCCCTGGTCGCGATCCTCTCCGTCGTGCTGCCCCCCGTCGGCCTGATCGCCGTCGCCGCCGGCATCTGGCTGTACTTCGGCGGCCGGCGGCAGGAGGCCAGCAAGCACGCCGGCCTCCGCATCCTGCGCTAGGAGTCCCCCGTTCCCGCCGCCCCGCAGCGCCCGGCGCGGCGCCGGCTGATCTTCGCCGTCATCGACGGCTGCGATCCCGCCCAGCTGCGCCGCGCCATCGACGCCGGCGTGGCGCCCGTGCTGGCGCGCGCCGTGCGGGACGGCGCCCTCCACGAGTCCGTGGCGGCGTTCCCGTCCGTCACCCCGGTGTGCGCGACCAGCCTGGCCACCGGCGTGCGCCAGGACCGCCACCGCATCCCGTCCATCAACTGGTGGGACCGCTCGCGCGGCCGCTACGTCGAGTACGGCAGCAGCTTCCAGGCCTCGCGGCGCCTGGGCATCGGGCGGCAGCTGCAGGACGTCACCTACCACCTGAACGGCCGCCACCTGGCGCCCGAGGTCGAGACGGTCTACGAGGCGCTCGACGACCTGGGCGTGCGCACGGGCGGGACGACGTTCCTGATCACCCGCGGCCGCCACCGCCACCCGATCGCGCGCGACTCGGCGCTCGGGCGGGTCGCCGCGGTGCTCTTCCGCACCCCGGTGATGGGGCCGAAGGAGCTGTTCTTCGCCGACCTGGTCTCGACGCGCGACACGGGCGAGCGGTCGCGCTTCGGTCACCCCGGCATGCGCGACCAGCACGCCGGCGGCGTCACGGCCTACATGCTCGAGCACGACCTGGTCGACTTCGCGCTGCTCTCGCTGCCGGACAACGACACGCACAGCCACAAGCACGGCCCCGACGCGCAGGTCGAGTCGATCGCGCTGGCCGACGCGCAGCTGCAGCGCGTCGCCGAGGCCGCCGGGGGCATCGACCGCTTCTTCGCGGAGTGGGCCCTCGTCGTGGCGTCCGACCACACCCACACGCGCGTCGAGCGCGGCGCCGACCCGCGGCCGGCGTTCGCCGAGTTCGGCATCACGGGACCGTCGGGCCGCAAGCCCGGCGACCGCATCGCGTACTGCCCCGCCTCGCGCGCGGCCATGGTCTACGCCCTGGACCCGGAGGAGCGCGCCGAGCTCGTGCCGCGGCTGGCGGCCGCGGGACGCACCGCGGACGGGGTCGAGCTCGTCGTCTGGCGGGACGAGGAGGGGCGCGGGGTGATCGCGAGCGGCGCCGAGTCGCCCGTGCAGGGCGTCCTGCGCTTCGCGCCCGGCGACGCGGTGGCCGACGAGCGCGGCGGCCGCTGGGACGTCGACGGCGACCTGGGGATCGTCGGCGCCGAGGTCGTCGACGGCGTGCTGCGGAGCGCGTCGCACCCCGACCCGCTCGGCCGCTGCTGGTCGGCGCTGACGTGCGTCAACTCGGGCGACGTCCTGCTGTCGGCGGCCGCCGGGGTGGAGTTCCCGGACTGGGGCGGGATCGACCACGTCGGCGGCGGCAGCCACGGGTCGCTGCGCGCCGACGATTCGGTTGGCATCCTCATCCACACCGGACTCCACGACCAGGACGATCCGCGCGGCCGGCCCGAGCTGGCGCCGGAGGCCTGGTCCATCGAGGACGCGACGCCGATCGTGCTGCGCCACTTCCGCGCGCTGCAGGCGGCCCCCGACGCATGAGCACCTCCGAGTTCGAGATCCCCGTCCGGGCCCCGCTACCCCTGTCCGCCCGCGTGGCCGCGGCCGCGCGCAGCCGGGCCGCGTGGGCGCAGCTGCTGCGGTTCTCGGTCGTCGGCGCCGGCGGCGCGGTGGTCAACCTGGTCGTCTTCGCGGTGACGGCGCGCGGGCTGGGCCTGGACTTCCGCCTGGCGGCGGTGCTCGCCTTCCTCGTCGCCGTCACGAACAACTTCGCCCTGAACAAGCTGTGGACGTTCCGCGGCGCGAGCGGGCACGCGGGCTTCCAGGCGGCCCGCTTCGTGGCCGTCTCGCTCGCCGGGCTGGCGGTCAACCTGCTGGTCCTGCACGTGCTCGTCGACGTCCTGGGCACCGATGCGCTGGTGGGCCAAGCGGCCGCGATCGTCGCCGCGACGCCCATGAGCTTCGTCGGCAACAAGCTGTGGAGCTTCGCGCACCGATGACGGCGGGCGGCCCGGCCGGCGGAGGGCGCGGGCAGGGACGGGGAGCGCGGGGCGTGGACGACGGCCGGTGGTCCCGGGGCCGGTCCGGCGGTCCGGCGCGGCGCGTCGGCGGCGCGGTGGCCGGCCTGCTGCTCGCCCTCGCGCTGCTGCTGGGCGGAGCCGGCGTCGCGGGGGCGCAGACCGCCGCCGGCGGCACGGATGCCCGGACCACCGCGGGTCCCGCCGCCGCGGCTGCGCGCACCACGGGGACCGCCCTGCCGGCGCAGACCACGACCCGGGCGGCGTTCCCCACCCCCGCCGGCTCGACCGACCCGAACGGGGTCACGTCGCCGACGGACCGCGACACGCCCCCGGCGGGCCACCGCCTGACGGCCGCGCAGGCCGAGGCGATCGCCCGCGCCGACCCGAAGGCCGCGAAGGTCCGCCGCGGCACGAAGGGCAGCTACGACAGCATCTTCCTGAAGGGCCAGACCCGGTGGCAGCTGTCGATCTACGCGCCCGGCAAGCCGCTGCGCGAGATCGGTCAGGTCATCGTCGACGACGCCAGCGGCAAGGTCACCGAGTCGTGGGACGGCCCGTACGTGGCGTGGACGATGGCGCGCGGGTACGACGGCGCGTTCGGCCGGTCGATCACCAACCCGTGGCTGTGGGCGCTCCTGTGCGTCCTGTTCCTCGTCCCCTTCGTCAGCGTGCGGCCGCTGCGGGGGCCCCCGCTCGCCTTCCTGGCCGTGGCGGGGTTCAGCGCCCCGCTGGCGTTCTTCAACAACGCGCGGCTGGACTGGGCGGTGCCGCTGTCCTTCGCGCTGCTGCTGGGCCTGTTCGCGTGGTCGACGTGGCGCGGGCTGCGGCGGCCGCGGCGGGCCCCGCGCGACCTGCTGATCGGGCTGCCGGTCGCGGGCCTCGTGCTGCTGGGCGTCGCGCTGCTCGCGTTCCGGATCGTCCTGAACGTCACCGACGGCAACGTCATCGACGTCGGCTACGCCAGCGTGGTCGGCGCGGACCGCATCGGCCACGGCCAGTCGCTCTACGGCGTGTTCCCCAAGGACGTCGGCCGCGGCGACACCTACGGTCCGCTGACGTACCTGGCGTACGTGCCGTTCGAGCAGCTCTTCCCCTGGAGCGGCCGCTGGGACGACCTGCCCGCGGCGCACGCGGCCGCGATCGGCTTCGACGTCCTGACCGCCGGGCTGCTGTGGCTCGTCGGCCGGCGGCAGGAGACCGACCCGGTCGCGGGCCGGCGGCGCGGCGTCCTCTACGCCTACCTGTGGCTCGCATGCCCGTGGACCGCGTACTGCCTGAACTCGAACGCGAACGACGCCCTCGTGGCCGTCGCGATGGCGCTGCTGCTGGCGTTCGGCGCGCGGCCGTTCGGGCGCGGCCTGGCGGCCGGCGCGGCGGGCGCGGCGAAGATCGCCCCGTTCGCGGTCCTGCCGGTCCTGGCGACGCGGCGGCGGGTGGCGCCGACGGTGGCCGTCGAGCACGGCCGGCCCGCCTGGCGGCCGGTGATCGGGGTGGCGCTCGGCGCCGCCGTCGTGGTCCTCGTCACGGGCCTGGTCGTCCTGCGCGGCGAGCCGGTGCGGCTGCTGCTGGACCGCACGGTCGGCTACCAGGCGGGCCGCGACGCGCCGTTCATGCCGTGGGGCTACTACGACCTGGGCGCGGCCCGCGACGTCGTCCGCGTGCTGGCGGTCGGCTTCGCGCTGCTCGTCGCGGTCCTCCCCCGCCGCCACGACCTGACGGGCACCGCGGCGATCGTCCTCGCCGTCCTGCTCGGCCTGCAGATGGCGACGGAGTACTGGTTCTACCTGTACCTGACGTGGCTGCTCCCCCTGATCTTCGTCGCGGCCGCCGGCGACCGACCGCTGCGCTGGCTGGTCTCGCGCGACCCGCGCGAGACCGTGGTGCCCCGGATGCACGGGCCGCTGCCGAAGGAGGACGCGCCCTGGGCTGCGGGGGCGCCGGACGGGGCCTGAGGGGCCGGGTGGCCCGGGTGGCCCGGCGGCTGGGCGCGGCGGGCGGCCGGGCGGCGCGGGCGGAGCGGAATCGAGTTCGCGATCAAGCCGGATATAGCGGCCTGATCGCGAACTCGATTCGGGGAGGGCGCGGGCCGAGGGGCGGCAGCGCGTTTCGAGGTGCCCTGGCGGCGGCGGAGCGGGGGTGCAACGCCGATCGGTCCCCGCCCCCTCGACCCGCCGCCTTGGAGACCTGGGAGCGCGCCGCCCGGCGCGTCCCTACTCCACCCGGGGCGAGACCTGGATCGGCGTGATCGAGCCCGCGCGACGCTTGCGCCCCTCCTCCGTCCGCACCAGGACGGCGCACAGCCAGGGGTCGCCGGTCGCCGACTCGAAGCGCACGGGCAGCTTCGTCCGCATGGACTGGATGGCGAGCTCCTTGCGCACGCCGATGACCGAGTCCCGTGGGCCGCACATGCCGACATCGGTGATGTAGGCGGTGCCCTTCGGCAGCACCCGCGCGTCGGCGGTCGGGACGTGGGTGTGGGTGCCGACGACCGCGGTCACGCGGCCGTCGTACTCCCAGCCCATCGCGACCTTCTCGCTCGTCGCCTCGGCGTGCACGTCGACGAGGATGTGGTCGCAGCCCTGCCGCTCGAGCTTCTCGATCTCCGCCTCGGCCAGCGTGAACATGTGCCGGCCCGGGTCCAGGTACAGGTTGCCCATCAGGTTGAGCACCCCCAGCTTGACCCCGCCCGTCTCGACCACGCACGACCCGTGCCCGGGCATCGACGCCAGGTAGTTCGCGGGCCGGACGATCTCCTTCACCTCGTCCAGGTACGACCACGACTCGCGCTGCCGGAACGCGTGGTTGCCCAGCGTGATCGCGTCGACGCCCAGCGCGAACATCTCCTCGGCGATCCGCGACGTGATCCCCGTCCCGCCGGCGGCGTTCTCGCCGTTGACGACGATGAACGTCGGCTGGTGCTCCTCCCGCAGCCCCGGCAGCGCGGCGCGCAAGGCCTTGCGCCCGGTCGAGCCGACGACGTCGCCGATGAAGAGGATCGAGGGAGCCGCAGCCATCGCTCCATGCTGGCAGGGGCCGTCGGGCGGGGCACGCCGGGGCCGGCTCTCACCCCACCGGCGGGTACCGCTCCGGGTGGTCCAGCCGGTTGCGGAGGGCGGCGATGGCGCGCAGGATCCCGGTCGTCTCGTCGTCGACCGGCTGGCCCGCCGCGTGCCGCTCGGCGGCCTCCAGGTGCTCGCGCGCTCGTGCCGCGTCGCCGAGCTTGCCGTACCCCTCGCCCAGGTTCAGGTGCAGCGAGGGATAGAAGGTGCGGACGCCGACGCCGCTCGGATCGCCGCGTTCGGCCAGCGCGTCGGCGGCGGCGAGGGCCAGCTCGTCCCACCGCACCTCGTCCGCGGGGTGGTCCTGGGCGTCGGCGGCGACGTGCGCGACCCAGATCCGGTGCTTCGGGTCGCCGTCGTCGCCGACTCGCGCCCACAGCTCCTCGTAGATCCGCCGCGCGCCCGCCCGGTCTCCCTGCGCCAGCCGCTGCTGCCCCTCGAACGCGCGCCGCATGATCGGGTCGTCGTCCACGCTGCTCCCTCGGTCCGGCGGCCGGACGGCCGCGCCGGCGACGGTAGCCGGGCCCGCGGACGACGATCCACCGGCGGCCGCTCCGCTCGCCCCCGGCTACGATCCCCGCGTGCTGCGCGCCGAGGGCCTCGTACGCCGCTACGGCGACCGGACCGTCCTGCGGGGCGTCGACGTCCACGCCGAACCGGGCGAGATCGTCGCGATCCTCGGCCCGAACGGAGCGGGCAAGACGACGCTGCTGTCGCTCCTCGCGGGCCTGCAGCCGCCGGACGCCGGCACGGTGGGCCGCACGGCGCGCGAGGTCGGGTGGATCCCCCAGCAGCCGGCGCTCTACCGCCGCCTGACGGTGCGGGAGAACCTGGAGCTCTTCGCCCGCCTGGACGACGTGCCGGACGCCGCCGCGCGCGTCGACCGCATGCTGGACCAGGCCGGCCTGGCGGATCGCGCGCAGGATCCCGTCGGCAGCCTGTCCGGCGGCGGCCAGCAGCGGGTGAACGTCGCGATCGGCCTGCTCGGCGACCCGCCCGTCGTCCTCCTCGACGAGCCGTCGTCGTCGCTCGACCCGCGGCAGCGCGAGCGGATGTGGCGCTTCCTCACCGACCTGGCCGCCGAGGGCCGCGCCGTCGTCTTCTCCACCCACGACGTCGCCGAGGCGGAGCGCTACGCCGCCCGCGTGGTCGTCCTCGTCGCGGGCCGGATCGCGTTCGCCGGCACGCCCGGCGCGCTCGCGGCGCAGGCCGGCGGCGACCTGCTGCGCGCCTTCGTCGACCTGGTCGAGCGCGATGCGCCCGACGGCGAGACCGTGCCGGTCGGCGCCCCGTCCGGCCGAAGCGCCAGGCCGGCCCAGGAGGAGAGCGCCGGTCCGGTGGCCGACTCCGCCGGGCAGCCGCCCCGAGCCGCACCGGCCGAGGCCGCCGGTGAGCCGCGGCTCACCGACCCGCAGGAAGGCGCCGAAGCGTCGCCGCCGACGGCCCCGGCCCCGGAGGACCGCGCGTGAGCCGCCTCAGCCCCCGCACCGTCCTGGCCCTCGCCGGCAAGGACGCGCGTATCGTCCGCCGCTCCCCCGTCCTCCTCGCCCTGCTGGTGATCTACCCGCTCGCGGTCGCGCTGCTGCTCGGCCTGGCGCTGTCCGCAGGCCCGGCGAAGTCGAAGATCGTCGTCGTGAACCTGGTCCCCGAGGGCCGCGCGAGCGTCGACCTGGGCGGCGAGACCCTGAACGCGAAGTCGTACGCGCGGCGCCTGGTCGCCGACACCGACGCGACGTTCGTGACGACCCGCGCCGAGGCCGTGAAGGCGGTGAAGGACGGCGACGCGGTCGGCGCGATCGTCATCCCGCCCGACACCGTCGACCGGCTGCGCGGCGTCCTCTCCCTCTCCGGCTCGCGCGACCTGCCGACGCTCGAGGTGCTGACGAACGACGCCGACCCGGTCCGCGCCACCGCGCTGCGGCAGCTCGTCAAGTCGCGCCTGGCGGACGCGAACGGCGAGATCTCGCGCCGCCTGATCGACGTGGCGGGCGGCTACCTGGGCGTCCTGACCAACGGGGGCAACCTGGCGCTGTTCGGCGACGCCGGCGACATCCTGGGCCTGCGCCAGGCGGGCGAGATCCTGCAGCGCACGCAGGCGCAGCTGCCCGCCGGCGAGGCCCGGGACCAGGTCGCCCGGGTGCAGCGCTTCGCGCGCCTGGCGGCCGAGAACCTGGCGTACGCCGCGCCGCTCATGCAGTCCGTCGCCGACCCGATCCGCGTGCACCAGCGCAGCGTGACCGGGCCGGCGGTCTCGCTCGACGTCTACGCCGCCGCGGTCGCGGCGACCGTCTCGCTGCTGCTCGTCGCCGTGCTGCTGGCGGCCGGCCTGGTGGCGCTCGAGCGCGAGGAGCGGACGTTCGGCCGCCTCGTCCGCTCCGCCGTGTCCCCGGCCGCGCTCCTGGGGTCGAAGACGCTCTTGGCGGGGGTGGCCGGCGCCGCCGTGGCGCTCGTCGTCTCGGGCGGACTCGCGCTGTTCCTGGGCCTGGACGCGTCGCGGATCCCGCTGTGGATCCTGGCCGCGGCGCTCGCCGGGGCGGCGTGCGGCGCGCTCGGCGTCGGCCTGGGCGCGGTGGGCGCGGGCGGCGACGTCCGCGCGGCCAGCCTGCTGGCGATCCTGCTGCTGGTCCCGATCGTCGTGATCGGCCTGGTCCCCGAGGGCACCACCTCGGCGGCCGTCGGCGGCGCGATCGACGTCGCGTCGGCCCTGTTCCCCTTCCGCCCGGCGCTCCGCCTGATCACCGCGGCGCTCGAGCACGGCGCGGTCACCGGCCCGGCGCTGCACCTGGTGGCGCTGACGCTCGGCTGGAGCGTCGTGGGCCTGCTGGCGCTGCGGCGGGCGGACCGGACGGCGTAGGGGGGGGCGGGCCGCGGGCGGCGGGTGGTCCGACCGCGCGGCGCGAGGCGCGGGCGACGGGCGGCGGGCGGCGTAGGGGGGACGGCGGGCGGCGGGCGGCGGGCGGCCCGACCGCGCGGCGCGAAGCGCGCGCGGATCGACGTCGCAGTTGGCTACCTCCGAGGTAGCCAACTGCGACGTCGATCCCGGGCGGGACGCCGAGGCACCTGCCGGCGCCCTCCGCCCCCGGGTCCCGGACGGAACCCCGCTGGTCCGCAGCCCGTTCGGTCCGAGGTCCGCCGACCGGCCCTGACCCGGAACGCGCCCCCCGCCCGCCGACCCGTTCCGCCTGAGGTCCGCCGACCGGCCCTGACCCGGAACACGCCCCCGTCCCCCGACCCGTTCGCCCTGAGGTCCGCCAACCGGCCGCGACCCGGGACACGCCCCCGCCCCGCCAACGCGTTCCGCCTGAGGGCCGCTGATCGGCCCTGATCCAGAACAGGCCCGCCGCCCGCCGACCCGTTCCGCCTGAGGTCCGCCGACCGGCCCTGACCCGGAACGCGCTCCCACCCCGCCGACCCGTTCCGCCTGAGGTCCGCTGATCGGCCCCGATCCAGAACAGGCCCGCCGCCCGCGGCCCGTTCTGCCTGAGGTCCGCCGACCGGTCCTGACCCGGAACACGTCCCCGTCCCCCGACCCGTTCGCCTTGAGGTCCGCCAACCGGCCGCGAGCCGGAACGCGCCCCCGCCCCGCCGGCCCGTTCCGCCTGAGGTCCGCCAACCGGCCCTGACCCGGAACGCGCCCCCGCCCCGCCGGCCCGTTCCGCCTGAGGTCCGCCAACCGGCCCTGACCCGGAACGCGCCCCCGCCCCGCCAACGCGTTCCGCCTGAGGCACGCCCACCGGCCCTCATCCGAACCGCGACCCCCAACCGCGACCCCCGCCGACGGCCCCCGCGCGCCGCCGGCCTACGATGCCTCCATGGCCTTCCCCCGGTCCCGCCCCCGTCGCCTGCGCCGCACCCCGGCCCTCCGCGCGCTGGTCCGCGAGACGACGCTCCGTCCCGAGCAGCTCGTGCTGCCGATGTTCGTCGTCGAGGGGCAGGAGGGCACGAAGCCGATCGGGGCGATGCCCGGCGTCGACCACCTCGACGTGCCCGGGGCGGTCGCGCTCGCCCGCGAGGCGCGGGCGCTCGGGGTCGGCGGCGTGATGCTGTTCGGGATCCCGCTCGAGAAGGACGCGCAGGGCTCGGGCGCGTGGGACGACCAGGGCGTCGTCCAGCAGGCCAGCCGCGCCATCCGGGAGCAGGTCGACGGGCTGACGGTCGGCACCGACCTGTGCATGTGCGAGTACACGGACCACGGCCACTGCGGTCTGCTCGACGACCACGGGGCGGTCCGCAACGACGAGACGCTCGAGCTGCTCGCGCGCGCCGCGGTCTCGCAGGCGCAGGCGGGCGCCGAGGTCATCTATCCCTCGGACATGATGGATGGCCGCATCGGCTACGTCCGTGACGAGCTCGACGCCGCCGGACACGAGGACGCGATCCTGGTCGCGCACTCGGGCAAGCTCGCGTCCGCCTACTACGGCCCGTTCCGCGAGGCCGCCGAGTCGACGCCCGCGTTCGGCGACCGCCGCAGCTACCAGATGGATCCGGCCAACGGCGACGAGGCGATCCGCGAGGCGATCCAGGACGTCGAGGAGGGCGCCGACGTGATCATGGTCAAGCCCGCCGGCCCGTCGCTCGACCTCGTCCGCCGCACGAAGGACGCCACCCACATGCCTGTCGCCGCCTACCAGGTGAGCGGCGAGTACTCGATGATCAAGGCCGGCGCGGCCGCCGGCTACATCGACGAGGCGGCGGTCTCGATGGAGTCCCTCATCGCCATCCGCCGCGCGGGCGCGGACTTCATCGCGACGTACTTCGCCCTCGACATCGCCAGCGCGCTGCAGGGGTAGGCGCCGGCGCGGACCTGGCGGCCCGGCGCGGGCGGCCGGCGTGGGCCGGGCGGCTTCGCGGCGGGCGCGGCCGGCGCCGGTCGGGACGCTGCGGGGTCGATCCGCGTCGGGGCCGGGCAGCGCGGTCGATCCGCTTCACGCACTGCGAGGTGGGGTCGATCCGCGTCGCGTTTCGACGCCGATCGTCCCCACCAGGTCCGGGGTGACGCCGATCGTCCCCACCAGGTCTGGGGTGACGCCGATCGACCCCGTTCGGCCCGGCGCGATCCCTCGACCGTCCGATGCTCGTTCGCTCGCCTCCCGGCCACCAGCCGCCCGTGCACCACCGCGCGCCCGCTGGCCCACCGTGCCGCAGCGCGGCCCGGCCGCGCCCACCGTCCCGCAGCGCGGCCCGGCCGCGCCCACCCGCCGAGCCGAGCCGACCCGAGCCGGCCGCACCCGCCCCCGGGCCTGCCCCGCGCCCCCGCCCCCGCAATCCCCCACCCGCGCCGTCTACGCCGCATCCGACCTTTACCCGCGGTCCGTACGATGGAGCGATCGACCTGAGGAGCCCCATGGCCACCAGTGACAAGACGGCTGTGCCGAAGATCCGCAGCCGCAAGGATGGCGCCGCCGTCCCCCTCGACGACACGGACAAGTCGCTCATGAACAAGCTCCAGGGGGCGTTCCCCCTGGTGCCGCGCCCGTACGCGCAGATCGGCGCCGACCTGGGCCTGAGCGAGGACGAGGTCGTCAAGCGGACGGACCGGCTGGTGAAGGAGCGGATCATCCGCCAGGTCACCCCGATCTACGACACGCGCGCGTTCGGCTACGGGTCGATGCTCGTGGCGGCGAAGGTCGACCCGGAGCACCCGTGGGGCCCCGCGAAGATCATCAACGAGCACCCGGGCGTCAGCCACAACTACCTGCGCAACCACGAGTTCAACATGTGGTTCACGATCGCGGTCGAGGAGGACTCCAAGCTCGGCCTGCAGGGCACGCTCGACGTCCTCCAGGAGCTGACGAAGGCGGAGTCGATCCGCCAGCTCCCGACGCTGCAGCTGTTCAAGATCCGCATGGACCTGGAGATGACGGGCGACACGAAGTCGCTCGCCTCCGCCGGCGTCGCCGTCCCGCCGGCTGAGACGGAGCGCCAGCCCTACGACGAGTTCGACAAGAAGGTCGTCCGCGCCACCCAGGGCTCGCTGCCGGTCGTCCCTGAGCCGTTCCAGCCCGCCGCCGACGAGCTCGGCATCCCGGTCCTCAGCCTGCTCGAGCACCTCGAGGGCATGACGGAGCGCAAGCTGCTGCGCCGCGTCGCCGCGATCCTCTTCCACCGCCGCGCCGGCTTCTCGGCCAACGGCATGGGCGTGTGGCAGGTCGACCCGGAGCGGATCGAGGAGATCGGCATCCGCATGGCCGCCTACCGCGGCATCAGCCACTGCTACCAGCGCCCGACGTACGCGGACTGGAAGTACCAGCTCTTCACGATGGCCCACGGCCGGTCGAAGGAGGAGTGCGACGCCATCCTGGACGCCATCCAGACCGAGGTCCCCGGCATCGAGGACCGCGCGACGCTCTACTCGTCGACCGAGTTCAAGAAGATCCGCCTCCTGTACTTCACGGACGACTTCCGGGAGTGGGAGCGGAAGTACGCGGGGGTCTGAGCGGCCGAGCCGGCGGGGGGCGACGGCGTCGCCCCTGAACCCGGGCGGCGTGGGGCGGGCGGCTCTCGCCCTCAGCCGGTCGGCTCGGCGCCCAGCGCGCGGGGCGCCCGCCGCACCCGCACGGGCGAGACCCCCGCATCCCAACCGCGTCGCCCGAGGCATCGTGTGGGACAGAAAGGGGCTCTGGCAACGGAGTCGTCCCAACGGTTCGGTCGGCGGGATCGAGTGGGACGGATCGGCGGTCGTCGCGCCAGGGGACGAGTCGCCAGGCGGCGGCCGCGCGTCCGGTCCCACCCCGACCCCCACCGGCGTCGAGGCGGAAGGAACGCGCGCATAGCGCGCGATCCGAGAACTCGACGGCCTTCGGGCGGTGAGTGGGACGGAACGCGCGGCCGCCGCAGCGCCGCAGCGCCTCCGGCCTTCCCCGCCTCCGGCCTTCCCCGCCTCCGGCCTGCCGGCCGGACCGGAGGCCGAGCCGGCTCGCCCCCCCGCCCGAAGCCCCCCGCCCCGTCCCCGCGCAACGCCCCCCGGCCCGGCCCCGGCCGCCCGTCCCCTCCGCCCCGACCGCACCGGCCCGGCCCGCGCGGCCCCGCGCCCCTCGACCTGCACCCGGCGCCGGCCGCCCCGCGCCGGCCTGCGCCTCGCCGTCCGTCACTCCCGCCCGCCGCCGCCGACCCCCCGCACGCCCTAACCTCGGTACCGATCCCCGTGCCGCCCATCTCTCTCACCGACGCCAAGTCCGCCGACCTGTTCGCCCGCGCCCGGCGCGTGCTGCCCGGCGGCGTCAACTCCCCCGTCCGCGCGATGCGGTCGATCGATCGGGATCCGCTCTTCGTCGAGCGGGCGTCCGGGGTCGACCTGATCGACGTCGACGGCAACCGGTTCATCGACTGGATCGGCTCGTGGGGGCCGCTCATCCACGGGCACGCGCACCCGCGGATCCTCGCGGCGATCCACGCCGCCGCCGACGCGGGCACGACGTTCGGCGCGCCGACGGCGGGCGAGGTCGACCTGGCCGAGGAGATCGTCCGCCGCATCCCGTCCGTCGAGATGGTGCGGATGACGTCGTCCGGCACCGAGGCGTCGATGTCGGCGATCCGCGTCGCGCGCGCCGCGACCGGCCGCGACGTGATCGTCAAGTTCGCCGGCGCCTACCACGGCCACATCGACGGCCTGCTCGCCGACGCCGGATCGGGCCTGGCCACGCAGGGCATCCCGGCGTCGGCCGGCGTGCTCGAGTCGGCGACGAAGGCCACGGTCGTCGTCCCGTGGAACGACGTCGACGCGGTCGAGCAGGCGCTGCGCGCGCACGACGTCGCGGCGGTCATCGCCGAGCCGTACCCGGCCAACATGGGCCTGGTCCCGCCGCAGGACGGCGTCCTGCAGCGCCTGCGCGAGCTGACCGAGGAGCACGGCGCGCTGCTGATCTTCGACGAGGTCATCAGCGGCTTCCGCGTTGCGCCCGGCGGCGCGCAGGAGCTGACGAACGTCACGCCCGACCTGACGGTGATGGGCAAGATCATCGGCGGCGGCCTGCCCGCCGCGGCGTTCGGCGGCAGCCGGGACCTGATGGAGCGCCTGGCGCCGGTCGGCGACGTCTACCAGGCGGGCACGCTGTCGGGCAACCCGCTCGCGGTCGCGGCGGGCCTCGAGACGCTGCGGATGCTCGACGACGAGGCGTACCTGCGCCTGAAGGAGACGACGGACGCCCTTGCCACCGGCCTGCGCGACGCCGCGCGCGACCGCCCGGTCCAGGTCGTCAGCGTCACGGGCCTGGTCACGGTCTTCTTCAGCGAGACCCCGGTGACGAACTACGAGCAGGCGAAGGCCGCCGACACCGCCGCCTACGGGCGCTGGTGCCGCGGCCTGCTGGCGCGGGGCATCTACCCGCCGCCGTCGCAGTTCGAGGCCCTGTTCGTCTCGCTGGCGCACGAGCCCGAGCACGTGGCGCAGACCGTCGAGGCCGCGGCCGCGGCCTTCGAGGACGTGTGGTGAGCGACCCCGCGGCCGACCCCCTCGCGGCCATCGCCGCCGCCCTCCGCGCCGAGGGCGGTCTGCTGGCGGCCGCGACCGTCGACCCCGCTCCGGACGTCGACCGCCGCATCGCCGGCGCTCTCGTCGCCGCCCTGGGCACCGCCGCGCCGTCCGCCCGCGCCGCCGCCCTGGCCCTCGCGGCCGAGGCCACCCGCGAGGCCGAGCTCCTCCACCACGCCCCGGAGCACGCGCGGGTCGTCCGCACCGACGACCGCGACCTGGCGCTCCTGGCCGGCGACCGCCTGTACGCCCTCGGCCTGGCCCGCCTGGCGGCCGGGGGCCACGTGGACGAGGTCGCGATCCTGGCCGACATCGTGGCCCTGGTCGCGCGCTTGCACGCCGATCCGGCGTGGGCGATCGGCCCCGCGACCCCGGCGCAGCCCGGCGCCGGGACGGGCGCGCCGGACGCCGCGCGCGACCGCACGCGCGCGCTGTGGGACGCCGCGTGCGCGGCCCTGGCGGCAGGATCGGCGTCGCCGGCGGCGAAGCTGCTGCGCGCGGTCCGCTCGGGCGACGTGCCGGATTCCCCCGCACTCGCCCGGGTCGGCGCCGCCGTTAGGCATGCCTGAACTTCCCCTTACCACGCATAGCGGACCCCAAGGACGGATCGCGCACGGCCCCGGGCCGGTACGATCCGGCAGTCCGCCCGCCCCCCGCGTGGGCACACGCAGGAGTCTCACGTGAGCGATCGACGCCCAGAGCAGAGCAAGTACACCCTCGACCGCGGGATCCCCGGCGCCTTCGAGGGCGAGACGGTGACCCGTCGACGCCTCATGGTGCTGACGGCGAACGTCACGGCCGGCGTCGCCATCGGCGGCATCGCGCTGTCGGCGGTCGGCTTCGCGGCCGGCCAGCCGTTCGTCGAGGTCGACACGGGCTGGCACGACGTCGGCCCGCTCGACGAGATCCCCGACGACACGTACGCCCCGCGCGTCATCACGCTCGATCCCGAGATCGGCCAGGTCGGCAAGTCCACGGTCTACGTCCGCAAGCGCAACGAGCGCGTGGACAAGGAGCCCGCGGACGAGTGGAACAAGATCATCGCGATCTCGTCCCGCTGCATGCACATGGGCTGCCCCGCGCGGTACGTGCAGGCGGCCAAGCACTTCATCTGCCCCTGCCACGGCGGCGTGTACGACTTCCGCGGTGAGGTCGCCGGCGGCCCGCCGGTCCGCCCGCTGGACCGCTTCTACACGCGCATCGTCGACGGGCGCGTGCAGGTCGGCAAGCGCTTCTCGGTCAACTCGCAGATCCAGCGCTTCTCGCCCCGTCCTCCCGGACAGCCCCTCGACGGCATCGGGCAGTACCTCTACCCGTCGCGTCCCACCATCCGCAAGATGGCGGGCACCTGATCCTCATGGCCAAGATCAAGCTCACCTCCTCGACGCCCGTGGCGGAGCCGGCCGACAAGCCCGGCCTGGTCGACCACGGCATCCACGCCGTCGACTGGATCGACGAGCGCACGTCCATCTCGGGCACGCTGCGCTGGGTCATGTTCCGGCCGATCCCCAAGGGGACGAACTGGTTCTACACGCTGGGCACGGCCACGATGGTCGCGTTCATCAACCAGGTCATCACCGGCATGGTCCTGGGCATGTACTACGAGCCGTCCGCCACGCGCGCGTACGAGTCGATGAAGTACATCAACAACGAGGTCTTCCTCGGCGAGTTCGTGCACGGCATGCACCGCTGGGGGTCGACCGTGATGGTCGTCCTGATCTTCCTCCACATGGCGAGGACGTTCTTCTTCGGCGCGTACAAGTACCCGCGCGAGCTGAACTGGGTCATCGGCGTCGCCCTGCTGGTGCTGACGCTGCTCATGTCGGTCACCGGCTACCTGCTGCCGTTCGACCAGCGCGCCTACTGGGCGTCGGTCGTGGCCATGAACATCGCGGGCAACGCGCCCCTGCTCGGGCCGTTCATCCCGGACATCGCCCTGGGCGGTCCGGACGTCACCACCTTGACGCTGTCGCGCTTCTACATCATCCACATGATGTTGATCCCGGGCCTGATCATCGGGCTGATCGGCGCCCACCTGTACCTGGTCATCAAGCTGGGCACGACCGCGCCGCCCTGGGTCCGCGCCGACAAGGTCTCCGCTGACCTGAAGGAGCACGAGGCATGAATCAGCGCGAGAAGGAGGCGTACCTCCGCGAATACGCCGTCCTGAAGGCGTCGGGGAAGCCGTTCTTCCCCTACATCATCGTCAAGGACGGCGTGATGATGATCGTCGTCGTCGGCGTCATCATGCTGCTGTCGCTCCTGCTCGGCGGCGAGCTGACGGCGAAGGCCGACGCGACGACGACGACGTACGCGCCGCGACCCGAGTGGTACTACTTCTGGGCCTTCGAGCTGCTGCGCGTCATCAAGCCGCCGTACCTCGTGAGCCTCGCGGCCGTCGGCGTGCCGACGATCGCGATGCTGCTGCTGTTCCTGCTGCCGTTCTACGACCGCAACCCGGAGCGCCACCCGCTCCGGCGCCCGATCGCCACGACGGCCGGCATCTTCGTGGTCGGCGCGATGTTCTTCCTGTCGTACCTCGGTGCCGAGGCGGAGCCGCCGTCCCAGGTCAACATCGGCGCCCCGCCCGCGGTCGAGGAGGCCGGCGGCGCGACCATGCTCAAGTGGGACGCCGGTCGACGGCTCGTGGCGCAGTCCGGCTGCGGCGGCTGCCACAAGATCGGTCCGAACGGCAACGACGGCCCCGGGCCGCCGCTGACCGAGATCGGTGACCGCCTGAAGGAGGGCGCGATCCGCGAGACGCTCATCAACCCGACGCAGCCGATGCCGTCCTTCGCCAATCTGGGCGCGGACCAGCTCGACAAGATGGCGTTCTTCCTCGCCAGCCTGAAGAGCTCGGGCGAGGCCGAGGCCCACACGGGCAGCGGCGCCGAGGGCGTCGGCGACGACCCCGCCGGCGGCGAGGCGACCGACACCGACGGCCAGTCGGGCGGCGGCTACTAGCCGCCCCCGCCCCCGGGCGTACGTGAACACGGGCGGCGCCCCGCAGGTGCCCGCCGTGGTCGCCCCCATCGTGGCGGCCGCGGGGGCGCACGTGCCGCAGGCCCTGGCGCAGGTCGAGGACGAGCTGCGCCGCGCGGCCGCCCCCGGCGGCACGCAGTTGGACCGCGCGGCGCTGGAGACGGTGGCCGCGGGCGGCAAGCGCCTGCGCCCCCTCCTGGCGATCATCGTCGCCGGCCGGGCCGCCGGCGACGGCCCCGGATCCTCCCCCGCCGCGCGCGACGCCGTGGTCCGCGGCGGCGCCGCGGTCGAGCTCGTCCACACGGCGACGCTCCTGCACGACGACGTCCTGGACGCCGGCCTGCTGCGCCGCGGCGCGCCGACGACGTTCGCGCGCGACGGCCGCGCGGCCGCCACCTGCCTGGGCGACGCGCTGCTGGCCGCGGCGTTCACCACCCTGGCCGCCGGCGGCGACGCGGACGCGATCCGCATCCTCTCCGACGCCTCGCGCGATCTCGCCCACGGCGAGCTGCTGCAGCGCGAGGACGCGTGGGACGCCGGCGTCGACGAGGCGCGCTACCTGTACCGCTGCGGCCTGAAGACGGGCGCGCTGTTCGACGCCGCCGCCCGCCTGGGCGCGCTGGCGGCGGGCGAGGACGACGAGCCGTTCGGCCGCTTCGCGGCGGCGATCGGCGTGGCCTTCCAGCTGTTCGACGACGTCCTCGACGTCGTCGCCCCGCCCGAGCAGACGGGCAAGCCCCGCGGCAGCGACCTGCTCGACGGCACCGTCACGCTGCCGCTGCTGCTCGCCCGCGAGCGGGACCGCGAGCTGGCAGCGCTGGACCTGCGCGGGATCACGACGTCCGAGGCCGCGGCGCAGGTGTGCGACCGGATCGCCGCGACCGGTGCGACGGAGCGGACCGAGGAGCGGGCCCGCGAGCTCGTCGCCGAGGGCGTCCGCCGCCTGCCGGCCGGGCTGGACGAGGCGCGGCGCACGGCGCTCGAGCTCGTGGCGCGCGGCGTCGTGGACCGACGCCTGTAGCGCCGGCGTCGACCGGCGCCCCCGGGCCGGCGCACCCTCACTCAGGCCCACCGCAAGCGGACGCCGTCCGCCGCCGACCGGGCGCGATCAGGCATCCGCAGGCGCGTTCCCGGCGTTCCCTTCAGGGAGATGACCTGGGAGGATTCCGCTATGCCGCTCGCCGCCATCGGGGCTCCCGGACTGCCGGAGCTCCTGATCATCCTGGTCATCGTGCTGGTCGTGCTGGGCCCGAAGCGCCTGCCGGGCCTGGGCCGGCAGCTGGGCGGCGGCATGCGGGGGTTCAAGGACGCCATCACGGGCGACAAGGACAAGAAGCAGCGCGACGCCTCGGGCCTGCCGCCGCACGACGCCGGCGATGCGCACGAGGAGACCGTCACGGCCGAGCCGGTCGACGAGCGCCGCCGCGATCCGCGCGCGTAGCCCTCGATGGCCAAGCTGCGCCCGGTCTCGTCCGAGGACCGGTTCACCCTCGTCGAGCACCTCTCCGAGCTCCGCACCCGCATCATCTCGGCGCTGGCGATCTTCATCGTCGCGTTCGGCATCTGCTACTGGCAGGCCGACTTCGTCCTGAAGGTCGTCAACACGCCGCTGACGGAGTCGCAGCGGGACGAGCACGGCCAGTGCCGCACGGCGGGCGACAGCCTGGAGCAGAGCAACTGCTTCGACCGGGCCGTGGCGCAGGCGCTGAAGGAGCTCGAGCCGGTCGTCCGCGACGCTCAGGGCCGCGGCGGGGACGCACAGCAGGCCGACCGGGCGCTGCAGGCGCTGAAGCGCGCGCAGGAGCTGGCGCCGCGCAACGTCAACCGCAAGCCGGTCACGCTCGGCGTGGCCGAGCCGTTCTTCCAGACGCTCAACGTGGCGATGTACGGGGCGCTCGTCCTGTCGCTGCCGCTGCTGCTCTACCAGCTGTACGCCTTCCTGATCCCCGCGTTCACGGCGCGGGAGCGACGGGTGATCGTGCCGCTGCTCGTCGGCGTGCCGTTCCTCTTCTACGCGGGCGCGGCGTTCGGGTACTTCCTGGCGCTTCCGCGGGCCGTCGACTTCCTGCAGAACTTCAACGACAAGTCGTTCGACATCCTCGTCCAGGCCAAGGACTACTACAAGTTCACGGCCCTGTTCGTGGCGGGATCCGGCGTGATCTTCCAGGTGCCGGTCGTCGTCATCGCCGTCACCCGTCTGGGCATCGTCAGTCCGCAGCGCCTGCGCAAGGCGCGCGGCCTGGTCGCCGTCGCCTCGGCCGTCATCGCGGCGCTCATCACGCCGACGCCCGACGCCGTGACGATGCTGCTGATGATGGCGCCGCTCGTGGTGCTCTTCGAGGCGAGCGTGGCGATCGCGGCCCTGTGGGAGCGCCGCCGCCCCGTCGGCGGGCGCTTCGCCGACTGGGGCGAGGACGAGGACGACGACGACCCCTGGCCGGACGACGACGATCCCGACGACGGCGGCCCGGACGACGACGACCCGTGGCCCGCGGACGACGATCCGGCGCTGGCGGCTCCGGCGGGCGAGGACCCCGATTCCGCGCTGCTCGGCGACCCGGCGGGCCCGCGCGTGGTCGGTGCCGGGGACGACCGGGAGCCGGGCGAGCGCGGGCCGGACGCGCCCCTCGCGGGCGCTGCGCCGGGCGTCGGCGGGGTCGGATCGGCGTCCGGCGACGTGGCCCCGGCGCCGGACGGGCCGGTCGACGAGGCGGGCGAGGCCGACGGCGACGGGGACCCCGACCTGGACGCGTGGCTGCGCGAGGCCGACATCCTCGACGCCGAGGATCCCTACGCGGACGACGACCCGGCCGGCGGCGCCGACGGTCCGGACGGCCCGCCGCGGGCGTAGCCGGATCGCCCGTCGTCGTCGGGCGTTCAGCTCGCTAGCACCCGGTGGCGGCTTCACGCTCGCCGCCGTCTATCCTGCGCACCATGCTTTTCGACCTGCGGTCCCCTGGCCGCAAGCGGGCCGTCCAGGCCCTGTACGTGGTGCTGGCCCTCGTCCTCGTCGGCGGCACGGTCCTCTTCGGCGTCGGCACCGGTCTGCCGGGCATCTTCGGCGGCGGCAACAACACCGCCCAGAACGTCGACCTGGAGGAGCAGCAGCAGAAGCGCCTCGACCAGGTCGAGGCCCAGGTCCGCCGCAACCCGCAGGACGCGAAGGCCCTGGCGACCCTGGCGTCGCTGCGCTACGCCGCCGGCGTGGCGAAGTACGGCGAGAACGACGTGAAGATGCCCGCGGCCGCCAAGCCCCAGTTCGAGGCCGCCGCGACGGCGTGGGAGAAGTACCTGGCGCTGGACCCGCAGCCGATCGACCAGTCCGTCGCCAACCGCATGGTGACGGTCTTCCAGACCGACGCGCTCAACCGCCCGGCCGACTGGGCCGACACCCAGGCGGCGATCACGCAGCAGGAAGAGGCGGAGGCCGAGAAGAACGGCACGAAGGTCGGCCCCGCCGTGTACCTGTCGCTCCTCCAGGCCCAGTACGCCGCCAAGCGCGACCGCCAGGCGAAGATCACCGTCGAGAAGCTGCGTGCCGTCACGCCGAAGGCGCAGAAGGACGCGGTCGAGGACGCCATCAAGGCCGCGAAGGATCCGAGCTCGGCGGCGGCCGCCGGCGGCACCGGGAGCGACAGCGGCGGTGGCACCATCACGCTGCCCGAGGACGAGAAGTAGCCCGCGTCGCCGGCGCATCGAGCGCGGGCGGACGCCCGTCCAGGCCCGGACGGGGGCACGCGACGCACCGGGCCCGAGATTTTGTACGATTCTCGGGCCCTGGTAGCTCAACTGGTTAGAGCAGCGGACTCTTAATCCGAAGGTTGAGGGTTCGAGTCCCTCCCGGGGCACCTCGCGCATCGCGGCGCATCACCGCCGCGGTCCGCAGGAAGACTCGTACGAAGGCCGGCACGTCAGTGCCGGCCTTCGTCGTTCTCGGGGGATCGCACGGGCGCGACGCGGACCTGCGGCAGATGGACGTGGCTAGGGGCGTGTGACAGCGTGTCCCTACGAGCTCGTCAACTCGTTGCGTGTACGCGGTCACAGATCGACGGGCTCGTGCGAAGAACGACTGCAGGTCGTATCGAACGACGGGGGCCCGGAGGGAGAGTCGGGCGCCGCGGAGGGGGAGATCCGGGTGCAAGCGCAGAGCGGCGTGGACGACGGGGCGCCGAAGGCGAGCGGCGCGGCGCGATCAGCGGCGCCGGATCGCGGCGGCCGCGTGCGGGTGCTGCGGCTCGAGCCGGCCTTGACGCAGGGGCTGTCGCGGCCCACGCTGGTCGAGGCGGAGCGCCGGTGCTTGGCCCGGACCGTCCACCTGCGCCCGTGCTCGTGGAAGGTCGCCGAGGGCCTGGCCGAGCACGACGCGCGCTACGCGATCGTCCTCGAGGGGTTTGCGCTGCGCCGCACGAGGGTCGCGGGCCAGCGGTTCGTCGAGCTGCTCGGCCCCGGGGAGCTGCTGGGCGCGGCGGACCAGGCGCGCGACGACGCCTCGGTCACCCTGCGGGCGGTCACCCCCGTCGTGTGCGCGGTGCTCGACCGCGACTTCTTCCGTTTGGCGTCCGCGTGGCCCGAGGTGGGCCAGAACATCACCGCCATGGCCCTCGAGCGCGCCGCTGAGCTGGCCCACCACGCGGCGCTGCTCCGCATCAGCCCCCTGCACCGCCGGGTGCACGCCGTGCTGTGGCGGCTGGGCGAGCACTGGGGGCGTATGACGCCCCGTGGTGTCCGCCTGCCGTTCCCGCTGACCCAGGCCGACATCGCGGATCTCGTCGCGGCGACGCGGCCGTCGGTCAACCTCGCGCTCGGCGTGCTCCGCGACCGGGGGATCGCCGAGGAGGAGCGGACCGGCTGCTGGGTGCTGCGACGACCAGCCGCGATCGAGGCTGCGGCCCGGGACGACGACGCCAGCATGGTTTGAGCGGATCACCGGGACACACCCTGTTCACCACGAACGGGGCGGCGCGATCCCCCCGTATGCAGGGGGTTCCCGGAGAGCGGGCGCACGGGATGTCGGCAGGCGGACACCGTACTTGACCCGGCTCACAGGAGCGGGTTACGGTCGTCCACCGAAGCGGCTCAGGTCGCTTCCGTCCCCACGTCCCCACCTCAGAGAGAGAACCGGAGAGCCCCATGGCCCACCCCGTCCGCTCGCGCACCGCGCGGGCCGCGATCGCCGCCACCGTCGGTGCGGCAGCCCTCGCCGCCGCATCATCTGCATCGGCGGCCCCCACCGGCATCTACAGCGACTTCGCGAACTGTCCGACGGGGAATCCCGACGTGGCATCGTGCCTGGTCAGCGACACGACCGGCGGCTCGATCAAGCTCGGGAACCAGTCCGTGCCGATCAACAAGACGATCCGCTTGAAGGGCGGCGTCACCGTCGATCCGGACACCTTCGAGACGGGGTTCGTCAACGCGACGAATGGCCAGACGCTGTCCCGCACTCCCCTCAAGGTCCCCGGTGGCCTGACCGGCCTGATCACGCCCCCGGCCGACTGGTCCCAGCCGCTCAAGACGCTGTTCTACGCCGCGGTCAACGCCGGCAACGACGTGACGGCCACGGCCGAGCTCGCCGGGCCGGTGCAGTTCAGCTTCGGCAACCTGCTCAACGGCACGGGCACGGCGATCGAGCTGCCCCTCCGCGTCAAGCTCGAGAACCCGTTCCTGGGCGACAGCTGCTACATCGGCTCCTCCTCGTCGCCGGTGCGACTGCGCCTGACGAACGGCACGACGTCGCCGCCGGCCGGCGTGGCGCCCATCTCCGGCGTCCCCGGCGAGCTCGGAGCCATCGAGGACATCACGACCCTCACGGGCCAGTCGCTCGTCGACAACACGTTCACGGTGCCGAAGGCCAGCGGCTGCGGCGGGGCCTTCTCGTTCGCGGTCAACCCGATCGTCAACCTGAAGATCGGTCTCCCGTCGGCCGCCGGCGTCTCCGTCGCGCGCTTCAACGGCAACGCGAAGCTCGCGCCGGCCGCCTCGGTCGTCGCCAGCGAGCAGTAGTCGTCCCCTCGTCCCACCCCTCCAGCGCCGTCCCGGCGTCCCGTCCCGGTGGATGCCGCCCTCACCCGAGGGCGGCATCCACCACCAGGACGAACACACCAGAACCAACACAAACCGCACACGACGCTTCGCCGAAAGAACCCCAGGCGGAGTGACGAGGAGCGCCTGCTGAGCGGAGGCGCCGCACGCTGCCTGTTGCGCCGAATCGCCCGTCCTAGCGGGCTACTCGTCGTGGCGGAACCGTTAGAAATAGTCGCCGTGAAGTTTCTCTTGATTTCCCCTTGACAACCGAAAACTCCGCGCTCTATACATCCCCTACGGCGCCGGAAGCGCCGGCCGGCGGTCCCAGTCTCGTCGGTGTCCCAGGAGCGTCGCCACCCAGCGCGTCGCCCCGTCCAACGCATCAAGGGAGAGATCCAATGCTCAAGAAGTCTCGTACTCTCGCGGTCGCCGTCGGCACCGCGGCGCTCATGGCGACCGGCGCTTCGGCGGCCTCGGCCACGACGCTCAGCAACGCGAGCGGCCCGCTGGCCAACGGCAGCGTCGTCAGCGGCCCGCTGGCGACGGCGGCCACGCTCACGACGCCGATCGGCAACGCGAGCTGCACCACCGGTTCGCTGGGCGGCACGGTGTCGGGCAACGGCGCGGCCGCGGTGGGCTTCACGTCCCCGACGTTCACGCTCGGATCCTGCACGGACACGATCGCACCGTTCAACATCAACAGCGCGTCGCTGTCCTCCGTCGCGTCGTCCACGATCACGGCCGGATCGGGCGGCGGCACGCTGAACATCACGAGCGCCGTCATCCGGGTCAACGTGACCGCGGGCGGCCTGCCGGGCGTGTGCAACTTCACCGCGAACACGGCCTCGGGCATCGCCGTCAACGCCGACAACTCGATCCGGTTCACGAACGTGTCCGTGAACGCCGCGTCGGGCGTCTGCAGCCAGGCGGCGCCGTCGACGTTCTCGGCGACGTTCCGCCCGATGACGAGCGGTGGTAGCGCGGTCACCGTCAACTAGCGCGTCGCCCGTGGTCGCAGTCTCGGCCAATGGGCGGCCAAGTAGGACCGGGAGCGCCGCTCACGCGGCGCTTCTTCGTGTGTGCACCTACGGCGTAGGAAACGCCGGCCGGCGGTCCCAGTCTCGTCGGTGTCCCGGGAGAGTCGCCACCCAGCGCGTCGCTCTGTCCAACGCATCAAGGGAGAGATCCAATGCTCAAGAAGTCTCGTACTCTCGCGGTCGCCGTCGGCACCGCGGCGCTCATGGCGACCGGCGCTTCGGCGGCCTCGGCCACGACGCTCAGCAACGCGCGTGGCCCGCTGGCCAACGGCAGCGTCGTCAGTGGCCCGCTGGCGTCCGCGGCCACGCTGACGACGTCCGTCGGCAACATCAGCTGTTCCGCAGGTTCTCTTGGCGCCACCGTGTCGGGCAACGGGGCAGCGTCCGTCGGCCTGACGTCGCCGAGCTTCACCCTTGGAACTTGCACCGACTGGATCGCGCCGTTCAACTTCACCGGATTCAGCCTCACCTCCGTCGCGTCCTCCACCGTCACGGCGGGGTCGGGCGGGGGCACGCTGAACGTCACCACCGCAACCATCAAGGTCCGCCTGACTTCCGGTGGCCTGCCGGGATCCTGCAGCATGGTCGCGAACACGGTCACCGGCGTCGCGGCGAACGCGGACAGTTCGGTCACGTTCACCAACGTTCCAGTCAGCAGCGCGCAGGGAATCTGCGGGCAGTTTCTGCCGATGACGCTCTCGGCCAAGTTTCGCCCGATGACGAGCGAGGGCAGCAACGTCACGCTCGGCCTTTAGCGCGTCGCAAGCGCTAACCGTGACGCGGAGGACGGAAGGGAAGGCGAGCGGCCGCGAGCCGCTCGCGCGGCCCCGCAACGGGATACTGGCCAAACGTCGTATGCGATCAACCGCACACACGGCGTACATCTCTGTAGTTTGTCCGCGCCGGTGCACAGTCGTGCTCGGTGCGTCCCGTTTCTGCTCCCGCAAGGAGATCCGATGTTCCCGTCCCGCTCACGCCGCGCCCGCGGCCTCATCGTGACCGCCGCCACTGCGGGCTTGCTCGCTGCCGGTGCGTCGGCCGCGTCGGCCGCCCCGACCGGCATCTACGCCGACTTCGCCAACTGTCCGACCGACAACCCCGATGTCGCGTCCTGCCTGGTCAGCGACACCACGAGCGGGTCGATCAAGCTCGGCAACCAGGACGTGCCGATCACCAAGCGCATCCGCCTGCAGGGCGGAGTGACGGTGAACCCCGACACGTTCGAGACCGGGTTCGTCAACGCCAAGAACGGCGCAACGCTCTCCCGGACCGCGCTGAAGGTGCCGGGTGGCCTCACCGGCCTCATCACGCCGGCCCCGAGCTGGTCGCGGCCCCTGCGTTCGCTCTTCTACGCCGCGGTGAACTCGGTCAACGACGTGACCGCGACGGCCGAGCTCGTCGGGCCGGTGCAGTTCAGCTTCGGCAACCTGCTCAACGGCGAGGGCACCGCGATCGAGCTCCCCCTGCGGGTCAAGCTCGACAACCCGTTCCTCGGGGATCGCTGCTACATCGGGTCGTCGTCCTCCCCGGTCCGACTGCGCCTCACCAACGGCACGACCGCACCGCCCGCCGGCGTCACCCCGATCTCCGGCACGCCCGGCGAGTTGGGCGCCGTCGAGGACATCACCACGCTCACCGGGCAGTCCCTCGTGGACAACACGTTCTCTGCTCCGAAGGCCAGCGGCTGCGGCGGACTCTTCTCGCTCGTGGTCAACCCGATCGTCGACCTGAAGATCGGCCTGCCCGCGAAGCCCGGCGCCAGCGTGGCCCGCCTCAACGGCGACGCCAAGTTGGCGCCCGCCGCGTCCGTGGCGACCTCGAACTGACGACCGACGTGCGTGCTTCGGCACGTACGTCCCGCGTCCGGCCGTCGGGGCCGGAGAAGGACGAATACATGCGTAGAACTCCATTGATCGTGGCGCGCGGGACGAGCAGCGCGCTCGTCGTCGGTGCCGCCCTGATCTGGGCGGTCCCTGCACACGCCGCCGCGCCGCCGGTCGTCGCCCCACCCGGCGGCTACGCCGACGGTCGAGCCGCAGAAGTGGTCTCACCCGTCGAGAAGAACGGCGGGCAGGTCACGCAGATGTGGCCTGCCGCCGGTGACGGCGACGCCGTCATCTTCGCCAAGTCGGCGGCGAATCCCGCTGACGGCCTCGGCAGCCCGACCACGGTCGCGACGCTCGCCACGCGGACCGCCGACGGCTGGAAGCCACGAGACCTGACTTTGACGTCCACCACGCGTCCGGGCGCGTCCACGCACCTCGTCGGGGCGTCGTCAGGTCTCGACAACCTCGTCTTCGAGGCGCGACCGAATTTCTTGCCTGAGGACGAGGACCTCGTGTCGGATACCGACCTGTACGCCGTCCGCGCAGCCGACCGGGCCGCGTCGCTCATCACGCGGGAGGACGGCGTCGCCGTCGGCACCGTCACCGGCGCCACCTTGTACGCGGGTGGTTCGGCCGACCTCAGCACAATGATGTTTCTGCGCTCTGACTCGGCGCCGTTGCTGCCGACGGTACCCGTCGGTGGAACCACATCCCTGTACCGATGGCGAGAGGGATCGCTCGAGGTCATCTCGCGGCTCCCCGACGACACCTTCGCCAACGTACGCCAAGTCTCGAACGCGGAGCGCGGCTTCGATGATCGCGGGCCCACGGCGTTCACG
This sequence comes from Patulibacter sp. SYSU D01012, assembly GCF_017916475.1. Lineage (GTDB taxonomy): Bacteria > Actinomycetota > Thermoleophilia > Solirubrobacterales > Solirubrobacteraceae > Patulibacter. The sequence goes on from NZ_JAFMTB010000001.1 coordinate 250,864, forward strand.
CTCAACAACTCGCCGGTCGGCAACCGGGGGGCGCATCGGGTCTCGGACGACGGTCGACGGGTCTACTTCGAGACCGACTTTGCTGGCTTGTCTTCCGGTCTGTACCTTCGAGACCGTGAGCGGACCATTCCGGTTTCCGTCTCGCGGCGTGCTGGGGACCCTGCCGAGGTCGTTCCGGCCTACTTCGTCGGGGCGACATCCGACGGCGCCACCGCGTACTTTATCAGTGCTTCCGCGCTGACGCCCGGCGCAGCGGGCGGCGGCCTGTACAGGTATTCGGCGTCGACGGACGAGGTGACGCGCCTCACGCGCGATCCCGGACCGGGCGGTCCCCGGATCACGTCGGCCCAGGCCTCGGACGACGGAACAACCGTCTACCTGGTCGCGGAGGCTGCTCTGGCCCAGGGCGCCACGGACGGCGAACGCAACGCGTACGTCTGGCACGACGGTAGTCTCGATCTCGTCGGGCCGGTCGGCCCCAATGGCCGCGTCGAGCGCGTGTCGCGAGATGGCGCTCACGCGGTCTTCGTCGGCCAGGCGCCCGGCGCCGTCGGGACCGTCAACGCGCTGTACCGGTATGACCGGACGGCGGAGGAGCTGGCTTGCGCGTCGTGCCGCTCTGACGGCAGCGCCAACCAGACCGATGCCTACTTGGACGGTCCGGACACCCAGACGAAGCCTGGGCTCGACACCCTCATGAGCTCGCCGAGGGGACTGACCGACGACGGCCGCCTCTTCTTCATGACGACCGACCGGCTGCTTCCGGAGGACGAGGGATCGGGCACGGACGTCTACGAGTACGGGACGAACGGTCGGCTCCGGCTCCTGACTCCCGGCCGCGGAGAGGCGAGCTATCTGCTGGACAACACGGACGACGGGAGCTCCATCTTCGTCAGCACGCCGTACCGGCTCACGCCCCAAGACACCGACGCCGGCGAGTACGACGCGTACAGCCTGCGTATCGGAGGTGGATTTCCGGAGTCGACGGCGCCAGCGACGCCGTGCGAGGGAGACGACTGCCAAGGCATTCCGCAGGGTCGACCGGTCGTCGCCTCGGCGGGAAGCACGGCCGTGGGGGCCGGAAACGTACGACCGCCCGAAGAACGTGCGCAGGCGGGCGTGCGCAGGGCGCCGACGGTCTCCAAGGGGGCTCTTGCCGCCCTCGCACGTAGGGGCCGCGGGAACGTGACCGTCACGGTCCGGGGCGCGGGCGTGGTGCATCTGCGCGCCACGGCGCGCATCGCCGGCTCTACCGTCGTGGTCGGACGAAGCCGGAAGACGGTCAGGCCGACGACGAAGTCCGTCACGATGACCGTGCGTCTGTCCCGCAAGGCGCGCACGTATCTGCGAAGGCACGGCAGGCTGCGACTGCGGTTGAGCGCCGAGATGAGCACTGGCGGAACCGCGCGAACCCGCACGATCACGATCAAGAGGACGGCCCGATGACGAGCATCGATCTCCGAGGTGGCTCGCAGAGCTTCCGCGCTGCCGGGCGTCGGGCCCTGCTCGCGGTCGCGACCGCGATGGTCGCGTCGGCTGTCGTCGCGCCGACCGCGGGTGCCGCGTTCGGCATCCAGGACGGCACGTTCGGCGTCGAGATGCACGAGCCGCAGAGGGTGAACATCTTCGAGGCGATCAGCCCGGACGGCCCTAGCCCTACGGTGCCCGAGCTTCAGGCGGGGGCACACCCGGACCTGACCGTGGGCTTCGCCCTCAATCAGGTGCCGAATCCGGACCCCACCGCCGGTGGCCCGCAGGGCGGCGACGTCACGGTGCCCGAGGGGTCGGTCCGCGATCTCGAGGTCGATCTGCCGGCCGGCTTCTACGGCAACCCCCAGAACATCCCGACGTGCAGTATGCGCCTGCTGTCGACCGCGGAGCCGGGACAGACCGGCGGCAACTGCCCAGCCATCACGCAGGTCGGGGTGGCGTCGGTTCAGATCGGGACGAACCCGGACCCAGACGCTGGGGCGTTCAATCGACTGACCTCGCCCGTGTACAACATCGCGACGCGGGACGACGAGACGGCGGTCCTGGCCTTCAGCGCGTACAACGTCCCCGTCAAGATGACGATCACTCCCCGCACGGAGGGAGACTTCGGCCTGCAGGCCCGGCTCGAGGGCATTACCGAGGCCGGGCCGATCTTCGGGGTGCGGATGACCCTCTGGGGGGTGCCGGGCGACCCGCGTCATGACCCGCTTCGTCCGAACCCGGGGCCGGACTGGAACTTCACGGACGACTTCACGGACAACTTGGGCTACCCGGGGTTCACGCCGGCGAGGCCGTTCCTGACGGCTCCCGCGCGATGTGACGGACCCCTCCGCACCACCTTGCGGATTCGTTCGTGGCAGCGCCCCGCCGACTGGCTGACGTACACGTCTGACCTGCCCGCTCGGACCGGCTGCGATGCGCTGGACTTCGGCGCGTCGGTGGAGGTCAATCCGACGTCGGGTGCCGCCGGACAGCCGACCGGCGCGGCCATCGATCTCGACGTGCCGCAGAGGAACTCGCTGGACGAGCTCGCGACGCCCCAGGTGAAGGACGTGACGGTCAAGCTCCCCGAGGGCATGGCGATCTCGCCGGGCGCCGCCGACGGCCTGCAGGCGTGCTCGGACGAGCAGCTCGCGACGAACTCGCGTGATCCGGAGACGTGTCCCGACGCGTCGAAGATCGGCACGGCGACGATCAGCACGCCGCTGCTGGGCGAGAAGCTCGAGGGCTCGGTCTACCTGGGCACGCAGAAGTCGCAGGATCCGACGTCGGGCGAGATGTATCGGATGTTCATCGCGGGCTACGCGAAGGGCGTGCGGATCAAGCTCAAGGGCGGGATCAAGGCGGATCCGAAGACCGGGCAGCTGACGGCCACGTTCGCGCAGAACCCGCAGCTGCCGTTCGACAACCTGCACCTGCAGCTCAAGGACGGCCCCCGGGCGGTCCTGGTCAACCCGCCGACGTGCGGGACGAAGACGACCAGCTCGACGGTCACCTCGTACAACGGCGACAGCGTCGCGTCGGACAGCTCGTTCGACGTGAACGCCGGCTGCACCGACAAGCCCGGCTTCAACCCCGGTCTGACGGCCGGCACGGTCAACCCGATCGCAGGCGCGTTCTCGCCCTTCACCATGTCGGTGTATCGCCGGGACGGTGAGCAGGACCTGTCGAAGATCCACCTGGATCTGCCCTCGGGCCTGCTCGGGGCGCTCGGCTCGGTGCCGGTGTGCGCCGAGGCGCAGGCGGCCGCCGGCACGTGCGATCCCAGCACGCGGCTGGGCTCGACGACCGTCTCGGTCGGCACGGGCGACAAGCCGTACTCGCTCGGCGGCACGGTGTCGCTCGGCGGGCCGTACAAGGGCGCGCCGTTCTCGCTGTCGATCGCGGTGCCCGCGAAGGCCGGTCCGCTGGACCTGGGCATGGTCGTGGTGCGGTCGCCGCTGGTGATCGACGCCAATAAGGGCAAGGTGTTCGCCCCGGCGGACCCGCTCCCGACGATCGTCGGCGGCGTGCCGCTGAAGTTCCGGATGGTCAACATCACGCTCGACCGTCCGAACTTCATGTGGAACGCCACCACGTGCGAGCGCCAGGTCATCGGCGCGCGGTTCGAGAGCACGGCCGGTGCGGTCGCCGCCCCGTCGGTCCCGTACCAGGCGCAGGGCTGCGACAAGCTGCTCCTCAACCCGTCGCTGAAGATGAGCTACGGGACGAAGAGCGAGCTGAAGAAGGGCAAGCACCCGTCGCTGACGGCCGAGCTCTCCCAGTCCTTCCGCCAGGCGGGGCTCAAGAAGGTCGCCGTGACGCTGCCGCTGACCTCGTCGCTGGACGCGAAGAACGCCAAGGCGCTGTGCACGCCGCAGCAGTTCGCGGCGCGGGCCTGCCCGGAGGCGTCGATCGTGGGCCGTGCGTCGGCTCGCACCCCGGCGCTGCATGACGAGCTCACCGGTCCGGTGTACTTCGTGGAGGGCACCCGCGTGACCTCGACGGGGGCGATCGCGAAGACGACACCGAAGCTGTGGCTGAAGCTGCAGGGCGAGGGCGTGCCGCTCGACCTGGTGGCCTCGTCGACCTTCGTGGGCAAGGCGCCCAACCAGCGCCTGGTCGCGACGTTCGACGAGATCCCCGACGCTCCGATCTCGAGCTTCAAGCTCCAGATCGACGGCGGCGAGAACGGCATCCTTGGCGCTCCGCGTGACCCCTGCACCTCGGACCGCGTCGCGTCGGCCCGCTTCGACGGGCAGAACGGCGACCGCCGCACCCGCAACGTCACGATCGCGGCACCCGACTGCGGGGTCCGAGCGACCGCGACGGCGAGCAGCAGCCGGGTTCAGCTGCGGGTCGTGAACATCGGCGCCGGCAAGGTGAAGGTGTCGGGCAAGGGTGTGAAGACCCGGACCCGGACGCTGAAGAGCGGGAAGGCCGCCACGCTGACGGCCGCGCTGACGAGCAAGACGCGTCAGCAGGTCGCCGCCGGCAAGACGGTGAAGCTGCGCCTGAAGGTCTCCTGGACGCCGAAGGGCGCCAAGAAGGCGAAGACGGCCACCCAGACGGTGACGATCAAGGGCGCCGCGTCCCGCGCGAAGGCGCGGACCGCGAGGTAGTTGGTCCCGTCCGCCGCGGTCGCCCCGGGCGTGTGGCCCCGGGGTGGCCTGGCGCCCTGACGGTCGGCGCGGGCCCGGTGTGCACCAGGGCGCCAGGGCTTCGCCGCCGTGTCCCCACCGCCGATCGAGGGTCCCGGGTTCGTCCTGGGGCCCTCGTCGGCGTTGGTGCGACGAACCCGCGCCGCCCGCGGATCGCCAGCTTCCTCCCACGACCGACCCCGGATGCGCCAGGATGCAGGGGTAGGCCCTGCGCCTACACGCCGGCCGCCCGAGCGAGCGCCGGCGGTCCGGACGCCGCACCGCGGGCCTCGCGCCCGCGTCGTCGTCCGGGCACCCGGTCCCCGTGGTTCCTGCGCGTGGTTGGACGCCGGTGCCGCGGGGCCTCGGGTGTGCCCGCGGCGAGGTTGACCAACCCGACCAACCGGCCTACGATGCGCCCATGGGCGACGCAGTCAGCATCGGCGAGGCGAAGACGCATCTGTCGCGCTTGATCGCCCGCGTCGAGGCGGGCGAGGAGATCGTGCTCCGCCGGGGCGACACGCCCGTGGCGAAGGTGGTCCGGTACGAGGAGCCGTCGCGCCCGCGAACACCGGGCGCGTTGCGGGGCAGGATCCACACGGCGGACGACTTCGACGAGCCGCTGGACGACTTCGCGCCCTACGCGTCGTGACCGGCCCCGCGCTCCTCGACACGCACGCCGTCCTCTGGTGGCTGTCCGACGACCCGCGCTTGTCGGACACGGCGCGGGTCATCGTGGCCGATGCGAGGCACCCGATGCACGTGAGCGCGGCCAGCCTCTGGGAGATCGCGATCAAGCGGTCCCTCGGCAAGATCGAGGCCCCGGACGACCTGCCCGACGTGGTGCGCGCCGAAGGCCTGACGCTCATGCCGGTCGGTGCGGCGCACGCATGGGCCGTGCGATCGCTGCCCCGGCACCACGGGGACCCGTTCGATCGGCTGCTCGTCGCCCAGGCGCGGATCGAGTCGTTGCCGATCGTCTCGGCCGACGGTCAGCTCGACGCCTACGGGATCGACCGGCGGTGGTGACTAGAACGCGCCGCGGCGACCGAAGACCGCCGGGATGGTCTTCACCAGGATCTGCAGGTCGAGCGACACCGACCAGCGCTCCAGGTACAGGAAGTCCAGGCGCACCATGTCGTCGAACTCCAGGTCAGAGCGGCCCGACACCTGCCACAGGCCGGTCACGCCCGGCAGCACGAGGTAGCGCTTCTTGTGCCACTCCTCCAGCCGGTCGTAGTCGCGCTGGGGCAGGGGGCGCGGGCCGACGAGCGACATCTCGCCGCGCAGCACGTTCAGCAGCTGCGGCAGCTCGTCCAGCGACAGGCGGCGCAGCAGCTTGCCGACGGGGGTGACGCGCGGGTCGTTGCGCATCTTGAAGATCGCCCCGCCCGCCTCGTTCAGCTCCTCGAGCTCGCTCTGGCGGCGGTCCGCATCGGCGTACATCGTGCGGAACTTCAGGCAGTCGAACGGCACGCCGCCGACGCCAGGACGGCGCGAGCGGTAGATGACCGGTCCGGGGCTGGACACCCGGATCGCGACGGCCATCGCCAGCAGCACGGGGCTGAGGAGCACCAGGATGAACGTGCTCATCACCAGGTCGAACGTGCGCTTGATCGCGAAGTCGATGCCCTCGGAGACCGGCGGCTTCAGCTCGAACAGCGGGACGGTCTGGCCCGGCAGGAACTCGGCGCGGTGGACCAGGATCTCCATCGTCGACGGCGCCACCCGCACGTGCACGCCCTGCCGGTGCGCCTGGTCGACGATGTCGAGCGCGAGCTCCTCGGGGAACGCCGGGTCGGTGATGATGACCTCGTCGATCGCCCCCGACGCGAGCAGCGCCGGCAGGTCGTCGGCGGTGCCGAGCGAGGGCGCGTGCTGCGGCGGCGGGGCGTCGGCGTCGAGCGTCAGCACGCCGGTCACGCGGATGGCGGTGTCCACGTCGTCCGCCAGCGCCGACGCGATCGCGTCGGAGTGCTCGGCGGTGCCCACCAGCACGGCCCGCCGCTGCTGGCCGCTCGAGCGCAGCAGGCGCCCCGAGACGATCTCGTACGCCTGCCGCAGCACGGCGATGTAGACGATCCCGACGGCCGCTGAGCCGTAGAAGATGTAGTAGCTGGAGAACTGGTCGCGCTGGCCGTTGATCAGCACGAACACCATCGAGACGACCATCACCTGGAACAGGCCGGTGACGATCCGGCCCAGGCCCTGTCGCTCGTGCCGCCGCCCGTACAGGCCCATGCGGGCGAAGTTCAGGAGCACCACCAGGATGGTGAACGGGGCGATCTCGCGCGCCTGGTGGGCGTGCCACCCGGCGTCGAACGACCCCAGCCACAGCGCCTTCAGCGCCAGGGCGGTGAAGATCGCGGCCCAGACGCTCGCCGCGTCGACGGCCATCAGGCCCAGGACGCGCAGCACCTTGCGCATCGTCTCGACGCGCAGCAGGAAGAGCAGCGCCGGCGGCCGCTTCGCGCGGATGTCGGTCGCGGGGCGCAGCGGACTGACGGAGCCCAGCGTCGGCAGGCCGTCGCGGTCCGCGGCGGACGTGCCGTTCGCCACGAGGGATGGCGCCCCGGCGACGGGGCGCTCGGTGGGCTCCGGGCGGTCGGGGACCGCGTCGGGGCTGGGGCTGGCCTGGCGCACCAACGTCAAAGCGTGTCAGATGGCCCGGGCCGAGGTCGCAGGCCCGCGTGCAGCGGACGCGGCGAGGGACCGGGGAGCGGGCGAGGCGCGCAGCATGCCGGCCGGCGCCGGTCGCTACCGCAGGGCGCCGGCGAGGACCTCGCGGCCGGCCTCGTCGAGCGTCCGCTGCAGCCCCTCGCGCAGGTCGATCGTCGGCTCCCACCCCAGCAGCGCCTTCGCGCGCGTGATGTCGGGGCGACGCTGCTTCGGGTCGTCCTTCGGCAGCGGCTGGTGGATGATCTCGCTCTTCGAGCCCGTCACCTCGATGACGGCCTGCGCCAGCTCGAGCAGCGTGAACTCGCCCGGGTTGCCGATGTTGACCGGGTCGTGCTCCTCGGACTCCGCCAGGGCGATGATGCCGCGGATCAGGTCGTCGGAGTAGCAGAAGGACCGGGTCTGCTCGCCGCTGCCGAAGACGGTGATCGGCTCGTCGAGCAGCGCCTGGCGGAAGAACGTGGGGATCGCGCGGCCGTCGTTGGCCCGCATGCGCGCGCCGTAGGTGTTGAAGATGCGGACGATCGCGGTGTCGACGCCCTGCTGGCGGTGGTAGGCCATGGTCAGGGCCTCGGCGTAGCGCTTGGCCTCGTCGTACACGCCGCGCGGGCCGATCGGGTTGACGTGCCCCCAGTAGGACTCCTCCTGCGGGTGCACCTGCGGGTCGCCGTAGACCTCGCTGGTGGAGAAGAGGAGGAAGCGCGCGCGGTGCTTCTTCGCCAGGCCCAGCGTGTGGTGGGTGCCGTACGAGCCGACCTTCAGCGTGTGCAGCGGCAGGCGCAGGTAGTCGATGGGCGACGCCGGCGAGGCCGCGTGGTAGACGACGTCGACCGGCTCGTCGACGTAGTACGGCTCCACGATGTCCAGCTGCCGGAACTCGAACCGCGAGTGCCGGATGTGCTCGATGTTGCGCAGGGATCCCGTCTCGAGGTTGTCGACGCAGATGACGCGGTTCCCGCGACCGAGCAGCTCGTCGCAGAGATGGGAGCCGAGGAACCCGGCGCCGCCGGTCACGAGACACGTAGCCATGGCGGGGAGGGTACCCGGGGCGCGCGCGGGGCACGCGCGCGGGGTGGTGCGGGTGGTGCCCGCTACCGCCGCGCGTCCTTGAAGGCCTTCTTGGGGATGTCGTCCGCGGGCACGTACTTGCGCTTGCTCTGCCGCTCGGCGAGCCCCTGCAGCTCGAGCCGCTTCCAGACGACCGGGCACTTCTTGCACCGCGGGCCGCTCTTGCAGCACTTCTTCTTCACGGTGACGGTGTCCGCCATGGGTCCGTCAAGCGTAGCCGGGCGGGGGCGCGGGGCCGCCGGGGGGCGCTGCTGGGACGGCGGGGCGGTCGTGGGGACGTGGGGGACAGCGCTGCTGGGGGGCGGGCTGCCCCCGTCGGCGGGCGGGCGCCCCCGCGGGCCGAGGCCCGCGATGGTGCGGGGCCGCTTGGGGCGGCGGTGGGCGGTGGGCGGTGGGCGGCCGCGGGCGGTAGGCGGTGGGCGGCCGCGGGCGGTGGCGGTGGACGGTGGGCGGTGGGCGGTGGGCGGTGGGCGGTGGGCGGCGGGCGGCGGGCGGCCGCAAGGGTGGGCGGCCGCCGCGCTGAGGCGCGTTGGGGTGCAGGTGAGGCGGTTCGCGCTGGTGAGGCGGATCGATGCGAAGGAGCAGGCCCTTTCCGCCTCGGCAGCGGAATCCGCCTCGGCGGGGCGGAAGCCCGCGTCGCCTACAACGACATCACGCCTCAGTTCCGCCGGATCCCGCCACGCTTCCGTCGGACGACGCCTGGTCTCCATCCGACGACGCCGCGCCTCTGCCGGACGGCGCCTGGCCTCCGCGGCGCCTCGCCCCACCGCCCCACCGCCCCACCGCCCCACCGCCCCACCGCCCCACCGCCGCGCCGCCGTCGGACTACGCCGCGCCTTCGCCGGACCACGCCGCGCCTTCGTCGGAGCACGCCGCGCCGCCGTCGGACCACGCCGCGCCCCCGCCCGATGACGCCTCACCGTCGCCGAACGGCACGTCCCTTTCGCCCGAACGGCGCCTCGTCTGCGCCGAACGACGCCGTGGCCCCGCCGACCCGGCCACCCCGACGTCCTCCGATGGCCGCCCGGCCGCCCCGGCTCGGTCCTCGCGCACCCGCGAGTACGATTCCGCGCGGTGTCCGACCCCGTCCACAGCCGCGCGGGCCTGCGGGCGAGCGCGACGGCGGGCCGCTGATGGTCGCCGCCGCCCGCCGGGCCGCCGGCCGCGTCCACGCGCCGAGCGCCCCCGTCGCCCTCGCGCTGCTCGTCGCCCTGGCCCTTGTCCTGCGCCTGCCGACGCTCGACGAGCAGAGCTTCTGGCTGGACGAGGTCTACTCGGCCCGCATCGCCGAGGGCTCGTTCGGTCACGCGTGGTCGACGATCCAGCAGACCGAGAACACGCCGCCGCTCTTCTACCTGCTCGGCTGGCTGGCGGTGCACGTCCTGGGCGCCGGCGAGTGGCAGCTGCGGCTGGTCTCGGGCCTCGCGGGCGGCCTGGCCGTGCTGCCGGTCGCGGCGCTCGCGCGGCGCGTCGGCGGCGAGGGGCCGGCCTGGTGGCCGGGCGGGTCGGGCCGAGGCGTCCCGGATCACCCCGGCTCCGCGTCGGCGATGCGGAACACGACCGCCGGTGCCGCCCATGCCGAAGCCGTTCCGGATCACCCGCACCCCACCGCGGCGATCCGGAGCACGACCCCCGGCGTCCGCCTCGCGCCGCTCGCCGTGGGCCTGGCCGCGGGCCTGCTCGTCGCGGTCAACCCGCTCGCGCACTGGTTCTCGCAGGAGGCGCGCTCGTACGGTCTGCTGCTCCTGACCTCGGCGCTCGCCTGGGCCGCGCTGGCCGCGGCGCTCGACCGTCCGGACCCGCGCCGCCTGTGGCTGTGGGCGCTCGCGGCCGTCGCGGCGGCGTGGACGCACTACTTCGGGGCGATCCTGCTGGTGGCCGGGGGCGTCGCGCTCGTGGTGCGCGCGTGGCGGACGGCGGGCCCCGCGCCCTCCCGCGCCACCGCGCTGCGTCCGCTCGCCGCCCCGCTGCTGGCGTCCCTGGTCGGCGCGGCCGCGCTGGCGCCGATCGCGCTCAACCAGCAGTCGACGTCGATGTACGAGGCGATCGCGGGGGTGAAGAGCCTGGGCGACCGGATCATCGAGACGCCGAAGCAGTTCGCCGTCGGCTACAACGCGCCGGCGGACATCGTCCTGGGCGTCCTGGTGGCGCTGGCGCTCGTGGTCCTGGTCGGCGCGGGCGCCTGGCCGCGCCGCCGGACGGCGGCCGCGGACCACGGCGCGCGCGGCGCGGCGGCCGGACGCGGGGGCGATGCCGCCACGGCGGCGCCCATCGCGCTCCCGCGCCGAACGGGTCTCCTGCGCGGGCGCGTTGCCGGGCGCGGCACGGTGCTCTTGGCGCTCGTCGCCGTGGTCTGGGTCGTCCCGCTGCTGGGGCTGCTCGTCGACTTCGACCTGGTCCTGACCCGCAACTACGTCGTCCTCATGCCGCCGCTCGCGGCGCTCGCGGCCGTCGGCGCGTGGCGGATCGGCCGGCGCGGGGTGCTGCTGCTCGGCGCGGTGGCGCTCGTGCAGTGGGCGGTCGTCGCGGCGGTCGCGTTCACGCCCGCCTACCAGCGCGACGACTGGCGCGGCGCGTTGCGCGAGGCGACGGCCGGGATGCCGGGGCCCGAGCTGCTCGCGGTCTCGCGTTACCAGGGCATCGCGGCCACGTACTACCTGCCCGACGCGAAGCAGATCTACGACCTGACCACTCCGACGCCCGTCCGCACGGTCGCGGTCGTCGACCGTCCCGCCGACGCGGGCGACGACGCGCCGTCGCTCGTCCCTGCGCCCCCGATCGGCGGCATGCGCCTGGTCCGCCAGGTCGGGACCAGCCAGTACCGCGTGTACGTCTGGCGCGCCGACCGACCGATCGCGTTCCCGCCGCTCGTGGCGCTGCAGCTGTTCGGCGGCGGGCCGGCGGCGCCGAGCCTGCCGCTCGACCAGCGCCGCGCGGCCGTGCTGGTGCCGTAGGCGCCGGGCGCGCGGGTGGCGATCGGGAGGGGCCGCTCGTTCCGGACGCCTTCCGAGCTCGCCCCATGCCGAGCTCGACCGCATTCCGAGTTCGACCCGGCCGGCGGGTCCGGAGGCAGGTGGTCGGGGGCGCGGGTCCGCCGCGGGCACGGCGCAGGCGACGGATCGAGTTCGCGATCAAGCCGGATGTAGCGGCCTGATCGCCACCTCGATCCGCGGGAGGGGGAAGCCGGCCACGGGGAAGCCGCCCGGCCCCCCCGGCTCCGCCGCCCCGCCGCCCCGCCGCGTCGCCCCCGGCTCCGCCGCCCCCGCGGCGGTCCGGCCGCGTCGCCCCCGAACGCGAGCGGGCCCGGCATCCGCCGGGCCCGCCCTCGCCCGCTAGGGCGCAACACACGAGCCGCGCGACCGAAGCCGCGCGCCCCGCCGCGCCCCTACCGCAGGGCCGCGGTCCGCTTCCCGGCGCCGCGGACGACGACCTTGCCGGACGCGCCCCCGACGCTCGTCCGTACCTCGACGCGGCTGCGCGTCGTCAGGCGCGTGCCGGCGTTCACCGTCATCCGGACGGTGCCCGTGCGGGTGACGGTGCGGCTGCGGCCGGCCACCGTCACGGTCGCCTCCACCCGCGACTTCGACGTCTTCGTCCCGGCCGCGCTGCGGCTCGAGACGTCGGTCACGGTGCAGCGCACCGAGCGGCGGCGGTTGACGAGCTTGCACGTCACGCGGACTCGCGCGCTCTCGCCCTTCGGTCCGCGGGCGCCCTTCTCGCCGCGCTGGCCCTGCAGGCCCGGGATCCCCTGCGGACCGGGCAGCCCCGGCGCGCCGACGCCCGTCGCGCCCGTCGCCCCGGCCGGACCCTGCGGCCCGGTCGCCCCGTCAGCGCCGTCGGCGCCGTTCAGCCCGTCGGTCCCGTTCTCGCCGCGCGGCAGGTCGGTGCTCTCGCCCGTCAGCGCGACCGTGTGCTCGCGCTCGGCGGTGTTCGTCGCGAAGACGAGCTGCGCCTTCGACGTCGCCTTCTGGCGCGCCGGGGCGAAGCGCACCATCACGGTGCAGGACGCGCCCGGAGCGATCTCGGCGTCCCTGCAGGCGTTCGTCGCCAGCAGGAAGTCGCCCTCGGACCCGGCGTCGGCGGCCTTGATCGTCACGTCGGAGATCCTCAGCGGCTCGTCGCCCTCGTTCTTCACCGTGACGAGCTGGCCCGGGCTGACCGTGCCGGTCGGCTGCGCCGAGAACACCGGCACGTTCGCCGAGAAGCGCGGGCCCGGGCCGGCGTAGGGGACGACCTCGATCGTCTTCTCCGCCGTGACGGGCGCCAGGGACGCCTCGTCCGTGTGCTCGCGCATGGACTCCTCGGCGACGGCGACCTTCACGGTGCCGCGCTTCAGGCCCGTCAGCTCGCGCGTCCTCGGGTCGAGGATCGCGACCTTGCCGGCCCGGCGGGCCGCCTCGATCGCGGCGTCGCCCGAGCCGACCGCCAGCTCCGCGGTCTCCTGCCAGTGGACCGAGATCGGGTAGGCGAGCGGGACGATGCGGCTGCCGTTCTGGTTGACGCCCGACGGCTGGCGGAGCGAGCCCGACAGCGTCGCCGAGGTGCCGACCTCGACCGAGGCCGGCGTGTTCAGCGTGATCTGCGACGCGAACGCGCGCGCGTCGGCCGTCAGCCACTGGCCGTCGGCGTCGGTGTCGCGGTCCACGTGCCAGTTCAGCCAGCCCGTGACGCCGCCGCGGTCCGGCACGCCGTACGGGGACTTGCCCGAGGACGGGAGCACCGTGTACGGCACGCCCTCCACGCGGTGGACGTCGAGGATCTGCGCGTGCGAGCCCGCCATCGCGGCGCCCTTGTCGCTGTCCTGGCGGAAGTCCGTGAGGAGCTCCTCGATCAGCTGCACCTCGGTGCGGTCGCCGAGCTGGCTGGCCTTCGTCTCGGCCGGGTCGTCCACCGGGTGGTGGGCGAAGACCATGACGTTGTCGATGCTGTCGTCCTTCTTGGCCGACTCGAGCGCGTCCTGGAACATCTGCAGCTGGCCGAAGTCCGACCCGCGCAGCGAGCCGAGCGCGCTGTTGAGCAGGATGAACCGCGTGCCCTTGTGGTCGAACGTGCGGTAGGGCGCGCCGAACTCCGCCTTCCAGGCGTCGAGGGTGCCCTGGCCGGCCTTCGCGTAGGCCTCGTGGTTGCCGGGGACGTAGTAGCAGGGGACCTTGCCGCTGCTCGCGTCCGGCGTGGAGTCCGCGGCGGGCTCCTTGCCCGCCTCGATCAGCTGGCAGCCGCCGTCCTCGAGCGTCTTGCGCGCGAGCGTCAGGTCCTCGGGGGCGCCCTCGTCGGTGATGTCGCCGTTGAGCACGACCAGGTCGGGCTTCTCGCGGCGGATGCGCTTGAGCGCGGCGACGCCGACCTTGGCCAGCGTCGGGTCCGCGGCGGTGAACTGGACGTCGGACAGCGTCGCGAAGCTCCAGTCGTCCTTGCCGTTCGTCTCCCCGTCGGGCGAGAGCAGCGGGTCCTGGTGGAGCGGCGCCTCGGCGGGCAGCTCGACCTCGGGCGCCGCGTCGTACTCCACGCGGTCCAGGACGAACGCGCCGTCCTGCTGGCGCGCCGTGCCCGTCTCGACGAGCTGGAACTCGGTCACCTTGATCGGGAACTTCGTGTTGGACGGCAGCGTCCAGACGAGGTCGTTCCAGCCGGGCTTCACGCCGCTCTGCAGCTTCGCGTTGCGGGTGCCGGACGCGTCGACCCACGCCATGTTGGAGTACTCCGTCGCGTCCTCGGACCACACGTGCCAGCGGAGGCGCAGCGGCTGGCCGGGCACGTTCAGGACGGACGCGCCGGACGCGCGGGTGACGCCGAAGTTGCGCTGGGCCTTGTAGTCCAGGCGCAGGCCCTCGGGGGCCTTCGACAGCGTCTTGGCGAAGCCGGACGTGCCGTTGGCGGTCCAGTCCTTGTCCTCGTTCTCGCCGTCGAACTCGTGGAGCGTCTTCGTCTCGACGCCGACCGTCGTCGGCAGCTGCACCGTCGTGCCGCCGGCGGTCACCGAGACGACCGTGGCGCCCTTCGCGACCGGGACGATGCGCAGCGCGTCGTCCTGCGGCTGGACCTTGACGACCTTGCGGTCGTAGTCCAGCTCCAGGTCGGACGCGTCGATCGGGGCGGTGAACCCGTGCGCGTCGCGGCCGGTCACCGTCAGCGTCGTCGGGGCGCTCGTCGTCTCCGGGATCGACAGCCGCTTGCTCGACAGCTCGAGCTGGTCGAGGCGGTCCAGCACGCGCACCTTCGTGTCGGTGCGGGCGCTGCTGGTCGTGGCGCGCAGCGTGACGGTGCGCCCGCCGTCGGCGGGCGCCTGGAACGCGCCGTTCTCGACGCTGCCGGCGGCGGCGGACCAGCGGACGTCGCCGCGGTCGAGCTTCACCGGCGCCTGGTTCGAGTCGACGGCGGTGGCCGTGAACGCGCGGTGCATGCCGGGGAAGACGGTCGGCTCGCCGCCGGCCGCGGGCGCGACGACGAGGTCCTCGACCTGGCCGTTGCCCGGCTTGACGAACACGCCGACGCCGTTGGGGTCGGAGCGCTCGCCGCCGTCGGAGGGGACGTTGCGGACGGTCGCGTCGAACGCGCCCAGGCGCCGGCCGACCATCGTGGTGGAGCCGCCGCCGTCCAGGTTGACGGCCGTCTCGGCGCCCAGGTCGTCCATCATCTTCGCGACCTGCGGGAGCGTCGCGCCGCCCTTGCCGGTGCCGCCGGGACCGTCGACGGTCAGCAGGATCATCGTCTTCCCGCCGTCCTTGAAGCCGATGGACGTGCGGGGCGCGATCGACGCGCCGGACGCGCCGGCGTTGGCCTCGGCGTCCGGGACGGGCTCGCCGCCGCGGACGAGCTGCGCGTCGGTGCCGACCGCGAACGTGAAGCGGTCCTCCATCTCGGGGCTGACGCCGTAGGAGAGGGCGACGTCGTCGCCGACCGCGAGGGTGCGCAGCGCGGTGGCGCCGCTGCCGCGGCCGACGAGGGCGGTCGTGCCGTCGGGCAGCGTGCCCTTGCCGGCGCCCGGGGCGGTCGCGGCCTTCGTGACCTTGCCGTCCGCGACCCACACCTCGGCGGTGGTCGCCACGCCCGCGGCGCCGCCGGCGTTCGTCTGCCGGTCGTACTCGCCCCAGTCGGACGTGTACGCGCCGATCGCGTTGTCGGGCACGCCGACCTGGTTGAAGCCGGCGATCGGCCGGTCGCTGCCGCCGAACGTCGCCTTCGCGGCGAGCGCCAGGTTCATGAGCTTGCCGACGCCGCCCTGGGTGACGCCGACGGACTGGCCGTTGTTGCGCGTGCCGCTCTTGCGCAGCTGGCCGCCGGCGATCTCGAAGCCGAGCGACGCGCCGGAGTTGCCGATGTCGAAGAAGTCGCCGTTGACGCCCGCGACCGCGCCGACGCGGTTGGCCTGCTTCGTCAGCGCCGAGCCCTGCGCCACCTTGTCGGCGTGCAGCAGGTCGGTCGTGACGGCCGGGTTGGCCAGGTCGACGGTCAGCACCTGGCGGTCGACCCAGCCGGTCGACGCCAGGTACTTCTGGTGCGCCAGCTCGATGCCGGGACCGAGCGGCTCGTGCTCGTCGACGATCGAGAGCGGCATCGCCGTGGCGGCGTGCGCGGCTGATGGCAGGGCGAGGGTGATCGCCACCGCGGCGATCGCGGCACGCCGACGACGGCGCACGCGGGTCTGAGGTCCGGACACCGGAGCTCCTGGGGTTGCTGTGCGAGGAGCCCTCGCGGGACGCGACCTGGCACGCGGCGGGGGAGGGCGCCGACCACTGTGGGGGGCGATACGCCGTCAGCTTGTGTCCGAGCGGTGGCCCTGCTGTGAAGCCGCGTGAACGACGGTCACGCGGTGAACGGCTCGGCCGATCGCGCGGGCGGGCGGGATGCGAGGCGGCGACGGGGGATGCGTCGCCGCGGGTGCGGCGGGGCGGCGGGGAGGACCGGTACGCGGGGCGGACGCGCGTCCAGCCGCCAAACGGTCGGTTTGGACGGATGTCCTCGGCCGGGCGGGTGGGGGTCGCGCTGGTTGGGGGCAGGGCCGGGGGCGCTCGGCGGGCAGGCGGGCGAGGGCGCGTCCCAGATCGACGTCGCACCTGGCCGCGAAGCCGTTGAGTTCGGGATCGTGCCCCTATATCCGGCCTGATCCCGAACTCGAACCTCTCGCCGGCGGCAGCCCACCGCCGCCGGCCCGCCGGCCCGCGGCCGGCCACCGCCCCCGACGGCCGTGCAGACGCGCGTCCGGCAGCCGGGTCCTCCCCGTCCGGCGGACGCGCGCGACCGCCTCCCGGAGCGCCTGTCGGCACCTCCCCCCCCGATCGTCGGGACGGCGGCCGGCGCGGCCCCGTCGGCGGACTCCGCCGACCGTCGCGCACGCGGACACCGTCGGCACGCGGCACGAATCCTGGCCGCGCGGATAGCATCGGCGCCCCATGAGCCCGCGTCTGCAATCGCCCGAGACGTTCGACGAGAAGCTCGACCTTCTCCGCGACCTCCGAGACCAGGCGATCCACTCCGCCTCAGAGAAGGCCGTCGAGAAGCAGCACGCCAAGGGGAAGTACACGGCGCGCGAGCGGATCGAGAAGCTCCTCGACGAGGGGTCCTTCCAGGAGCTGGACACCTTCGTCCGCCACCGCACCTACGACTTCGACATGCAGAAGCAGCGGCCGTGGGGCGACGCCGTCGTCACCGGCCACGGGACGATCGACGGCCGGCCCGTCGCCGTCTTCTCGCAGGACTTCACCGTCTTCGGCGGCTCGCTCGGCGAGGTCATGAGCGAGAAGATGTGCAAGGTCATGGACCTGGCGGCGAAGATCGGCTGCCCGGTCATCGGCATCAACGACTCGGGCGGCGCGCGCATCCAGGAGGGCGTCGTCTCGCTCGGCGCCTACGGCGACGTCTTCCAGCGCAACGTCGACTCCTCCGGCGTCATCCCCCAGATCTCGCTGATCATGGGGCCGTGCGCGGGCGGCGCGGTGTACTCGCCGGCGATCACGGACTTCATCGGGATGGTCAAGGAGACCTCCCACATGTTCATCACCGGCCCCGACGTCATCAAGACGGTGACGGGCGAGGAGGTCGGCTTCGAGGACCTGGGCGGCGCCGTCGCCCACTCGACGCGCTCCGGCGTGGCGCACTTCGCGTTCGAGGACGAGGACCACGCGCTCGAGGAGACGCGCTACCTCCTCTCGTTCCTGCCGCAGAACAACCTCGAGACCACCCCGGTCGTGCCGACGGACGACCCGGCGGACCGCGAGGAGCCGGCGCTCAACGACGCCGTTCCCGCGAACCCGAACAAGCCGTACGACATGCGCGAGGTCATCAAGCTCGTCGCGGACGACGGCGAGTTCTTCGAGGTGCACGAGAACTTCGCGCGCAACATTCTCTGCGGCTTCTCGCGCATCGAGGGCCACGCCGTCGGCATCGTCGGCAACCAGCCCAACCAGATGGCGGGCGTCCTCGACATCGAGGCGTCGGAGAAGGCCGCGCGCTTCATCCGCACCTGCGACGCGTTCAACATCCCGCTGCTGACGTTCTGCGACGTCCCCGGCTTCCTCCCCGGCACCTCGCAGGAGTGGAACGGCATCATCCGCCACGGCGCGAAGATGCTCTACGCCTACGCCGAGGCGACGGTCCCGAAGGTCACCGTCATCACCCGCAAGGCCTACGGCGGCGCCTACGACGTCATGGCCTCGAAGCACCTGGGCTCGGACTTCAACTTCGCCTGGCCCCAGGCCGAGGTCGCGGTCATGGGCGCCGAGGGCGCGGTCAACATCATCTACCGCCGCGACATCGCCGGCTCGCCCACCCCGGACGAGCGCCGCGCGACGCTGATGGACGACTACAAGGCCCGCTTCGCCAACCCGTACGTCGCCGCCGAGCGCGGCTACATCGACGACGTGATCGAGCCCTCGCAGACCCGCGCGAAAGTCGCCGGCGCCCTCCGCGTGCTGCGCAGCAAGCGCGTGACGCTGCCGAAGCGCAAGCACGGCAACATCCCGCTGTAGGGGCGGGGCGGCGCGGGGCGCGCGGCGGCCTGCAGGCCGCGGTCGCCCCGTGGCGGGCCGCGACGCGGCTGGCGGCGGTGGGCTGCCGCCGGCGAGGCCGCGGCGGCCGCGCGGCTGTTGCTGCGGCCCGCGGACGCTCTCGCGACGGGCCGCGGCCGCGGGGGGTGCGGGGGATCGAGTTCGCGATCAGGCCGGATATAGCGGCCGAATCGCAAACTCGATCGCCGGACCTCACTGCCGGCCCGCCTGCCCTGGCGCGAGGTCGGTCGGGACCGACTCCCGACCGACGGCGAGCCGTCGTCGCAGCCGCCGCGCCGTCGCCTCGGCTTGCGCGGTGACGGCCGTCCACGTCAGTCGCACGGACGACCAGCCGGCGAGCTCGAAGTCGAAGTCGCGGTGACGGTCGTCCTCGAACTGCTCGGGCGACCGGTGCGTCGCCCAGCCGTCGAGCTCCACCACCAAGCGCGCCTCGGCCCACGACATGTCCGCTTCGTAGGTGCCGTCCTGCAGGACCACGAGTCGGTTCACCGCCGGCAACGGCAGGCCGTGGGCGGCGCAGAGCTGCAGAGCGGCGGCCTCGAGCTCGCTCTTGGTGTGGCCGGTGGTCGCCAGACGGTGACGCTCGAGCATCTCCCGGACCAGTGCCGTCCCGCGTCGGCCGGAATGGAGGCGCAACTCGTGCTCCACCATGCGGGGGCGGAGGCGACGCTGGCCTGCGAGCGAACTCCACGCGCGCCGCGCTGGCGCTGCGCCGTCCGACCCGGCCACGTCGATGAGGGTCCGAGCGTCCGCGGTGCAGGGCACGCGGAGCCGTGTGGTCCCCACCGACGGGCCCGAGTGGCTGACGTGCACCGCGATGCCGGCAACGCGGCGCGTCGATGGCGGCGTCGTCACGTGGACGGGTCCGCGTCGCCACGGCAGCATCCCGTGCAGCGCAGCGGCGGTCGCGTGGCTCGCCATCGCCCCATCCCCGCAAGCGAGCACCGCCGCCATGGCCCGAGCCTCGGGCGTCGCCGGGCGGACGCCGAGCGCGTAGACCGTCCGGTGCACCGGTATGAGCAGGCCGCGAGCGATGCGGCCGGCGATCTGGTGGCGGGTCAGGCCCAGGAGGTGCAGCAGCTGGTCCCTCGTCACCAGCCCGAGCTGTCGCCCGGCGAGCCAGGCGACGCGTTGGTCGGCGCCGAACGACGCGGGCGGGGCGGGGTGGATGAGGAGGGGCGGGGGTGAGGACATCGAGCGGCGGGGCGACGACGACCAAGACCCTGCCGACCGAGCCGTGCCGCGTGGCCCCCGATCTGCGCCGAACCCGCACCGGCATCGCGCCGAACCTCCGCCGCCCTCGCCTCGCCTGCCCCTAGCTGCGACGCTCCTCGTGTGTCGAACCCCGAGGACGTGACGCCGACGCCGGACGAGCCGCAGGAGGACGGTCTGGGCCCGTCGGCGATGTGGCACATCCTGGTGTCGCAGAGCGCGCTGCCGGCGATGCTCAACCAGGCGCGGTTCCAGGACGAGGTCCTCGAGGCGCACGGGCGCAGCGAGGGCCAGCGGTGGGAGTACGACGGGAAGACGTCGCAGCTGCTGTTCGAGGGCGTCGGGTTCTTCCCCGCCCAGGTCCTGGGCACCATGGCCGAGGCGGACGGCACGTGGCTGTGGGCCTTCGCCAACCCGTCGCTGCCGAAGACGGCCACCTATGCGGCCGCCCAGCTGCGGGACGAGTTCGCGCAGCTGGACGCGCCGACGCCGTTGGCGGAGGACGTCACCCGGCGCATCGGCGTGCTCGACGCCGCGATCGTCGGCGCGTGGAACACGGAGGCGGACGCGTACTACGTCGCGCCGACCGGGGGCGGGGCCACGGCGGTGTTCCTGGTCAAACACCCCGAGCTGGCCAAGCGGCGCATCCCGTACGAGCGGCTGCCGCTCGCGATCTCCGGGATCCTCGAGCAGCTGCCCGTCGACCACCAGCTGCTCATCGAGGGCTGGCGCCGCAGCGAGCCGCAGGGCATCCACTTCGCCGAGGGGCCCGCGGGCTCGGGCGTCATCACGGCCCGCGCCGAGGGCCTCCCGGTGGGCGAGGACGGTCGGCCCGATCCGGCCGAGGGCGCCACCTGGCGGTTCGAGTTCGACGAGCAGGGCCGGCTGGCGAGCATCGGCGGCACGGTCGGCGAGGTGCCGGAGGGGGCGGATCCCGAGAGCGACTGACGGACGCCACGGACGGCCGGGCCCTCGGACGCGCAGGGACTCTCGGGGCGCCCCGTGCGGGACCGTCACGGCGGCACGCCGCCCGTCGTCCGGGCGGAATCCCGATCCGACTACGGGTATTTCGGGCCCGTTGGTATAGGGTCCGCGCACCGGCCGCCGCGGCCGGCGGAGAGTCCCGGCGCCACGACGCCCACCCACGGAGAGACATGAGCGACGCGCAGCAGTACCGCCCCGAGACCATCGCCCTGCACGGCGGTCAGGAGGCCGACCCGACGACGAACGCGCGGGCCGTGCCGATCTACCAGACCACGTCGTACGTGTTCGACGACGTGCAGCACGGCGCCGACCTGTTCGCGCTGAAGACGCCAGGCAACATCTACACGCGCATCATGAACCCCACCTGGGACGTGCTCGAGCAGCGCCTGGCGCAGCTCGAGGGCGGCCAGGCGGCGCTCGTCACCGCGTCCGGCCAGGCCGCGGTGACCTACGCGATCCTCAACATCGCGGGGGCCGGCGACAACGTCATCTCGGTCTCGCAGCTGTACGGCGGCACCTACAACCTGTTCGCGCACACGCTGCCGCAGTACGGCATCGAGGTGCGCTTCGTCGACGCCGACGATCCCGACGCCGTCGCGCGCGTGGCCGACGAGCGGACCAAGCTCGTGTTCGGCGAGACGATCGGCAACCCGAAGCTCAACGTCCTCGACATCCCGAAGTGGTCCGAGGCCGCGCACGCCGCCGGCCTGCCGCTCATCGTCGACAACACGGTCGCCACGCCGGTCGGCGCGCGCCTGATCGAGCAGGGCGTCGACGTCGTCGTCCACTCGCTGACGAAGTTCCTCGGCGGCCACGGCACCTCGATCGGCGGCGCGATCGTCGACGCCGGCACCTTCGACTGGGCCGCGCACAGCGACCGCTTCCCCGGCCTGACGAAGCCGGACCCGTCCTACCACGGCGTGGTCTGGACGGACGCCGCCGGGCCGATCGCCTACGTGCTGCGTGCCCGCACGGTCCTGCTGCGCAACACGGGCGCCGCGCT
Source organism: Patulibacter sp. SYSU D01012 (assembly GCF_017916475.1). GTDB lineage: Bacteria > Actinomycetota > Thermoleophilia > Solirubrobacterales > Solirubrobacteraceae > Patulibacter. Next base: position 272,421 of record NZ_JAFMTB010000001.1, read on the forward strand.
GTCGCCGTTCAACGCGTTCCTCATCCTCCAGGGCGTCGAGACGCTGCCCCTGCGGATGGAGCGCCACAACGAGAACGCGCTCGCCGTCGCCAAGCACCTCGAGGCGCACGACGGCGTCGCCTGGGTCAACTACCCCGGACTGGAGTCCAACCAGTACCACGAGGTCGCCTCGCGGGTGCTGACCGCGGGCGGGGGCGCGCTCGTGTCCTTCGGCGTGAAGGGCGGCTACGAGGGTGGCCGCCGGTTCATCGAGGCGCTGAACATCTTCAGCCACCTCGCGAACATCGGCGACGCGAAGTCGCTCGCCATCCACAACGCCTCCACGACGCACTCGCAGCTCAACGAGGGCGAGCTCGCGTCCGCCGGCGTCGGCCCGGACGCGGTGCGCCTGTCGATCGGCATCGAGCACGTGGACGACCTCATCGCCGACCTGGACCAGGCGCTGGCGGCGAGCCAGGGCTGACAGGGGAGGGCGCTGGCGCGCGGTTCCCACGGGGTGTACGCCGACCACTAGCGTACGCCCATGAGGAGCACGCCCGCCCGGCAGACGCGACCGCCACGATCCGTCCTGCTGCTGCTCGCGGGCGCGCTCGGCGGTGGCGTCGCGGGCGGCGGTGCGGTCCCGCCGTCGTCCGCCGCGTCCGCCGCGTCGGCCGCCGCGCCAGCCCCGGGTGAGCCGGCGCCGCGGTTCGTCGCGCCGCCGCGGTCCGCCGCGGCGGCGTCGTCCTCACCCGCCGCGGCATCCACCCGCTCCACCCGCATCGCAGCCCCCGCCCCCGCCGGTGTGCGGCCGCGGGCCACCGGCGTCTCGGCCACGCGCCTGACCCTGCGGTGGAGGCGACCGCGCGGCGCGCGGGCCGCGCGCATCGCGGTCCGCGACCTCACGGCCCGCCACCGCACCTGGCACCGCGTGGCGAGCGGCGTGCGCGGCGGCCGGCGGGTCGTGCGGGGCCTTCCGGCGGGGCACGTGCTGCGGTACCGGCTGTCGTTCCGGGGAACGGGCGGGCGGTACGGGCGACCGGGACGGTCGGTCCTGGTGCGCGTGCCCCGCGCGGCCACGCCGGCGCCGGCATCGGCGACGCCGGCGCCGGACCGGGTGGCGGACCTGCGCGCCGCCGCGCACGGGTCCGCCGGGGTCGCGCTCAGCTGGACCCCCGTCGCGCGGGCGACCGGCTACCGGATCGAGCGCACCGACCTGGCGACCGGTGCGGTGCAGGCGCTCGGGGGCGCGGACGTGACGGGCCGGTACGTCGACGTCCCTCCCCCCGAGCTCGCCGGCCACTGGCTGGCGTACCGGGTGGTGGCAACGTCGCCGACCGCCGCGGCACCGCCCTCCGCCCCGGTCGAGGCGCGGGCGGCGGGCATCCCCGCCTACCGGGCGTTCTACGCGCTCGGCGACTCGTATGCGGCCGGCACCGGCCTGGGCCAGCCGTACGACGACCAGACCTGCTCGCGCTCGAACGAGCTGTGGGCGGCGTTGATCTCGCGCGAGCTGGTCCCTGAGCCGCGGCGGATCGCGTGCAGCGGCGCGACCACCGCCGACGTGATGCCGTCGTCGGCGGGCGGCGTCAAGCAGCACCCGGAGCTGTCCGGCACGCAGCTGGACGAGGTCCGCTCCGATCTGACGACCGCGACAGGTCCGGCGCTCGTCACGCTCAGCATCGGCGGCAACGACGCGCGGTTCATCCCGCAGTTCACCCGCTGCGTCCTCGGTGACTGCACCGGCGACCGCGACGCCGAGACCGCACTCATTCGCGGGCCCGTCCGGCAGGCGCTCGACGCGACGTTCGCCGAGGTCCGCCGCGTCGCGCCGGCCGCGGACGTGCTGGTCGCCGGCTATCCGCGCCTGTTCACCGAGGACGTGCTCCCGACCGACCCGCTCGTGCTGACGACCCTGACCCTCGCCGAGCGTCGGCTGGCGAACGCGTGGGCCGACCAGCTCAACGCCGAGGTCGCCGCGAGCGCCATCGCCCACGGCCTGCACCCCGTCACCGACGAGGTGATCTCGGCCTTCCTCGGCCACGGCGCCGGCGGGGCCGACCCGTGGATCAACGGCGTGGAGCTCTTGGACGTGGGGACGCCCGTCGGCACCTCGCCGTCCGTGCCCGCCACCAAGTCGGTCCACCCCAACGCCGCGGGCAACGCGGCCTACGGCGCGGTGATGGAGGAGGCGCTCCGGCGGTACGCGAGCCAGGTGCAGGTGCGCTGAGGCCCACGGCGAGGAGTGGCGCGCGGCGCACCGTCCCATCCGCCCGCGACGCGACGCTGTGTGCGCCCGGTCACTATGCTGCGCGGCGGGAGAGAGAGCAGGGGCACGGCAACACGCGCGGCGGCGGACGCCGCCGCGCGCGGCTCCTCCGGCTCCTCCCGCCGGTCGCCGCCGCGACCCCCTCGCCGCCCGCGCCGCGTCCGTCACCACCCGCCGCCCCTCGCCCGCGCCCGCGTGTGAGGATCACGCCATGACCCGCCGCCGTCCCGCGACCCGCAACGGATGACGCACAGCACCCTCGACCCCGGCGGGCGCGCCGGGTACGCGACCGACCTGGGGCCCGGGCTGGGCCGCACGCACACGCAGCACGCCCAGCTGTTCACGGCGGACGACCCGCTCGTGCTCGACAACGGCGAGACGCTGGGACCCGTCGAGGTCGCGTACGAGACGTACGGCACGCTGAACGCCGACCGCTCCAACGCCATCGTCCTGTGCCACGCCCTCACGGGGGACGCGCACGCCGCCGGCCACCACGGCGATCCCGACCGCCGCGGCTGGTGGGACGTGCTCCTCGGGCCCGGCCGCACGGTCGACACGGACCGGTGGTTCGTCGTCTGCGCCAACCTGCTCGGCGGCTGCCGCGGGACCACCGGCCCCTCGTCGACGAACCCGGCCACCGGCGAGCCGTACGGGCTGGACTTCCCCGCCTTCACCGTCGCCGACCTCGTGCGGGTGCAGCGGGCGCTCGTTCGCCACCTGGGCATCGAGCGCCTGGCCGCCGCGATCGGCGGCTCGCTCGGCGGCATGCAGGTGCTCGAGTGGGCGCTGCAGGCGCCCGAGGAGATCGGCCGGGCGCTCGTCGTCTGCTCCTCCGCCCGCCTGACGGCGCAGAACATCGCGCTCTCCACCGCGGCGCGGGAGGGCATCCTGCGCGACCCGGACTTCCAGGACGGCCGCTACCTGGGGACGGGCCGCGTGCCCGCCGCCGGCCTGGCCGCCGCCCGGATGCTCGGGCACGTCACCTACGTCTCCGAGGAGGCGCTGACGGCGAAGTTCGACCGGCGCCGCCGCGACCCGCAGCGTCCGCCGGCCCGCGACGGCCACGACTGGTTCCGCCCCGATCTCGAGATCGAGCACTACCTGGACTACCAGGCCCGCTCGTTCCTCCAGCGCTTCGACGCCCTGAGCTACCTGTACCTGACGAAGGTCATGGACGCCTTCGCGCCGTTCGAGCAGCCCGACGCGCCGGACCGCCTCGCGCGCGTGCGCGACGCCGGCACCGCGTTCCTGGTCGAGAGCTTCACGAGCGACTGGCGCTTCGGTGCCGAGCACAGCGACCTGATCGCGGACGCGCTGACGTCCGCGGGCATCCCCGTGCGGCGCGAGAACGTCGCCTCGCCCTGGGGCCACGACTCGTTCCTGCTGCCGATCGCCGCCCACCTGGACGTCATGCGCGGCTTCCTGACGGCGTGAGCGCCGCGGCGTGCGCTCCCCGCGGCGCCCGGCGCCCGGCGTCCGGCGTCCGGCCCCCGCGGCGGCCGGCGTCCCGCGCCCGCCCGGCCGGCGCGTAGGGTGCGGCGATGAGCCGCTCCACCCGCGACAGCGTGGTCCGCGCCCTCGGCGTGGTCGCCGTCGTCCTGGTCCTGATCGGCGGCTGGCAGAGCGGCGGCGACGGCAACGCCGACTGGGTGCTGTGGATCCTGCTGGCCGTCGTGTGCGTCGTGATCGCGTGGGCGATCGCCCACGGCGCCCCGGACGAGCGGCGCTAGTCGGCCGTCACAGCTCCACGGTCTGCGCCTGCACGCGTCCCTCGCGCCACGCCGCGAACGCCGCCAGGCCGATCGCCAGGTCCTGGATCGCCAGGCCCGTCGAGTCGAAGAGCGTCACCGCGGCGTCGTCCGGGCGTCCCGGCGCGTCGCCGGCGAGGACCGCGCCCAGGTCCGTCACCGCGTCGCGGGTCACGGCGCCCGCCTCGACCCCCGCGGTCAGCTCGCCGCCGTGGCTGGCCTGCGCCCACTCGTCGCAGAACAGGGCGCACCGGGCCACCGCGTCGACCGTGGCCTCCTGCTTGCCCGGCCCGTCCGCGCCCAGCATGTTCAGGTGCAGGCCGGGCCGCAGATCCCGGACGTCGACGACCGGCTCGCCGCCCGGCGTGACGCAGCAGACGACGTCCTGCGCCAGCGCCTCCTCGCGCGATCCGGCCCGCCACGCCGCCCCGCCGCTGTCGCCGCCGGCCGCACCCGCCCTGCCGCCGTCATCTGCCGCGGTGCCGCCATCGCGCGCGCCCGCGCCGCCTCCGCCCGCGCCGCCCCCGCCCCCGGCCGCGGCGCCCCGGCCCAGCTCGTCCGCCAGCGCCTGCGCCGCCTCGGGCCGCGGGTCGGCCGCCACGCCGCCGTCGTACCCCACCGCCGCCAGGCACCGGGCCGCCCACGTGCCGTGCAGGCCGGAGCCGACGATCCCGACCGTCCGCGCCTCCGCCGGCGCCAGCGCCTGCGCGGCCACGGCGGCGACCGCGCCGGTCCGCAGCGCCGTCACCGCGCGGGCGTCGAGCATCGCGAGCGGCACCGACGTCTCGGCGTCGGACAGCACGACGACGCCCTGCACGGTCGCCAGGCCCTTGGCCGGGTTGCCGGGGAACGACGAGATCCACTTGAGCATCGCCACGCCGTCGCCGAGGGCCGGCATCGCGCGGAAGTCGCCCGCGGGCGGGGCCTGCAGGTAGACCTTCGACGGCATCGTCCACTCGCCGGCGTGGTGGCGGCGGAACGCGTCGGCCGTGCGCTGCACCGCCTCCGCGGGACTCACCGCGGCGAGCACCGCGTCGTGGTTCAGGACGGGCACGGTCGGCATCGGTCGAGCATAGGTAGCCTTCCGGCCATGTCCGCCGACCGCCCGCGCATCGACGTCCCGGCCTCGGCCACGCCGCACGAGGCCGCCGCGATCGTCGCCGCCGTCGAGAGCTTCCTCCGCGACACCACCGTCGCCGTGGTCCAGGAGGCCCCGCAGGAGAGCGGCTGGGTCCGCGCCGCCCGGCACGAGGCCGTGGGTCGCAGCGCCGCCTGGAGCACCGGCGGGGACGACCTCGCCGCCTGGGCGCTGTAGCCGCGCCCGTCCAGCCCTACGCCAGCGGCCCGAGCCGCGGCACGAGCCCGTACGTGTCGAACGCGCGGAACTCGTGGAAGTTCGGGTGCTGCGGGCCGTGGAAGTCGGCCGACCCGGTCGTCAGCAGGCCCAGCCGCTCCGCCTGGGCGTACAGGTGGGACGTCTGCTCCTCGGTGAACCCGACGTAGAACGCCTCGACGCCGTCGACGCCCAGGCCGGCGAAGCGCTCCAGCGTCACCCGCACCTCGGCGGGATCCGCGACGTCCCAGAACGGGTGCGCCCACACCGCCACGCCGCCGGCGTCGTGGATGAGCGCCACCGCCTCCTCGATCGACGGGCGCGTCCGCGTGCGGTACGCCGGCGCGCCCTCGACGAGGTACGCGACGAGCAGGTCGGTCGCCGTGCGCAGGCCCTCCGCCTCGATCCGGCGCGCGTTGAGCGGGTGCCGGAAGGCGGCGGACGCCACGTGCGGCCGGCCGATCGACAGGCCCTGCGCCCGGCGCGCCTCGATCTCGGCGTCGTCCGTCGCCCAGCCCAGCTCGTGCAGCGCCGCGAGCATCCGCTCGGCCCGGCCCGCGCGGTCCGCCCGCCACTCCGCCAGCGCCGCGACCAGCGCCGGCGCGCGGTGGTCGACGAGGTACCCGCAGACGTGCAGGTCGGCGTGCAGACCGTCGATGACCGAGATCTCGATGCCCGGGATCACCCGGATGTCGCCGATGCGGGCGGCCTCGTCGAGGGCCTCCTGCACCCCGTCGACCGTGTCGTGGTCCGTCAGGGAGAGCGTCCGCACGCCCGCCAGCCACGCCGCGCGCACGACCTCGGCGGGGCGGAGCGCCCCGTCGCTGGCCGTCGAGTGGGCCTGCAGGTCGAAGGTCGGCGAGGGCATCGCGGCGGTCTCGGCGGGTCGTCACGGCCGGGCACGCGGGCGCCCGGCGGTGCCGAGACGATACGACGCCACCGCGGCCGCCGTCGGCGCCGCGGCCGCCGATCCCTTCCGATCGCGACTGGGCCCCTTCCGCATGTTCATGGGTCACCCCCGGTGCGAGCGGGAGAATCCCGTCCCCACCGACGGATCCGCCCTCGGCCGACCGTCCCGGCCCGCCGACGGACCCAGCCCAATCTGGCAAACTCGGATCGGCTTACGCCCTTTCGCGCCGGCGGTCCGTCGGACGAGGCCCGCCGACCGCCCGCCGCGCACCCGGAAGACCACCTTGAGCTCCGCCATCCCGACCCTCACGCCCGATCAGCTCGAGCACGTCCAGCGGCTCGTGGCCACGCTCGACCGCGAGCAGACGATCTGGATGAGCGGGTACTTCGCGGGCCTCGCCGCCCAGGGCGCCGCGCCGGCCGCCGCGGGCGCGGCGCCGAACGGCGTCGCCACGACGAACGGCGCGGCCGCGGCCGACGGCGCCGGCGCGCCCGCCGCCCCGGCCCCCGCGCCCGCCACCCGCACGCTCACGGTCCTCTTCGGCACGGACACGGGCAACGCGAAGGAGCTCGCCGGCGAGCTCGCGCAGGCCGCGCAGGCGCAGGGCGTCGAGGCGCGCGTGGCCGACATGGCCGACTACAAGCCCCGCGCGCTGAAGGACGAGCAGGACCTGCTCGTCGTCACCGCCACGCACGGCGAGGGGGATCCGCCGCCGAACGCCGTCGGCTTCTTCGAGTTCCTCGCCGGCCGCAAGGCGCCGAAGCTCGACGGCGTGCGCTTCGGCGTCCTGGCCCTGGGCGACTCGACGTACGAGCACTACTGCTCCGCCGGGCGCGTCCTCGACGAGCGGCTGGAGGAGCTGGGCGGCGAGCGGCTGCTCGACCGCGTCGACTGCGACGTCGACTACGAGGACGACGCCGCGGCCTGGATCGCCGCCGCCGCCGAGAAGGTCGCGCCCCAGGCGGGCGCGGCGCCCGCGGGTGGCGCCGCCGTCGCGGCCCCGTCCGCCGCCCCCGGCGCGGAGGCCGCCCCCGCGTACGGCAAGAAGCGCCCGTTCGCGGCCCCGGTCCTGGACAACGTCGTCCTGACGGGCCGCGGATCGACGAAGGAGACGCGCCACGTCGAGCTCTCCCTCGAGGGCTCGGGCCTGACGTACGCGCCGGGCGACGCGCTCGGCGTCGTCCCGCTCAACGACCCCGTCCTGGTCGAGACGCTGCTGGGCCAGCTGTCGCTCACGGGCGACGAGCCCGTCGCGACGAAGCAGGGCGAGCTGCCGCTCGCGGACGCGCTCACCCGCACCTACGAGATCACCGCCGCGACGCCGCGCTTCCTCGAGGGGTGGGCCGAGATGAGCGGCGCCGCCGAGCTGCAGGAGGTGCGCGCGGCCGACGCGAAGGCGCGGACGGCGTTCCTGCGCGAGCACCACGTGCTGGACGTCGTGCGGCGCTTCCCCGTCCCCGGGATCACGGCCGAGCAGCTGATCGCCGGCCTGCGTCCGCTGCAGCCGCGCCTGTACTCCATCGCCTCCAGCCTGGCCGCCGCGCCCGACGAGGCGCACCTGACGGTCAGCACCGTCCGCTACGACCTGCACGAGACCGGCCGCACCGGCGTCGCCTCCGGCCACCTGGCGCGGCTGATCGAGGAGGACGCGACCGTCCCCGTGTACGTGCAGGCGAACGAGCACTTCCGCCTGCCGGACGACGACGACACGCCGATCATCATGGTCGGCGCCGGCACCGGCGTGGCGCCCTACCGCGCGTTCATGCAGGAGCGCGAGGCCCGCGGCGCGTCCGGCCGGTCCTGGCTCGTCTTCGGCGAGCGCAACTTCCGCAGCGACTTCCTGTACCAGGTCGAGTGGCAGGCGCTGCTCAAGGACGGCGTGCTGACCCGGCTGGACCCCGTGTTCTCGCGGGACCGCGCCGAGAAGACGTACGTGCAGGACCGTCTGCGCGAGAAGGGCGCCGACGTGTGGGCGTGGCTGCAGGACGGCGCGCGCCTCTACGTGTGCGGCGACGCCGACAGCATGGCCCCCGGCGTGCGCGCCGCCCTGCGCGACATCGCCGCGACGCACGGCGGCCTGGACCCCGAGGCCGCCGACGAGTACCTGAACGACCTGCAGCGTGGCCACCGCTACCTGCTCGACGTCTACTGATCCCCTTCCCCGGACCCATGGCGACGAAGATGACGAAGGCCAGCCCCGCCGCCCCGGCGGTCGAGATCGACCGCAGCCGCGACATCACCCAGCCGCTGGAGAAGCTGGCGCCGGAGGAGCGCCTGAAGTTCCACAGCGACTACCTCGCCGGCACGATCGCCGACGACCTCGTCGACGAGATCACGCTCGCCGTCGACGAGAACAACAACAAGCTCATGAAGTTCCATGGGATCTACCAGCAGGACGACCGCGACCTGCGGGACGAGCGTCGTCAGCAGAAGCTGGAGCCCCTGTACGCCTTCATGCTCCGCGGGCGCATGCCGGGCGGCGTCTGCACGCCCGAGCAGTGGCTGAAGATCGACGAGCTGGGCCGCGAGCACGGCAACGAGCAGTTCCGCCTGACCACCCGGCAGACGTTCCAGTTCCACTACCTCAACCGTAACGCGCTGCGCGAGGTGATGGTCGGGCTGCGCGACGTGGGGCTGGACTCGAAGGCCGCCTGCGGCGACGTCGCCCGCACCGTCATGAGCGGCGTGCACCCGGGGCTGTCGAAGCTGCACAAGCAGGTCTACGAGCAGGCCCGGATCGCCAGCGACCACGTCATCCACCGGACGAGCGCGTACGAGGAGATCTGGTTCGGCGAGAAGCCGGCCCAGCCGCGCGGCGAGCAGGAGGAGCCGTTCTACGGCAAGCAGTACATGCCGCGGAAGTTCAAGATCGGCTTCGCGATCCCGCCGAGCAACGACATCGACATCTACAGCCAGGACCTGGGCTTCGTCGCGATCGCCAGCCGCGGCCGGCTCAAGGGCTTCAACGTCGTCATCGGCGGCGGGATGGGCCGCACGGACCGCGCGCCCGAGACGTACCCGCGGCTGGGCGACGTCATCGGCTTCATCGAGGTCGACCAGCTCGTCCCGACCCTCGACGCCGTCATGGGCGTGCAGCGCGACTACGGCGACCGCGTCACCCGCTCGCACGCGCGCTTCAAGTACACGATCGACGACAAGGGCCTCGACTTCGTGAAGGGCGACATCGAGCGCCGCCTGGGCTTCGCGCTCGCGCCGGCGAAGCGGTTCGCCTTCACGTCCAACGGCGACCAGCTGGGCTGGACCACCGGCGACGACGGCCTGGAGCACTGCACGCTCTTCGTCGAGAACGGGCGGATCATCAACCGCGGCGAGCACCGCCTGATGGACGGACTGCGCGAGGTCGCGCGGACGGGCACGTGCGTCTTCCGCCTGACGCCGAACCAGAGCGTGATCGTGTCCGACGTCGCGCCGGCGGACCGCCCGACGATCGAGGCGATCCTGGCCGAGCACGGGATCGGCACCGCGCCCGCGAAGGGTCGCAGCGCGCTGCGACTGAACTCGATGGCGTGCGTCGCGATGCCCACGTGCGGCCTGGCGATGGCCGAGAGCGAGCGCTACCTGCCCGACCTGATCACGAGGATCGAGGCGCTGCTCGAGACGCACGGCCTGAGCGAGGAGCCGATCACCATCCGCATGACGGGCTGCCCGAACGGCTGCGCGCGCCCGTACATCGCCGAGATCGCCCTGACCGGCCGCGCGCCCGGCAAGTACAACCTGTACCTGGGCGGCGGCTTCCACGGCCAGCGGCTGAACAAGATGGTCCGCGAGAACGTCGGCGAGGACGTCATCCTGGCGGTGCTCGACGAGACCCTCGGCCGCTACGCCGCCGAGCGCGAGCCGGACGAGCGCTTCGGCGACTTCGTCATCCGCGCCGGCATCGCCCCCGAGGTGACGGCGGGGCGGAACTTCAACGACTGACAGGCGGGGCCGGCCGGGTCGGGCGGGGTGGACGGCCGGCCGGGCGGGCGGCCGGGTGCCGGGCGGACGGCCGGCGCGGACGGCCGCGCGCGGGGGGCGACGCGCGTGGGCTCTGGGGCGGGGCGGCGGACGCGCGCGCGACGGCGGACGGGCGCGGGGCGGCGGACGCGCGCGGGGCGGCGGACGGGCGCGGGCTCTGGGCCGGGGGGTTCGTGTCCCGGATCGCCCTGCTCTGGCCGCGGCGATCCGGGACGGGAGCCGAGCCGGCGGCCTCGGCCGACACGTGGTCCAGATCACCGCGCTCCGGCCGTGGCGATCCGGAAGGCGTTCTTCCCCCGCCCCTCGCCGGCCATCCGTCCCGGATCACCTGACCCCGGCCGTGGCGATCCGGAACACGCCCCGTTGTGGCCCCTCGTCACGCGTCGTTCGGCCACGCGTTCCGCATCACCCTGCTCTCGCTGCGGCGATCCGGAAGGCGTTCTTCCCCCGCCTCTCGCCGGCCATCCGTCCCGGGTCACCGTGCTCTGGCTGCGGCGATCCGGAACACGATCCGTTGTGGCCCCGCGTCACGCGTCGTTCGGCCACGCGTCCCGGGTCACCCTGCTCTGGCCGCAGCGATCCGGAACACGCCCCGTTGTGGCCCCTCGTCACGCGCTCCTCGGCCACACGTGCCGGATCACCTGAGTCAGGCCGCGGCGATCCGGAGCACGATGCGCGCCGGCCGCTCGGCCGCCCGCCCCTCGGCGACGTGCTCCAGATCACCCGCGTGCGGCCGCGGCGATCCGGAACACGATCCGCCCGCGCCCGCCCGACCCGCCCGCGCTCGACCCGCCCGCGCCCGCCCGACCCGCCCGCGCCCGACCCGCCCGCGCCCGCCCGACCCGCCCGGGGCCACGCGACTCGCCCTCACCGCCCCCAAAGATGCCCCCCGGGAATGATTCGCGCCCGCATTGGAATACCCGGAATCCCGGTAGTCCTTTGCTAGTTTTGATCCACCGGCTGCGTGGCCCCGTGCGTCCGCGGCGGCCACCTCTCCCGGACGGATCGCCGCGATGAGCACCCCCGCAGACAGCGCCACCACCGCCGGCCCGCCGGTGCCCGAGCTCCCCGACCTCGAGGCGTCGTCGGCCGCCGAGGTCGTCGCCTGGGCGCTGGACGAGTACCACCCGCAGATCGCGCTGGCGTGCTCGTTCCAGAAGGAGGAGTCCGTCCTGCTCGACCTCCTCTTCAAGGCGAATCCGGACGCGCGCGTCTTCGCCCTCGACACCGACGTGCTGTTCGAGGAGACCTACGAGCTGTGGCGCCAGACCGAGGCGCGCTACGACACGACGATCGAGCGCTGGCACGGTCCGACGCTGAACGAGCAGGCCGCCGAGCACGGCGACCGGCTGTGGGAGCGCGACCCCTCGAAGTGCTGCGGCATCCGCAAGGTCGCGCCGCTGCGCGCCGGCCTGTCGAAGCTGGACGCGTGGATCACGGGCATCCGCCGCGAGCAGTCGCCGGCGCGCGCGAACGCCGCCAAGGTCGAATGGGACGACGCCTTCGGCCTGGTCAAGGTCAACCCGCTCGCGGACTGGACCGACAAGGACGTCTGGCGCTACGTCATGGCGCACGACCTGCCGTACAACCCGCTGCACGACCGCGGCTACTCGTCCATCGGCTGCTTCCCGTGCACGAACCCGGGCGAGGGCCGCGCGGGGCGCTGGGCCAGCTCGGACAAGATCGAGTGCGGACTGCACCAGGAGGACGCATGAGCGACGCCACCGCCGACGTGACGACCGCGGTGCAGGGCCCGGCCGTCGCCGGACTCTCCAAGCTGCGGGCGCTGGAGTCCGAGGCGATCCACGTCATGCGCGAGGTCGCCGCCGAGCTCGAGCGGCCGGCGCTGCTGTTCTCGGGCGGCAAGGACTCCATCGTCCTGCTGCGCCTGGCCGAGAAGGCGTTCCGTCCCGGCCGCTTCCCCTTCCCGCTCGTGCACGTCGACACCGGGCACAACTTCGACGAGGTCCTCGACTTCCGCGACCGCCGCGCCGCCGAGCTGGGCGAGCGGCTGATCGTGGCGCGGGTGCAGGACACGATCGACGCCGGGCGCGTGGCCGACGGCTACGACCCCGCGAGGCCCGGCTCCTCGCGCAACCAGCAGCAGACGCAGACGCTGCTGGACTGCATCGAGGAGCACCGCTTCGACGCGTGCTTCGGCGGTGCCCGCCGGGACGAGGAGCGCGCCCGCGCGAAGGAGCGCATCTTCTCGTTCCGCGACGACTTCGGCGGCTGGGACCCGAAGAACCAGCGGCCCGAGCTGTGGAACCTCTACAACGGCCGGCTGCGGTCGGGCGAGAACGTCCGCGTCTTCCCGATCTCGAACTGGACCGAGCTCGACGTCTGGCAGTACATCGCCGAGGAGCGGCTGGTGCTGCCGTCGATCTACTTCGCCCACGAGCGCGAGGTGGTCCGCCGGAACGGGATGCTCTACGCGGTCTCGCCGTACCTGCGGCCGCACGAGGGGGAGACCGTCGAGACGCTGTCGGTCCGCTACCGCACCGTCGGCGACCTGACGATCACCGGGGCGGTGGAGTCGACGGCGAGCACGCTCGAGGACGTCGTCGCCGAGATCGCCGCCACGCGCGTGACCGAGCGCGGCGAGACCCGCGCCGACGACCGCGTGTCCGAGGCCGCGATGGAGGACCGCAAGGTCCAGGGGTACTTCTAGATGACGACCGCCACCACGCCGCATGCCGGCCCCGTCGCCGCGACCGCCGACCTGCTGCGGGTCGCCACCGCGGGCTCCGTCGACGACGGCAAGTCGACGCTCATCGGCCGCCTGCTCTACGACTCGAAGCAGGTGCTCGTCGACCAGCTCGAGCAGGTGCAGGAGGCGTCGGTCCGCCGCCACGGCGCCGGCGCCGTCGACCTGTCGCTGCTGACGGACGGCCTGCGCGCCGAGCGCGAGCAGGGCATCACGATCGACGTCGCCTACCGCTACTTCACGACCGGCGACCGCAGCTTCATCCTGGCCGACACCCCCGGCCACGTGCAGTACACGCGCAACATGGTCACGGGCGCGTCGACCGCCGACCTGGTGATCGTGCTCGTCGACGCGCGCCAGGGCGTCATCGAGCAGACCCGGCGCCACACGTTCATCGCGTCGCTGCTCGGCATCCGCCACGTGACGTTCGCGGTCAACAAGATGGACCTCGTCGACTGGGACGAGGAGCGCTTCCGGGCGATCGAGGCGGAGACGACGCGGATCGCCGCGCAGCTCGGCATCCCCGACATCCACGTCATCCCGATCAGCGCGCTCGAGGGCACGAACGTCGTCGACCGCGGCGACGTGCCCGGGTGGTACCCCGAGGACGCCGACCACCCGACGCTGCTGCGCCATCTGCAGACGGTGCAGGTGGCGAGCGACCGCAACCTGACCGACGTGCGCTTCCCCGTGCAGTGGGTGATCCGGCCTGGAGGGGCGGTGGGTCGGGACGGGGTCCGTGCGGCGGATGCGGACCTGCACGACTACCGCGGCTACGCGGGGCAGGTCGCCGGCGGCGTGCTGCGGCCGGGCGACGAGGTGCAGGTGCTGCCGTCCGGCGTGCGCACCCGGATCGCGCGGATCGAGACCTTCGACGGCGACCTGGACGAGGCGACGGCGCCGATGTCGGTGACGGTGCACCTGCAGGACGACGTCGACGTCTCGCGCGGCGACGTCCTCGTCGGGGCCGGCGACGACGCCGCGGCGCTGTGCCGCCGCGAGTTCGAGGCCGACGTCTGCTGGATGAGCGACCGTCCGTTGCGCCCGGGTCAGCGGCTGCTGCTCAAGCACACGACGACGACCACGGTGGCGAAGGTCGACGCGGTGCTCGACCGGCTCGACCTTCACACCCTGGACCGCGTGGCGCCCGACGCCGCCGGCGGGCTGGAGCTGAACGACATCGGCCGGATCCGCCTGCGGGTGAAGCGCCCGCTCGTCGCGGACCCCTACGACGTCGACCGCACGACCGGCGCGTTCATCCTCGTCGACGAGGGCACGAACGACACGGTCGCCGGCGGGATGATCCGCTAGACGGGCGCGGGGCGCTGGGGGCCCGCCGCCGCCGGCCCCGAGGGCCTTTCGCCCTGCGCCGCCGCACCGCTGCGCCGCGGGCCTGCGGCGGGGCCTGCCGCCCGGGCCCCCGGGCCCGTCTCGCACCGCTGCGCCGCGGGCCTGCGGCGGAGCCGGGGCCTTCTGGGGACCGGCCGCCGGGTCGGCCCTCAGCCGCCCGCCACCGCGCGGACGATCCGCAGCGCGACGTGGTCCCGGCCCGTGACCGTCGCCGTCACGCGCAGCCCGCCGATCCGGGCGGTGTCCCCCCGCGCGACCCGTGCGCGCATCCCGTCGACCGTCACGGCGACGTCCCCGGGCTGCAGGTCGGAGACCCCCACGGTGACGCCCAGCTCGTCGACGCGCATCTCGGCGTCGCCGTCCGCCTCGAGCGTGCAGACGCTGCCGCCGTGGCACGCGTAGGCGCTCTCGGTCCCGCAGCCGACGGCGCCCGCCCCCGCGAGGGCCAGGAGCAGCAGGACGGGCAGGCGGGCACGCATCGCCGGCCAGCCTACCGGCGGCTCACGCCCCTTCCGCGATCCTTAGGTCACCCTGACAAGCGTCTTCGTAGGTTGCGGCGCATGTCCCCCATCAAGACCCTCCTCCTCCCGCGCAGCACGACGGACGGCCCGGCCGACGTCGGCCTGCTCGCCCTGCGCCTGGTCCTCGGCGCCGTCTTCGTCGCGCACGGCGCGCAGAAGCTGTTCGGCGCCTGGGGCGGGGGCGGCATCTCCGGCACCGGCCAGGCGTTCGAGGCCGTCGGGCTGTCGCCCGGCGAGCCGCTCGCGGCGCTCGCGGGCACCGGCGAGCTCGTCGGCGGCGTGCTGCTGGCGCTCGGCCTGCTCACCCGCCTGGGCGCGCTGTCCGTCGGCACGTCGATGGTCGTCGCGATCGTGGCGATGCACCTGCCGGGGCCGTTCCTGGGCGGCTACGAGCTGCCGCTGGCGCTCCTGGCCGCGGCGTTCGCCGTGATGCTGGTCGGCCCCGGGCGCCTGAGCCTGGACGCCGTGCTGCGCCGCCGCCTGGACGGTGCGCCCGCCACCGGCCGGGCGCGCGCCGGGTCGCCCGTCGCGGGCTGAGGCGCGGGCGGCCAGGTCGCGACGGCGGTCCCGCCCGCGTGCGGCGCCGCCGGCCGAGGGCCCGCCCGCGGGGCGCCGCCCGCCGCCGCGCCGCCCCGACGCGGCGCGCGGGCATCCGATCCCCCGCCGCGGGCGTAGTACCGGGTGACGTGGCGCGGGACGCCGGTCCGGTCCCGGCCCCCGCGCGCGTCGTTCTCCGACGGGGCGCCGGCCCGGTACGGCCCCGTTCCCCCGCGGCGGCGGGGCGGCGTGGCCTCCACCGCGCCGCCTCGTCGCGCGGCCGGCACCCCCACGGACGGACGCCGTCCGGCCCCGCGGCGGGTCGGCGTACACCCGACCGTCCCCCGGCCGGCCCCCGCCCGGCGGGCCGGTGTACATGCGGGCGGCGGCCCGCGCCGTCGATCCAATAGATTGGCGCCGTCTATGTTCGAGAAGATCCTGGTCGCCAACCGCGGGGAGATCGCCATCCGCATCATGCGGGCGTGCGAGGAGCTCGGGATCAAGACCGTCGCCGTCTACTCCGAGCTCGACCGGGACGCGCTGCACGTCCAGCGCGCCGACGAGGCCTACCTGCTGGGCCCCGCCGAGGCGTCCGCGAGCTACCTCAACGTCGACCGCATCGTCGAGGTCGTCCGGGAGTCGGGCGCGGACGCGGTGCATCCCGGCTACGGCTTCCTCTCCGAGAACGCGGCGTTCGTGCAGCGCCTCGAGACGGAGGGCATCACCTTCATCGGCCCGCCCGCGTCCGCCATCGACGCGATGGGCTCCAAGACGAAGGCCCGCGAGCTGATGCAGAAGGCCGGCGTGCCGATCGTGCCCGGCACGACCGAGCCGGTCGAGACGTACGAGGACGCGCTGCGCATCGCGAAGGACGAGATCGGCTTCCCCGTCGCGGTGAAGGCAGCGTCCGGCGGCGGCGGCAAGGGCTTCCGCGTCGCGCTGACCGAGGACAAGCTCAAGGACGCCTTCGAGGGCGCGTCCCGCGAGGGCGAGAAGTTCTTCTCGGACGGCACGGTCTACCTGGAGCGCTACCTGCCGCGCCCGCGCCACGTCGAGATCCAGGTGCTGGCCGACACGCACGGCAACGTGATCCACCTGGGCGAGCGCGACTGCTCGATCCAGCGCCGGCACCAGAAGCTGATCGAGGAGGCGCCCGCCCCGCCGTGGGTCGTCGACGAGGAGCTGCGCCAGAGGATCGGCAAGATCGGCATCGACGCCGCCAAGGCCGTCAACTACGTCGGCGCAGGCACGATCGAGGGCATGCTCCAGGACGGGGAGTACTTCTTCCTCGAGATGAACACGCGCGTGCAGGTCGAGCACTGCGTGACCGAGGCCGTCACCGGCATCGACATCGTCAAGCAGGGCATCAAGGCCGCCGCCGGCTACGAGCTGGACTACAAGCAGGAGGACGTCGTCCTGCGCGGCCACGCCATCGAGGCCCGCATCAACGCGGAGTCCGCCCCGATGAACTTCGCCCCGACCCCGGGCGCGATCGGCGAGTACCTGGAGCCGTCGGGCCCCGGCGTGCGCGTCGACTCGGGCGTCGGCGCCGGCGGCGTCGTCTCGCCGCAGTACGACCCGATGGTCGCCAAGCTCATCGTCTGGGACGTCGACCGCGAGCAGGCCACGCAGCGCATGCTCCGGGCCCTCTCCGAGTACAAGATCGAGGGCCTGACGACCCTGATCCCGTTCCACCAGACGATCTTCGCCACGGAGAACTGGGCGAAGGCGTCCACGTGCTCCGAGCTGCTCGAGGACAAGGACTGGCTCAAGTCGACCGCGCCGGCCGAGCCCGTCGTCCCGATCGACCAGGACGACGACGAGACCGTCACCCGCGAGTACGCGGTCGAGGTCTCCGGGCGCAAGTTCGACGTCAAGGTCCACGGCGAGGCGTTCGGCCCGGTGGGCACGGTCGCGGCGGGGGCCGTCGGCGGCAACGGCGCCGGGGCCGGCGCCGGCAAGAAGAAGCGCTCGGAGCGGAAGAAGTCGGGCGGCGGCGGCGCCGACGACCTGCCCTCGCCGATCCAGGGCAACATGTGGAAGGTCGTCGCCCACGAGGGGCAGGAGGTCGCCGAGGGCGACCTGATCTGCATCATCGAGGCGATGAAGATGGAGAACGAGATCACCGCCCACAAGTCCGGCGTGATCACGACGCTCGCCGCCAAGGAGGGCGAGCCCATCAACACCGGCGACCTGATCGCGACGATCAAGGCCGCCGACGCCGCGGCCGAGTAGCCGCGGGGCGGCGCGGGCCCCGGCCCGCGCCCCGGCAGGATCCGACGGGCCGCGCATCGCGCGGCCCGTTCGCGTTCGGGGCCGCGCCGGTCGGGCCCCGGATGGGCGCGCGGCCGAGACGGGCGCGCGGCCGAGACGGGCGGTCGAGCCGGAGCCGTGGCGGCGGAGCGGGCGTGTCGTCGCCGCCCGGACCGGCGGGGCCGGCGCCCCCGGCCGCGCCTCAGCCGCGCTCGTCCATGATGGCGTTGCCGCCGTCGACGACCACGACCTGGCCCGTGGTGTACGACGCCTCCGGCGTGGCGAGCATCGCGACGGCCGACGCCACCTCGTCCGGGCGGCCGGGCCGGCCCAGGGGCGTCGCCGCGCCCATCCGCAGCTCGTGCGGCGTCGACGACGGGGTGGCGATCCAGCCGGGGGCCACCGCGTTGGCCGTCACGCCGCGCCCGGCGACCTCGACCGCCAGGGCCCGCGTCAGGCCGACCATGCCGGCCTTCGCGGCGTGGTAGCCGGCGTCGCCCGCGTAGGCCAGCAGCGGGCCGGACACGGAGGCGACGTTGACCACCCGGCCGAAGCCCGCGTCCAGCATCCCGGGCACGGCTGCGCGGGTCACGTAGAACGCGCTGGAGAGGTTGCGGTCCAGCGCGTCCCGCCAGCCGGCGTCGTCCAGCGCGACGAGCGGGGCGGTCACGCCGGGGTCGCCGACCGCCGTCATCCCCGCGTTGTTGACGAGCACGTCCACGCGCCCGTGGCGCTCGCGGACCGCGGCGACGAGCGCCCCGGCCGCGGCGGGATCCGTCAGGTCGGCGGCGTGCGCGCTGGCGTCCGCGCCGGCGGCGACGAGCTCGGCGGCGCGGTCGTGGATGCGCGCGCCGCGGCCCGCGACGGCGACGGCGGCGCCCATCGCCGCCAGGTGGCGCGCGCAGGCGAAGCCGATGCCGTCCGCGCTGCCCGCCCCCGTCACCAGCGCCACCCGCCCGTCGAGCCAGAAGGGGACGGGCAGGGCGGCGGCGGTCATGCCGCTATTCGTACATGACGACCTGCGGGCGCGGCTGGAGCGCTATGACCTGCTTCGGCGTCATCAGCCCGCCGGCCTCGCGGTCCTCGCGGTAGAAGAGCTTGAAGCCGGGGCGCCACGCCCGCGGCAGGTCGCGCGTCAGCTGGCGGTACTTCGCGACCTTGTTCGCGCGGTCGCCGACGCCGTCGATGCTCATCACGGCCTGCACCTGGCGCGGCACGCGCACCCGCTCGAGCCCCCGCACCATGTCCTCGGTGAAGCGGTGCACGAGCACCATCTTCGGCGGCAGGTCGTGCTCGCGCACGATCCCGGCGACGACGTCGAGCGAGCGCTGCAGCTCGCGCGCGCCGACCGACCCGATGACCTGGCCCGGGATCTGCCCGGCGCGCTCCATCCGCCACTCGGGATCGAGCGCCAGCGCGACGTCGGGCTCGCGCAGCCAGCGCGCCAGCCGCTTCGTCTCGGCCACGAACGACGCGCGGCCCGGCTGCACGTCCAGGATCAGCAGCGCCTTCGCCCGTCGCGCCTCGCGCAGGTGCCGGGCGATCGTGGCGCGCGACTGGTGCATGTTGAACTGGCCGTCCGGCCCGGGCGCGGCGTGCACGACCGTCGAGATCAGCTGCAGCGCGGGCTGCTCCGGCCGGGTCTTGCGGCGGTAGACCCGCGCCTGCTTCTCCAGGCGGCCGACCGCGCCCCGCAGCGACGACCCGACGCCCAGCTCGCCCAGCTCGGGATCCTGCGGCGCCCCGGCGAACGTCACCACGCGGTAGTCGGGCAGCAGGCGGCGGCCGCCGCGCGGCAGCTCGGGCGGGGGCGGCGGGGCCTGCGCGGTGGTGGCGCCGGCCGACGCGGTCGCCGAGCCGTCGTCGCCTCCGCCGTCGTGGCGCAGCAGGGCGACGACGAGGACGACCAGCACGACCGACAGCACGCCGATCGCGGCCGGCAGGCCGCGCACCCACAGCGGCGCGGGGGCCGGTGGGCGCCGCTCGGAGCCGTCGGTCTCGGGCGTGCTCACCGGGGGCATCATTGCGGGTCCGGGTGCCCGCCCGCCACCGTCCCGCAACCTCGCGCCCGGATTATGGCCCCTTGCAGGGAGATCCCGGCGAGCCGGTCTCGGGGCGGTGCGGGGTGGAGGTCGCGGGGGACGACGCGTCCTCCCGGGGCCTTGACGCGGTCCCTCACCGGCGTATAGTTGCACCTACAACCACCCGGATCCCGAAGCGGGGACCACCATGAAGATCGACGGCATCCACCACATCTCCACCATGACGGCCGACGGGCGCGCGGCCACGGAGTTCGCGACCGGCGTCCTGGGCCTGCGCCTGGCCGCGAAGACGGTCAACCAGGACGCGCCCGACATGTACCACCTGTTCTTCACGGACGAGGACGCGCAGCCCGGGTCGGACCTGACGATGTTCGAGGCCCGCGGTCTGCCGAAGGGCCGCGCCGGGGCCGGCATGGTGCACCGCATCGGCTACCGCGTGGCGAGCTCCGAGGCGCTCGACTTCTGGGAGCAGCGGCTGCAGCGGTACGGGCTGGAGAGCCGCCGGCAGGCCGGCACGCTGGTCTTCGCCGACCCCGAGGGGCTGGGCTTCGAGCTCGTCGTCGACGACTCGGGCGACGAGCCGCTCGTCGCGCGGCACCCGCAGATCCCGGCCGAGGTCGCGCTGCGCGGCTTCTCGGGCGTGCGGATGTTCAGCCGGCAGCCGGACCTGTCCGACCGCGTGCTCACGCAGGTCCTCGGCGCCCGCGAGGCCGCCGGGCCCACGCCGCTCGACGGCGAGACGACCGAGCAGGTCCTCGGCCACTACGAGCTGCGCTCAGACCGCCGCGGCGGCACGGTGACGATCGACCGCGCGCCCGCCGACCGGCCGCTCCAGGGCGCCGGCACGGTGCACCACGTGGCGTTCGGCATCCGCGAGGCCGATTACGAGGCGTGGCTGCCGCACGTCGAGGAGGTCGGCCTGCGCACCTCGGGCCTCGTCGACCGCCACTACTTCCACTCGATCTACTTCCGCGAGCCCGGCGGGGTGCTCTACGAGCTCGCGACCGACGAGCCCGGCTTCGAGGCCCGCAACCCGCGAGAGGACTGGGGCGTCAAGACGATCCTGCCCCCGTGGCTGGAGGAGCACCGCGGCGCGATCGAGGCGAACCTGCAGCCGATCCCCCACCCGCGCGAGGAGTGGGACCCGGCCTTCCTGGCCGGCGCGACGGCGTAGCGCCGCCGCGACGGCGGGGCGATGCGGGCGGAACGACGAGGGGGCGGCCGCCGGCCGCCCCCTCGCTCGTCGTGCGCGGCCGCGCCGGCCCGCGCCGACTCAGATCGTCTGGACCTGCAGCAGGCTCGTCGTGCCGGGCGTGCCGCTCGGCAGGCCGGCGGTGATGACGACGCGGTCGCCGGGCGCGAACTGGCCGAGCTCGCGGATCTTCGTCGTGGAGTCCTTGATCAGCTCCTCCGTCACCGCGTGGTGCTGCATCAGGTGGCCCTGCACGCCCCACATCAGGTTGCAGCGGGCGACCGTCTCGCGGCTCGGCGACAGCGCGATGACCGGGCGGTTCGGCCGGTGGGCGGAGACGAGGCGGGCGGAGCGGCCGGACAGCGTCGGCACGACGATCGCCTTCGCGTCGAGCTCCTGCGCGGTGTGGACCGCCGAGCGGGCGACGGCCCAGGACGGGTCGGTCGAGTCGCGGCGCACGCGGCGCTCGTTCCAGTCGAAGAACGGGGCGATGGCCTCGGTCTCGCGTGCCACGTCGGCGAGCGTGCGGACCGCCTCGACGGGATACGCGCCGACGGCGCTCTCCTGCGACAGCATCACGGCGTCGGTGCCGTCGAGGATCGCGTTGGCGACGTCGGTCACCTCGGCACGCGTCGGGCGGGCCGACGACACCATGGACTCGAGCATCTGCGTCGCGGTGATCGCCGGGCGGGCGTAGGCGCCGGCGAGCGCGATGAGCTGCTTCTGCACGCGCGGGACCTGCGCGATCGGCAGCTCGATGCCCAGGTCGCCGCGGGCGACCATGATGCAGTCCGCCGCCGAGACGATCGACTCCGCGGCGGCGATGGCCTGCGGCTTCTCGAACTTCGCGATCAGCGGGCACCGCGTCCGCGAGCGCAGCATCTGCAGGTCCTCGGCGCGGCGCACGAACGAGACGGCGACCATGTCGACGCCCATCGCCTTGCCGGCGGCGAGGTGCTCCAGGTCCTCCTCGGGCACCGCCGGCAGCAGGTCGGCCGGGCCGGACAGGTTGACGCCCTTGCGGGACGAGATCGGGCCGCCGAGCTCGACGACGCAGTCGGCCTCGCCGTCGCCCTCGCGGACCGCCAGGACGCGCATGCGGACGATGCCGTCCGCCAGGTGGACCTCCTCGTCGACCGAGACGGCCTCGGCGAAGCGGTCCCACGCCACGACGAGGCGCTGCGCGTCGCCGACGTCGTCGATCGAGCCCGCGGCGAGCGTGACCTTCTGGCCCTCGCGCAGGTCGATCGGCTCGTCCTTGACCTGGGCCAGGCGGATCTTCGGGCCGGGCAGGTCCTGCAGGATCGCGACGGGGCGACCGGCGGACTCCGCGGCCGCGCGGACCAGGTCCACCGTCTCCGCGTGGTCCTCGTGGGACCCGTGGCTGAAGTTCAGGCGGGCGACGTCCATGCCCGCGTCGATCATCCGGACGAGGACCTCGGGCTTGCGGCTGGCGGGGCCGATGGTGGCGACGATCTTCGTACGGCGAGGCAGCTGAGGCACGCTTCTACTCTAGGCAGCCGTCGGGCGCGCACGTGACCGACGCGTGATCGGACCGCCTGGATGGGCGGATTCCTGCGCGTCGACGCGCCAGGTCGTCGGCCGTCCGTCCGCTCGGCGGGGTGCGGGGGACGGACGCCCTCAGTCGGCGTCGGCGGGCTCGAGAGCCGCGGGCGCGGGCTCCGCGGGGCCCTTGAGGGCGGCGACCATCCGCCGCCACCAGCGGCGCAGCGGACCCGGCTCGCCGTCGCGGCGCGCGCCGCGCCACTTCGCGGGCGGCGGGACGGTCGTGCGCACCAGGGCCACCCACTCGTCGAGCGGCATCGAGCCCTGGATGAGGCCGACGAGACCGCTCGTCACGGGGGCGGCGATGCCGTTGCGCTCGAGCGCAGCGGCAAGCAGCGGCACGGACTCGAACGCCTCGACGGCCTGCCCGACGCGCCCGGGGATCTCGTCGCGCGCCACCCCGGCGGCCAGCAGCTCGCCGGCGCGGCGGTTGCGGCTCTGCGGGGCCAGGGCCGTCGCGACCAGGTCGCCCGTGCCGGCCAGGCCGATGAAGGTGGCCGGCTGGGCGCCGAGCTTCTCGGCCAGCCGCCAGACCTCGGCGAAGATGTGCCCCGCCGCGGCGCCGGCCGCGTTCAGGCCCTGCCCCTCGGTGGCGCCGGCGGCGAGGGCGGCGGCGTTCTTCGCGGCGCCGGCCAGCTCGACGCCGACCGGGTCGTCCGTGTGCTCGCAGACGACCCCCGCGCGCAGGAACACCGCGGCGATCGTCGCGGCCAGCTCCTCCGACGTCGACGACGCGACGAGGCCCGCGCCGTGGGTGACCATCTCGCGGGCGTGCGCGGGGCCGCCGACGCACGCGACCCGCTCCTGCCCGAAGCGCTCGGCCAGCAGCACCGTGGGGGGCACGCCGAGGGGCGGGACGAGGCCCTTGCACAGCGAGACGATCTTCGTGCGGCGGTCCAGGCCCTGCGCCTCGAGCCGCGCCACGACCTCGCCGAGCTGCGCCGACGGCACGCCGAGGAAGACGAACTCCGCCTTGCCGGGGCCGGTCTCGATCGAGTCGATCCGCAGATTGGGCGGCAGCTCGACGCCGGCCAGGTAGCGCGCGTTCTCGCCCTGCTCGCGCAGCAGCTCCGCCTGCTCGATCGTCCGCGTCTGCAGCGTCGTGCGGAAGCCGCCGCGCGCCAGGAGCACCGCCACCGCGGTGCCGAACGACCCGGCGCCGATCACGACGGCGCGCCGGCCCAGCGGATTGGGCAGGTTGACGCCGCGCGCGGGAGCGGCGGCGGGGCGGGGGCGGTCCGTCATCTCAGAGGGAATACCCGCGGACCCGTCGCCGGGTACGCGGGCGGCGCCGCCGAGGATCAGCGGTCCCGCTTGCCGCCGAACACGAGGCTCCAGACCACCCACAGGGCCACGAGCACCGCGACGCCGACCAGGATGGTGCCGACGACGCTCAGCACCGCGCCGACGATCGCCGCGAAGACGCGGATCACGACGACGATCGCCACCAGGACGAGGGCGATCTTGACGACGTCCATCAGGGTGAGTCCGCCCGGCGACGCGGGTCCACGAGAAGGCACGAAGGCAGCGTACCGCCGTCGCCGGGCGGGGGCGCGCCATCCTCGGGGCGGCGCGGCGTCCCGAGGGTACGATGGCCCCATGGCTCACCCGACCGCCGGCGAGGAGGAGTACCTCGAGACGCTCTACTGGCTGCACGAGGTCCAGCTCCCGCTGACCGCCGCCAACGTCTCGCGGGCGATGCTGCTCTCGGCGCCGACCGTCCACGAGATGGTCAAGCGCCTCGAGGCGGACGGCCTGATCGCGCGCGACGAGCGCAAGAAGATCTCGTTCACCGACAAGGGCCTGGCCGTCGCGGAGAGCGTCGTCAGCCGCCACCGCCTGGTCGAGCGCTTCCTCACCGAC
Source organism: Patulibacter sp. SYSU D01012 (assembly GCF_017916475.1). Lineage (GTDB taxonomy): Bacteria > Actinomycetota > Thermoleophilia > Solirubrobacterales > Solirubrobacteraceae > Patulibacter. The sequence goes on from NZ_JAFMTB010000001.1 coordinate 296,669, forward strand.
GTGCTCGGCATCCCGTGGCACGAGGTGCACGAGGAGGCCGAGCGCATGGAGCACGCCATGAGCCCGGCGATCGAGGAGGGGATGCGCGCCGCGATCGGCGACGCGAAGACCTGCCCGCACGGCCACCCGATCGCGGTCGGCCAGCGGATCCCGGGCGCGCCGCTCGCCGACGTCGAGGTGGGCGCGAAGATCCGCGTCCTGCGCTTCGAGAACGAGGCGGAGGAGGTCCTGCACTACCTGTACGGCGCCGGGGTGAAGCCGGGCCTGGAGGGCACCGTCACCGCCAGCGACGACGAGCGCGTGACGTTCGAGGACGTCGACGGCGTCGCGCACGCCCTCACCGTCAGCGCCGCCGAGACCGTGTCCGTGAAGGCGGACCCCTCGCCGCCCGAGCGCGTCGGGCTGCCGGCGACGGTGATCCTGGACCAGCAGGTCTTCGGGCGCTAGGGACGGGGGGCGGCCGCCGGCGCGGGCCGGCGGCCGCGGAGCGGTCGGGCGCGTCCGGGTCACGGTCGCTCCGCGGGGCGATATGCGCGCGTGTCATCACCGATGCGCCGCGCGCATATCGGGCTGGGCCGAGGCCTGAGGCCGGCGCCGCGAGCGGGCACCGGCAGCGCGGTGCGTCCTGCGCCACGAGGACCCCGACCGCAGGCGCGATCGGGGTCCTCGGTCCTGCGGGGCCGGCCGTCGCCGGCCCGGGACTACCAGCGGTCGAACAGCGGGCCCGTGATGCCGACGGGGATGTCCTGCAGCTGGTTCGTCACGTAGAAGAGCAGCAGCAGGCCGCCGATGAGGGCCAGGTTCTTGTTGAAGTGGATCTGCTCGCCCTGCTTGGCCTGCGCGTCCGTCTCCTTCCAGTGCGGGTGCATCATGAAGGTGACCGGGATGAGCGTCAGCGCGATGGCGAGGGCGCCCAGGTCGGTCCAGATCCCGAGCAGGATCGAGAGACCGCCGAGCAGGAAGACCAGGCCGGACGCGATGACGCCGGCCTCGGCGGCCGGGACGCCCTTGCTGGCGGCGTACTGCGCCATGCCCTTGCTCTGGGTCAGGTGGCCGACGGCCGACAGCAGGAAGATCACCGCGAGCAGTACGCGGGCGACGAGGAAGACGATGTCCATGAGATGCCTCTGCGAAGGGGGTAGGTTGTTGCCTCTGCAATCACTGTAGCACTCCTTGCCGGAGCAAGTGGACTACGGTCCGCTTTATGGCCGCCGTGACTGCGCCCGGCAAGGGCCGGCGGGCGGCCGGGGCGGCCGCCGGGGCACCACCGGAACGGACGGTGGCCCCACCGCGCTTCCCCCGAACGACGAAGCGCCCCGGCACCGGCCCGCCCGAAGGGGCGAGGCGGCGCCGGGGCGCGCGGGCGTCGGGCGCGGGGCGTCCCGCGGGGCGGCCGGGTCAGGCCTTCGCGGCCTCGACGGCCTCGGCCAGGCGGCGGACGCCCTCGTCGATGCGGTCGGCGGTCACCGCGGAGTACGCCAGGCGGAAGGCGTTCTCGCCGCCCTCGACCAGGAAGTCGGTGCCCTTGACGATCTGGACGCCGCGCGCGGCGGCCTCCTCGGCGATGCGGGCGCAGTCGTGGCCCTCGCCCTCGGGCAGCGACACCCACAGGAAGTAGCCGCCCTCGGGCTTGACGAACGTCGCCTGCGGCAGGTGCTCGCGCAGGGCGGCGGCGAGCGTGTCGGCGCGCTCGCCGAGGGCGCGCTTGACGTTCTCCAGGGCCGCCTCGTAGCGGTCGCCGGACACGAACTCGTGCACGATCGCCTGGGAGACCTGGCTCGGCGAGATGTACGTGTTCGTCGCGCGGCGCTGGATCCGGGCGATGAGCTGCGGGTTGCCGACGAGGTAGCCGACGCGCACGCCCGGGCAGACCGTCTTCGAGAACGAGCAGGCGTAGACGACGTTCGTCGGCGTGTTCGACTCGCCCGGCGCGTCCAGCTCGAGCATCCGCGGCAGGGGCTCGCCGGAGAACCGCACGTCGACGTACGGGTCGTCCTCGAAGATCAGGAAGTCGTGCTCGGCGGCCAGCGCGAGCAGACGCCGGCGCTTCTCCAGGGACAGCGTCGAGCCGCCCGGGTTCTGGAAGTTGGGGATGACGTGCGCGAGCTTCGGCCGCAGGCCGTTCTTCAGCGCCGCCTCGAGCTCATCGACGTCGATGCCGTCCTCCTGCAGCCCGATCAGGTGCACGTCGGCGCCGCGCTCGGTCAGCCCGAGGAGCGTGCGGTCGTACGTCGGGCGCTCGACGACCACCGTGTCGCCGCGCTCGACGACCTCGTCGAAGAGGAAGGCGTCGGCCTGCATCGAGCCGTTCGTCACCAGGACGTGGTCCTCCGGCACGCCGTGCTTCGCGGCGATGTGGCGGCGCAGCGGCACGTAGCCCACCGCGGTGCCGTAGCCGGCGACACCGGCCGGATCGTTCTCGAAGGCCCGGACGGCGGCCTGCTTCAGCCCCTCGATGTCGACGATGTCGGCGGACGGGGCTCCGCGGGAGAACGAGATGGAGTCGGCCATGGCCGAAGCCTAGACCGCGATTCGCGTGGGCGTCCGGCCGTCAGCGGCCGGGGCGGCGGCCGCGCGGGGCGACCGGCTGCTTCGGCGCGTCGGGCCGAGGAGCGAGGAAGCCGCTCAGGTGCTGCTGGGCGACGGCCGCGACCTCGGCGAGGTCGTCGAGCGGGTGACGCGGGGCGGGGGCGCGACGACCCTCGAGGGCCGCGAGCATCCCCGCGAAGTCCAGCGAACCGGGCACAGGGGCATGCTACGAGCCGCCCCGGCGGATCCGGGCGCGTCGCGGCGGAGGGCCCCGCTCCGACGGCTCGGGAGCGTCGGCCCCGACGGACGTCGCCGCGGGGCCGCCACGCCTCGGGTCGGCCGCGCCTAGGCCAGGGCGTCGACGCGCTCGAGCGACTCGAGCGTCTCGACCGCCGCGCGGGCGGCCTGCTCGCCCTTCACCACGAAGTGCGCGTGGAAGTAGTCGTGGTGGTCGGCGTGCTCGTGGAAGTGGTGCGGGGTCAGGACGACCGAGAAGACGGGGACGCCGGTGTCGAGCTGCACGCGCATCAGCCCGTCGATGACCGCGGTGGCGACGAAGTCGTGGCGGTAGATGCCGCCGTCGACGACCAGGCCGGCGGCGACGATCGCCGCGTAGCGCCCGGTCTCGGCGAGCCGCTTGGCGTGGAGCGGGATCTCGAACGCGCCGGGCACCTCGAAGACCTCGATCTGCTCCTCGTCGACGCCCCGCTCGCCGATCTCGGCGACGAAGCCGGCCCGCGCCTGGTCGACGATGTCCTTGTGCCAGGACGCCTGGACGAACGCGATCGGCTTCGGGCTCTCCG